>NZ_JAAHBU010000025.1 GCF_010671725.1 Pseudomonas brassicae | reverse complement strand
AGCCGCGATGGGGCGCGCATGGCCTCTATCTATATAGCGTGAATCAGATCCCCTGCGGAATCTCCTCGCCCCCCAGCGCTTCGAACAGCGCCGGCAGGAAGTCGCCGAAGGTCAGCATCATCAGGGTAAAGCTGGCATCGAGCTGGCCCAGTGCTTCTTCGCCGCCATCTTCCTCGGCCTGGTCCTGCAGCAGTTCTTCGAACTTCAGGCGCTTGATCACCATCTTGTCGTCGAGCACGAACGACAGCTTGTCCTGCCAGGCCAGCGACAACTGGGTCACGACCTTGCCGGTGCCCAGGTGCAGCTGGATCTCGTCGCTGGTCAGGTCCTGGCGCTTGCAGCGCACGATACCGCCGTCTTCGTGGGTGTCGCGCAGCTCGCACTCGTCCAGTACATAGAAGTCGGGCGCAGCTTTCTGCTGCTTGACCCAGTCGGTCAGGGTCGCGCTTGGCGCCACTTTCACCGTCACCGGGCGTACTGGCAGCGAGCCCATCACTTCACGCAGGGTCGACAGCAGGTCTTCGGCACGCTTGGCGCTGGCCGAGTTGACCAGGACCAGGCCTTGCTTGGGGGCGATGGCGGCGAAGATCATCGAGCGGCGGATGAAGGCGCGTGGCAGGAAGGCCTGGATGATCTCGTCCTTGATCTGGTCGCGTTCCTTCTTGTAGACCTTGCGCATCTGCTCGGCTTCGATCTCGTCGATCTTCTCCTTGACCGCATCGCGCACCACGCTACCCGGCAGGATGCGTTCTTCTTTACGTGCGGCAATCAGCAGGAAGTCGCCGCTGACGTGCACCAGGGGGGCGTCTTCACCTTTGCCGAACGGCGCGACGAAACCGTAGGTGGTCAACTCCTGGCTGGCACAGGGGCGCGCGGGCTTGGTGGCCAGCGCGGTTTCCAGCGCCTCGGCGTCAAACTGTATGTCCTGGGTCAGGCGGTAGGGCAGCAGGTTTTTGAACCACATGGGGTGCATCTCTCCTCGGTACATAAGGAGGGCATTATTCTCCGAGCGGCGTCTTCAGGCCAAGCCCGCTAAGTCATTGGAAGGCCTGAAAAATTATTTTAAAAAAGTGCTTGCCAGAGTGTCAGGTGCTCCGTAGAATGCGCGCCACACCGAGACGAAGGGTGATTAGCTCAGCTGGGAGAGCATCTGCCTTACAAGCAGAGGGTCGGCGGTTCGATCCCGTCATCACCCACCACTTCTCAGTGTATCGCGCAGCGGTAGTTCAGTCGGTTAGAATACCGGCCTGTCACGCCGGGGGTCGCGGGTTCGAGTCCCGTCCGCTGCGCCATATCTTAGCTTCAGGGCCCACTGAACTCCCTGAAGCCACAAACGAAGCGACCTTAGGGTCGCTTTTTTTTGTGCCTGGCGTTTGGCTATGCCTGACACATGCCAGGCAATTCCCCTGCCTTGAACAACGAACAAGGCGCCGCGAGAGCGCCTCGTCTTTGATCGGCTCCAACATAGATACCTATTGAACAAGCGCCAGGACGGTATTCATTACACGGTCTGTGAAGTCGTCGGTTTTGAACATGTTGGCATGGATTGTCAGCCCCTCTATGCAAATGAAGATCAGCGCCGTGTGCTTCTCGATTTCCCTCGCGCCCATTTCGCTCAGGCATCGTCGCACAAGATCTTGAATCGCTGTTTTGTGGCTGCGCATGATGGCGGTAAAGGCTGGCACCGAGTCGCCGAATTCTTCGGACGCCTTGATGAAAATGCAGCCATTGAAATCGGGGGCTTTAAACCAGCGACGGTGCCACTCGAAAATGGCTCTTATTTTTTCGGCGCCGCTGGCGTGTTGACCGACATAGTTCGAGAGGTCTGCCATGAACAGCTCGTCACGAAGCTGCAGGGTCGCCTCGATCAATCCCTCTTTTGTGCCAAATTGCTTGTACAGCGTCATTTTGGCCACGCCTGACTCGGCAATTATTCTGTCTATCCCGACGCCAGCATAGCCGTGGTGAGAAAACAGCTTGAGGGCCGTGATGAGAATCTCGTCGCGTTTTGTCATTTGCAATTCCTATCAAGATCATATTGCCAATAGCTATTATCAATTTTTATGTGCAGTAATGGCACGTATAGTGGCGACCGAAATACAGACAGGTCTGTCTACTATTGGGGGATAACAGTGATCAAATTCATTGAGAAAATGGCCGGGGGTAACCCATTGCCGTCGAGGCCGGCCGCGCGGCTGGTTTGGAATGGTCTCATAGGTGGGCTTCTGGGCATTGGGGTTATTGCAATTTTGACACAGAGTTTCGGCTTACCATTCATGATGGCGCCGCTCGGTGCCACGTGTGTGTTGCTGTTCGCAGTACCTGATGCCCCGCTCGCACAGCCGCGCAATGTGATAGGGGGCCACCTTGTTTCCAGTTTCGTGGGCATTGTGGTCGTCAAGTACCTGGGGGTTAGCCCACTGTGCATGGGTGTTGCGGTGGGTGTGGCGATTGCGTTGATGCAACTGACCAGAACATTGCATGCGCCGGCGGGGGCAGATCCACTGGTGGTGATTCTGGCAGGCGGTGCCTCTTGGGACTTTCTTCTGGTACCGGTGCTGGCCAGTTCGGTCGTGTTGGTGCTGATCGCCCTGGTGCTGAACAATGCAAGTTCGACCAGTCAATGGCCAAAGTACTGGTGACGGCATGCCTATCTTGAATCTGAACTTATCGGCAGCGGTCGACGACACGCTAAAAACAGCGGATTGCCCAACAGCTGACCATGCTAACAAGCAGAGTTCTGGGTAAAAACTCAGGGTTAACCGTCGTCAGAATCAATGATGCTAAAAATCAATGGTTTGTGGGCGGAGAGCGGGTTAGTAAAAGTGTCGTGTTTCATCTGGAAATAACGATCACTCAGAACACCAATACGTTCGAGCAAATTGATAGTTGGATCTATTCGGCCTATGCCGCGTTGAAAGACATCCTCGGTGCGGTGGACGGCGCGCCCAACTATATTGCCGTGACGTGTATGGACGGTCAGTTTTGGGGTTTTGATGGATTGACACAATACGTAAGGAGTGGCAGATGAGCGCCGCAGTCAATGGGAGAGCGATAGTGCTTCGTTCTTTGCTGGAAGATACATCCTGTGTTGATTCGCCTGGCGACAGAGTGATCAATCTTGGGCTGGGTGAAGCCGAATTGCCAGACCTGGCGTTTTTACCCTATCAGCCAGGGCTGAGGAAGAATGTGTTGATTCACCCCATATTTGACAATACCAAGGATGACCCGCTGGGATCTGACTGCGCTATTTTGCAGTACCTCCCCGGCGCATTTACCCCGCGACATGTACATATGGGGTATGAAACCGTGTTGGTATTGAAAGGTGAGTACGTAGAAAATGATGTGTTGTATCGGCCGGGCACATTGATTGTACGTGAGCCGGGTACTGTTCACGAAATGCGCACGACTCAGGGCTGCACGATTCTTGCTTTTCGTGATGTACCGGTTAAACAGTTGACCTGACAGGCAGCCGTTCTTACACCTGCGTTTTTAATCAAAGACATGTGATTCAATGGACATTATTACTGCATCGGAAGCAGCGGATTTCATCGCCGACGGCTCGACCGTCGTGTCGGGAGGATTTGGTAGTTGTGGTCACCCTGATTTACTGACCCAAGCGCTGCGTCGTTCATTTTTGCAAACGGGCTCGCCTAGCAATTTGACAGTACTGTTTGCTGCCGGTCAGGGAGACAAGGCGGGTAGGGGGGTGGACCAACTGGCGCTCGACGGGTTGGTGGTCAAGGCGATCGGAGGTTTTTGGGGGCTCTGCCCGGCGTTGGCCCAGATGGCAGTACAGGGACGCTTGGAAGCGCATAACTGGCCGCAGGGAGTGATCAGCAAACTGTTTGCAAAGATTGCCTCCAACGAACCTGGCCTTATCACTCGCATCGGCCTGGGAACCTTCGTTGATCCCAAGCATGGTGGCGGAATTATCGGCTCGCGACAGGCGGCGTCACTGGTCGAGCCTATCCGCATCAAAGGCCTGGACTACCTGCTGTATCCGACGCTGCACCTGGACTATGCCTTACTGCGTGGCAGCACTTCGGACGAGTCTGGCAATATCTCGTTGGAGTCGGAAACATCGTTCATGGATGTTCTGTCCCAGGCTCTGGCCGTGAAGAACTGCGGCGGCAAAGTCATTGTACAGGTCAAAAAAATCACCGCGTCCGGCAATCTGAAGCCGGCCGATGTGAAAATACCTGGGTTTCTGGTCGACTATGTCGTGCTTGCCCAGGACGCCGAGCACCCGCAAACCTATGGCCGTCATCATGCCGTTGGCTACACGCAGCGCACGACAGAGGCTGAACGTGTCACGTTTGACAACGTTCCCCTCGCCAAGCGAATCATTGCCTCGCGCGCTGCGCACGAGCTGCACAAGTACCCCCGGGCGAACATCAACCTCGGTATTGGCATCCCTGCGTTGATAGGGGCTTATGCCAAGAGGCTTGGCATCGAGGGCTTTACCTTGAGTGTGGAGTCGGGCGTGGTGGGTGGAATACCTGATGAGGGGCTTTCCTTCGGTGCTTCGTTGAACCCGCAAGCGATCGTCGATCAGGCCGCGTTGTTCGACTTCTATGATGGCGGCGGGCTGGATGTCGCTTTTCTGGGGTTTGGCGAGATCGACAAGGCGGGAAACGTCAATGTCAGCAAGTTTGGAACGCGTCTGCCCGGCGCAGGCGGGTTTATCAACATCTCGCAAACCGCAAAACACCTGTATTTCTGCGGCACTACCACCGCCGATGGAGCTACGATCAGCCTCGGACACGATGGACGCCTGGAGCAGACCCGCTCTGGACGGATTTCCAAGTTCGTGGAGCGCGTCGCCCACCTGACGTTCAATGCGCCAGAGGCACTGCGTCGCGGTCAACAGGTGACCTACATTACCGAAGTGGGCGTTTTCCGGTTGACTCCCACCGGCCTGTGCCTGGTTGAACTGGCCGCAGGCGTCTCGTTGGCTACCGTGCGCAAGGTGGTGAATTTCCCTATTGATGTATCGCCCGATCTTGAGGTCATGAGCGTCAGCCTCTAATGCGTATTTAACGCTTTCAGTATTAACTTCCCAAAGGTTTGTGTTATGGAAAATACTCTCTGTATTGTGGGGGCGGGATCGACGTGCCTGGCGTTCCTTCATTATTACACCCAGCAGTTCAAGCGGACCGCCCCGCGGCGCCCAAGACCTTGTTTGTCATTGAGAAGACTGACGAGTTTGGCTGCGGCGTGGCGTACAGCCAGGACGTTGCCTCGAACATACTCAATACCAAGTCGGGCTACATCACGCCATTCATTGACAAACCGGGTGATTTCTTTGCCTGGTTGAACCTCAACGCCTCTGCTGTGCGTGCCCACTTTCCTGACTTTTCAATGACCATCGACTCCTATGCGCCGCGCCCCCTGTTCGGAATGTATTTGAAGTCACGCTTCAAGAGTGTGATCAAAGAGGCCGCTTCGGTGGGCGTCAATGTGGTGCAAATCTCCGCTGAAGTCATCGATGTGGTCAAGCACTTGGGGGGGGATGTCGTGCATACCGACTGTGGCGTGTCGCTCAAGTGCGAAAGTGTGTTCCTGATGTGTGGCACGTTGCCTGGCCAGCCGCTGGAGCGTGCCCGACGACGCAGTATGCTCGCGCATCCTTATCCGGTCTCTGAACTGCCCGCAATCATTGCACCTGCCTCGTCGGTCGCCGTGATCGGGTCGCGTTTGAGTTGCATCGATGCGGTGATCGGTTTGTTCGAAAATGGCCATCAAGGCCAGGTGACCATCTATTCTCGCAGTGGTTTTTTCCCCTCTGTGCGGGGCACGCAAGGACGAATAGTGCCGCGCTATCTGACCGTTGACTACTTTGATGAACTGCTGGCGCAGAACGCAACCCTCACCCTGAATCAATTGGTCGCCCTGGTCAGCAAGGAAATTGCCGAGCACGGCGGGGTAGTCCCCGAACAGTTCCATGTGCCTGCGCCGCCTGAGGACATTGTCGAGTTCTTGCGCCAGGAGATCGATGCGGCGCAGCAGGCCCGCCCTTGGCAGGCAGTGCTGTATACGACGAACAAAGTGGTCGACAAGGTGTGGGCGCTGCTTTCGGAAGCTGACAAAAAGCAGTTTCTGGAGAAGTTCATGGGTGTGTTCATGTCTTATCGCGTGTCGATTCCGGTGGAGAACGCCGAGAAAATACTGGGTTACCTGGAGTCCGGACGCCTGGCCTTCATCCGAGGTGATCACCGCATTCTCTGCGCCAGTGACGAGGAGGTGCTAGTTGCCGGGGCGCAGGGTGAGGTCTGCCGGTATGACGCGGTCATCAATGCCACCGGTTCGCCGCGCGACGTCAGCAAGCTGGATTCAATGCTGATGTCGAAGCTGCTCGCACATCGCACTGTTGTCGCCAACCCCCACGGCGGTTGCGCATCGACCGACAGACGTATCAGGCCATCAACGCGCGTGGCGTCAGCGAAGACGACCTGTATGTGCTCGGTGAGCTGACCAATGGCGAGTTCTTGTTTACCAGTGCACTGGACATTAACTCCACCCATGCATCCCGGTGCTGCGAGGCTTTTTTTGAACGCTTGAGCCTCAAGCACTGCGCGCCGCTGCAAGCCCCCCTCTACGCGGAAAACGCGTAGTGCCCAATCTTGGATATGTGACAGGTACTGGTATGTTCTCAAGACAAGTGCTCGCTCAGGCGGATGTTGAGCGGATGATGGGTAATGCCGTTGCAACAGCTCACGCCAATGGCTGGGCCGTTTGCATCGCGATCGTCGATGAGGGCGGTCATCTGATGGCCTTCAAGCGTCTTGATGACGCGCCCCCCAGCAGTATTGCCATCGCTATCGAGAAAGCAAAATGCGCTGCGCTGTCGCGCCGCGAATCGAAGCATCTGGAAGACATGATCAATGGCGGACGTGCCGCGTTTCTTTCCACTCAAAGCCTGTGTGGCATGTTGGAGGGTGGGGTACCTGCGCGTGTCGACGGACATGTAGTCGCCGCGGTAGGTGTTTCCGGGGTGACCCCCGAGCAGGACGCAAGGGTTGCTCATATGGGCGTTGCCGCCCTGGTTGAGTGCGCCGCGTAAACACGTGCGCGTGTCGGGGCTGTGCAGTCTCGACACGACACCGCATGAGGCCTGGCTTTGTTCATGAATTCGATTGCTGTATTTTGCATGCCTGGACCATTGTCTGTCTTAGCAAGAGATCTCACATGCAGGATGCAACCCCCGCCGCAACGCCCTTGCTGGGCATCGACCTGGGCACCACCAACAGCCTGATTGCCGTGTGGCAGGACGGTCGCGCCCAACTGATCCCCAATGCCCTCGGCGAGGTACTGACCCCGTCGGTGGTCAGTGTCGACGAAGACGGCAGCATTCTGGTCGGGCGCGCCGCCCGCTCGCGCCTCACCACCCATCCCGAGCGCAGCGTCGCGGCGTTCAAACGCTTCATGGGCAGTGAAAAGCGCTTCGAGCTGGGCGGCCAGACCTTCGGCCCCGAGGAACTCTCGGCGCTGGTATTGGGTTCGCTCAAGCAGGATGCCGAGGCATTTCTCGGCTGCCCGGTGGACCAGGCAGTGATCTCGGTGCCGGCCTATTTCAGCGACGAGCAGCGCAAACGCACGGTGTTCGCCGCCGAACTGGCCGGCCTCAAGGTGCAGCGTCTGATCAACGAGCCGACTGCCGCAGCCATGGCCTACGGCCTGCATGAGCAGAAGTTCGAACGCACGCTGATCTTCGACCTGGGCGGCGGCACTTTCGACGTTACCGTGCTCGAATACGCCTTGCCGCTGATCGAGGTGCATGCCTCTACCGGTGACAACTTTCTGGGCGGTGAAGACTTCACCGCAGCGTTGTTGCAGGCCTGCCTCAAGGACTGGGGCGTGCCGCTGGCGACGGTCGAGCCGCAAGCCCTGGCGAGCCTGTACGACAACATCGAGCAACTCAAGTGCAAGCTTGGCGAAGGCCCGCAGACGGTGCACTGGAAGGGTGCTGGCGAGCCGCGTGAATGGACCCTGGACGAAGCGGGTGCGCAGAAACTCTGGGAGCCGTTGCTGGGCCGCGTGCGCGCGCCCATCGAGCAGGCCCTGCGCGATGCGCGGCTGAGCCCGCGTGACCTCGACAGCCTGGTGCTGGTGGGCGGTGCCACGCGCATGCCAGTGGTGCAGCAGATGGTCGCGACCCTGTTCGGCCGTCTGCCCTACCGCCACCTGGACCCCGATACCATCGTCGCGCTTGGCGCCGCCAGCCAGGCGGCGTGCAAGGCCCGCGACTCGGCGATCGAAGAGCTGATCCTGACCGACGTGTGCCCCTATACCCTGGGTGTCGAGTCGATACGCGGTGAATCCACCGGGGTGTTCTCGCCCATCATCGAGCGCAACACGGTGATTCCGACCTCGCGTGTGGAGCGTTTCTACACCACCTACCCACAGCAGCAGGTCATCCATGTGTCGGTGTACCAGGGCGAACGTCCGTGGGTGCGCGACAACATCTTCATCGATGATTTCAACGTCGATCTCACGCCCATGGACAAGATCCAGGCACTGGACATCCGCTTCAGCTACGACATCAACGGCTTGCTCGAAGTGGACGTGACGCTGGTGGAAACCGGCGCGCGCCACAGCCACAGCATCGACCGCAGCCCGACCGGGCTGGACCAGGAGGCACGTGCCAAAGCCAGCAACGCCTGGCCGGATTGAAGATCCACCCGCGTGATGCCTTGCCCAATCGCACCCTGGCTGCGCGGCTGGAGCGTGCCTGGATGCAAAGCCTGGGCGATGAGCGCGAGCAGATCGGCACCTGGCTGAGCGAGTTCAGCGAAGTGCTGGCCACCCAGCAGTCCAACCTGATCGGCAGCAAGCGCCAGCACCTGAACCAGCTGCTGGACGCTCTCAACCTCTAGCTGTTCAGGCGCCGCAACACGGCCTGCAGCCCGCCGGACAGCTCGTGCGGATCATGATGCTCGGGCGATACCCCATAGCGGTTGGGCAGTCGGTCGCCAGGCATGGCGACCAGCACCAGGGGCAGAAACGGTATCGCGATCGACAGCAGCGCCAGCAGCACCATCACCACGATGCCATGGCCCATATCGTGCAGCCGACGCAGGCAGGTGCCGAACAGCAGCACGATGCCCAGGGCGATCTTGACCATCGCGTCCGGCGCGCCGTTCGAGGTGACGAACAGCACCAGGGTGATAAAGAAGCAGAGCAGCACCTGGCCGACAAACGCACTGCGGCCCAGGCGACTGTTCCAGCGCCAGAATGCCCAGGGCGAGACCGGTTGCAGGTCGGCCTGGGCCAGCAGCAGGCGCTCACTCCAGGACAGTACTGCGGTCAGCGCGAAGCGCAGGCCGATGCCGGTGTTCGGGTCATCCTTGGCCTTTTGCAACTGCTTGAGCACCTTGAGCCGTGGCACGCCGACGCGGCCATAGCGGATCAGGTCCTTGAGGGTGTCCATGACCTTGAAGAACACTGCGCTGTCCATGCCGTAGGCCTCGAGTTTTTCACGCGCAGGCTTGCTCGGTTCGCCTTTGATCAGCCCCGTGCGAAACGCTTCGAACCACGGTTCTTCGCTGCTGATGTCGGCCATTGTGCGCAGCAGCACACGATGTTGTTCGGCCGTGAGCGCGGGGTCGTGGTAGAGCACGGCCCAGAACAGCATCATGCCCAGCAGGTCGTCGGCGAAGGCGTCTTCGTCTTTCTGATAGCTGGCCAGCAGTACTTCGCTGCTGGGCAGGCGCGTGCTGCTCAGGGCCAGGTCCGGCGCCGGCAGGCTGTCGGCCACGATCTTCTGCAGCGGGTCGCGGTTGTCCAGCCAGCCCAGCAGACCGTCGAGGTTGCCTTGCTCTTGCAGCATGCGCAGCAGCAGGTTGTGCACCTTGGCCAGCGGATGTCCGCTGGGGCATTGCAAGGTATCGAGCATGCTCGGGGTGACCAGGGCCAGCCAGCCCTGCGGGTCTTTGGCCAGTGCCAGCATGAACAGGGCCTGGCGGTGCCAGTGCCACAGTTCGGCACCGGTCGGCGCGGGCGGCAGTACCAGGCCTTCGCCCGCCAGGGTGCACTGCACTTGCAGGCCGAAGGGTTCAGGCATCATCCCGCTCGGATTGAAGGTGTCCTTGATGCGCGCCAGCATGCGTGCGTCGTAAGGGCGCAGGCGTCGCAGCCAGTCGCGGCACAGCGTCAGTGCACCGTCCTTGAGCACCGTTGGCAGTTGCGGTTGGGCCGAGTGGCTGGCAAGGAATGACTGGATCGCCAGGGGGATCGGCGCCTGCTGCAACCAGGCCAGTTGCTGCTCGGCCTGGTAACGAAACCCTTGCAGGATCAGTTCGTCGATCAGGTTGCTGTTGTGCGGCTCCTCGAGCACCTGCTGCAGCAGCGCCGTGTCACCGCATTGCAGTGCCCAGGCGTGCCGGTACAGACGTTGCAGGGCCGGGTCCGGGTGTTCGTCGATCAGGTTCGCCAGCAGCTCGAGCTCGTGACTGTCGGTGGCGCGCCAGTCGGCGAACAGTCCGGCAATGCCGCCCAGTTCCAGGCGCGCGACCTCGAACCAGCGCGCCAGGGTTTCCGGGCGCTGTGACGGGCTGCCGAGGGTCTGCGCGTCATCGTTCAGGTCGTCGGGCCAACGGCGTACAGGCGTGAGGCGGTCAAACGCCTGGACCATCAGCGGCAGGCGTTGTGGCTGGTGGGTACGGCACAGCTTGAGCAGCTCGCGTGCGGCCTGCGGGTGTTGGTGCTCCAGCCAGAGTCGGGTCCAGCCGCTCAGCGCCTGTTCCTCTTTGCCCAACAGGCTGGCCTGGTGTGTCAGCAGGTACAGCAGGTCGAGGTCGTCGGGCTGCTGTACCTGGCGCTCCAGGCACAGGGCGTAGAGGCTCGGGCTGGCGACCCCGGCCTTGGAGAACTTCAGCAGCAGGCTTTCGACCAGGGCGGCGTCCTGGGGCAGGGCGATCACCGTGTGCTCGCGTGCAAAGGCGGCGAGTTCGAACAGCGGGCGATTCTCGTAGAGGTGCTTCAGGGTGCGCAGGTACCACTGGGTTTCCAGCTGGGCAGCCGTCGACCAGGTATTCATCAGGCCGCTGTCGAACGGGTCGGGGCTGGCGAAGCGCGCAAGCAGGTTTTCGACCTCGCGCGCCTCTTCATAACCCAGTCGCAGCAGTTGCTGCTCCCATGCCAGGCGCTGGGCCAGCACGGTTACACAGGCATTGGACAGCGGGCCGGCTTCTTCCAGGCGCCAGAGCAGGTCCCAACTGATGTCCTCAAGGTCTTCGAGGGGCAGTTGGTCGAGTTCGCGGATGAACGCCTGCCAGGCGCTGACGTTGTAGCGTCGTGCCGGGTCGGCGAGCATGCGTGCGAATGCGCCGATGGCAGGGTGTACGCGCGGTGTGCGGGCGGGGGCCGCGTCGGCCGGGTTATCGTCGTCCTCGTCGTCTTCTTCGATGGCGAGTTTCAGTGCGTGCTCGTAGGCTGCCCGCAGTACCTGAAAGCCCTCGGGGTCGGTTTCTGGGTGGAATTCGGGCAGGCGTGCGCGGTAGGCGCCGCGAATGATGTCCTGATCCTTGGTGGGTTCGATGCCCAGTTTTATCCAGCAGCTCATGACCAGGTGTTCTCCTCGAGCGAGTCGGGCCGTGGCGGATAATCCAGTGGCAGGTCCCAGGGCAGGCTGGCGAACAGCGGCTTGGCGCGCTTGAGCATGTTCATGATGATGCAGCGGTTCCAATGCTCGGCGCCCTGACGGTCGAGGCGCAGGGGGTAGTCTTCGTCGCTGTGGTCGGAGCAGTTCCAGGCCGATTTGCCGAACATGTAGCCGGCCATGTAACTGTCCCAACTGTTGTAGAAGTGTCGTGCGCGGATGGCCAGGCGGGTGTGCAGCCAGAGGCTTTCGGCCTCGGTGAGCAAACCTTCGAACACGCCGGCACGCAGCAGGTAGCTCATGCGTCCCAGGTCCCAGGCGCGGGTGCCGCCGAAGCCGCAGTCGGGGTAGGTGCGGGCGGCGAATTCGTAGTTGGCGCGTTGGCGTGGCATGAGCTCGTCGAGCACCGCCTGCCACTCGCTGTGTTGGCAGCGCGGGTATTGCCAGTAGGCGTCGTTGAGCAGTTCGGCGTGGCCGGTGTCGGCCATCTTGAGCATCTGCAGCAGCTCGCGGCGGTTGTTGATGCCCCACCATTTCTTCAGGTCGAGGTCGCCGTCGCTGTCGAAGTAGCGTGGGGAGGTCATGCTGGCGCCGTTGAGGGCGGCCATGGGGGCAGAAAGGGCGTACAGCCAGCGCTGTTCAATCTCTTCCATGAAAAAAGGCTCCGGGGCCGGCGGGGAATGGGCGGTGTCGGCCGTGATGGCGCGGATTGTAGAGAGGCGGGCGGGGAGGGGCAATTGCATCCGGTTGATTTCCCGCGCCGCGCGCCGCGCGCTGCCGCGCCGCCGATCTTGATCTTGATCTGGCTGTTGATCTTGATCTACCGCCCCTTGCAGAGGCCGGAGGTGGAGGTGTTGCCGCAGGGGGGCAGGGCGAAGCCCCTTGGCGAAGCCGAAGCAAGCGACTGTTAGAGTTGCGTAGCAACTCG
>NZ_JAAHBU010000249.1 GCF_010671725.1 Pseudomonas brassicae | reverse complement strand
GCTTGCCAGCGAAGGCGGCGTAACGCTCAGTGAGACCCCTGCGCGCCCGCCAACACCTCACACAAGCGCGCCGTCGCTTCGATCATCTGCCCACTGGGCCGCTCCAGGCCTTTGTCCGGCACCCGCAACAGCTGCCCGCGCTGCACCGCCGCCACCTGCGGCCATGCCTTCCAGGCGTCCAGCTGCGCCTGATCCCCCGCCAGGATCACCTCGGGATTACGCTGCAGCACACTCTCCACGCTCACCTGGGGCGCCGGCAACGCCAGCTCATCGAACACATTGCGCGCGCCACACACCGCCAGCGCATCACTGATGATCTGACCGCCCCCCACGGTGTACAGCGGCGTATCCCACACCTGATAGAACACGCGCAGCGGCCGTTCGCGCCGGTACTGCTCACGCAACTGCGCCAACCGTGCGCGCAGGTGCTCTGCCCGCTCGCGCGCAACCTGCGCGCGCCCCAGGCGCACACCGATGGCTTCGATATGGTCGATGAGTTGATCAAGGCTGTGCGGCTCGACGCTGTATACAGGCACGCCGAGGCGATTGAGCTGTTCGCGCTGTGCCAGCGGCACGCTGGCGGGCCACAACAGTACCAGGTCGGGTTGAAGGCTCAGCAGGCGCTCCAGTTCGAGCTGGCCATAGCGCCCCACCGAGGGCACCTGCGCCAGCGCCGCCGGACGCTCTCCCGCATCGAGCACGCCCACCAGCAGCTCGCTGGCGTGCAGCTCAACGACGATTTCAGACAGCGAAGGCGCCAGGCTGACCACCCGCGACGCCGCAGCCAGTGGCCCGCACAGGGCGAGCAGCACCAGCAGCAACGCGCTGCGCATCAGCCGAGCTGGCGAGGAATGCGGTACAGGTAGAGGATCACCGTGCTGGAAATGGCCAGCAGAATCTGCGGTACCGCCTCCAGCCCGATGAACACCGACAGCGCGCCGACCCAGGCCGGCAGGCAAGCGAACAGCATGGCCAGGCGGCGCACCCGCGCCAACTCGATCCAGGCGGCCGGCTCGGCCGAGCTGTCGAGGGCTTTTTCAGTGGCGATCAGCGCGCGCTTGTAGGCGCCAAAACGCGGCAGGCTGAAGAACATCGATGCCACACCAGCGAGAAACACCGGCATCGCCAGCATCGGGATCATCGGCGCCATGCCGCCAAAGGCCCAGGCCAACACCAGCAACGGCAGCAGCGCAATGCCCAGGTGCTGCCACCAGGCAAATGCCAGACGCCGCTTGACCTGGCCGCGGGTCACGCCCGACCGGCCTCGCCCTGGTGCTCGTTGCCCATCATGTGGCCGAGCTTGCCGGCCTTGGTGGCCAGGTAGTGCTTGTTGTGCGGGTTGTGCCCGGTGTGCAGCGGCACCCGTTCGGCCACCGCAACACCCATGGCGGTCAGCGCCTTGACCTTGCGCGGATTGTTGGTCATCAGCCGCAGCGCGGTGACCCCAAGGTGCGCGAGCATTGGCTGGCACATGGCGTAGTCACGCTGGTCGGCGGCAAAGCCCAGGCGCTCGTTGGCCTCGACGGTGTCGGCGCCGCCATCTTGCAGTTCGTAGGCACGGATCTTGTTCAGCAGGCCGATGCCGCGCCCTTCCTGGCGCAGGTACAACAGCACGCCGCGGCCCTCGCGGGCAATCGCCTGCAGCGCCGCCTCGAGCTGCGAACCGCAGTCGCAACGCTGGCTGAACAAGGCATCGCCGGTCAGGCATTCGGAATGCAGGCGCCCCAGTACCGGCTCACCATCGGCAACATCACCCAGGCTGAGCACGACGTGCTCGCGACCGGTGGCTTCATCGAGAAAACCATGCATGGTGAAGGTGGCAAAAGGGGTAGGCAGCTTGGAAGCGGCAACAAAGACGACGGGCACCTTGTGCTCCTGATCAGTAACGTGAAATTTGACGTGGGGCGATTGTACCAGCAGCGCGTAGGCACTGCTTAGGCTGAATGCTTGGGCTGACAGATCGAGAAGTTCGATACTGCTCAGTGCGCCGCCCGGACCGCCTCGAACGGATAGGGCTGCTTCCAGCGCGCAAAGATTTCGCGCAAGGCCCCGCTGGCGATGAGTTCGTCCATGCGCCGGTCGAACAGCTCCTTGAGCGCGCGCGCTTCGTCGGTGCGCGCAAAGGCCAGGTACAACGGCAGTTCGACCAGGTGGGTACGCTGGTAGCGCGCCGGGTCACTGGCCTGCTCGTAGACGTAATCGACCTCGGTTTTCGCATCGATGTAGAAGTCCACGCGCTTGCGCTCCAGCATCGGCAGGATGCCTTCACGGCGCTGCACCTCGCGAAACTCCTTCACGTTGGGCAAGTAGTGCTGGTAGTCGTAGCCGCGCACCCAGGAGAGCTTGTAGCGCCCGAGACTGTCGAGCGTGGGCGGCGCCTTGCTGGCCAGCCCGAGGGCATAGATGTGGTCACTGTCGAAGGCGTGCCGCGGGTACAGGTAGTCGGCGCTTTCTTCATGGTAGGAGCCCACCCAGGCATCCGCCTCGGCGCGCTTGACCAGGCCTACTGCACGGCTGTAGGGCACACTGAGCACCTGCACCTTGACCCCGGCCGGCTCGAACACCTTGCGCAGCACGTCCCAGGCCACCCCGCTGCCATCGGCATTGGTGTAGTCCTGCCACTCTTCACTGGCCAGACGCACGGTCGTGGGCAGCGCTACCGGCTCGGCGGCGCGCACCGCGCCGGCAACCAGCAGCAACAACAGCAACACCACTCGCCATCCGCGCATCGGACCACTCCCTCAGGTGAAACTCCATACCAGCAGTTGCATGCCCAGCCAGGCAAACACGCCCGCCAGCACATCGTCGAGCATGATGCCGAAACCGCCATGCACATGCCGGTCGACCCAACGGATCGGCCATGGCTTGAGAATGTCGAAGAAGCGGAACATCAGGAAGCCTGCCAACAACCATAGCCAACCCTCCGGCACCAGCCAGAGGGTTATCCACATGCCGACCATTTCGTCCCAGACGATGCCCTCGTGATCGTGCACGCGCAGGTCATCGGCCACCTTGCCACACAGCCACACGCCGAACAGCATGGTCAGCCCCAGCATCAGCCAGTAGCCCCAGTCGGGCAGCATCTGCCACAGCGGGATGAACGGCACGGCCACCAGTGAGCCCCAGGTGCCCGGCGCCTTGGGCAAGGTACCGGAGCCGAAGCCGAAGGCCAGGAAATGCCAGGGGTTGCGCCATACCGAAGGCGGCACGTTTTCCGCTGGCACCTGGTTGGGGTGATCGGTCACGGTGTCTCCCTAAAATGTTGGTAGCCCCGTGAAGTCGGGGTGATGTGCGCACCGGTGCGGTCATGCAGGCTGACGCCGCTGCCGGCCTCGACCCGCCCAACCACATGCACCGGCCACCCTGCAGCCTGCAGGTCGGCCAGGTACGCGGGCGGCAAGGTAAACGCGATAACGTAGTCGTCACCACCGGCCAGCGCGGCCTGCCGTGCCCCGTCCAGGCCCAGCAAGCCTTGCAGCGCCGCGCTCAGCGGCAGCCGCTCGAGCTCGACCGCAAGCGCCACGCCCGAGGCCGTGGCGATATGCCCACAATCGGCCAGCAGGCCATCGGAGATGTCCAGCGCTGCACTGGCCTTGCCACGCAGCGCCTGGCCCAACGCCAGTTGCGGCGACGGTGACCAGTAATGCGCCAGCAGCGGCTCGGCCAGCGCCGGCTCGGCATGACGTTCACCCAGCACCAGCGCCAGCGCACCGGCGGCATTGCCCAACTCACCACCGACGCACAGCAGGTCACCGGGCTGCGCACCGCTGCGGGTCAGGGCCTGGCCCGCTGGCACCCGTCCGAAAACGGTCATGGTCAGGCTCAACGGCCCGCGCGTGGTATCGCCCCCCACCAGGCTCAGGCCGCAGTGCAGGGCCATGCGACTCAAACCCTGGGCATAGGCTTGCAGCCAGTCGGCGCGTACCTCGGGCAGGGTCAGGGCAAGGGTAAAGGCAATCGGGGTGGCGCCCATGGCGCCAGGTCACTGGCGGCCACCGCCAGCGAGCGCTGGCCGAGCAACAGCGGGTCACAGACGGCCGGGAAATGCACCCCGGCCACCAGCGTATCGGTAGATACGGCCAATTGCTCGCCGGCCGGCAAGGCCAGCAGGGCACAATCGTCACCGATCCCCAGGGCGACTCCGTCGCCGGCCTGCGCGCAGGGCGCGGCGGCGAAATAGTGGCGGATCAGCTCGAATTCACCCATGGGCAAGCAGCGCCGGAATCAGCGCTTGAACGCCTTCACTTCGGCTTCGCGAAGCGTGGTGCCAGCTTGTCGAGCACACCGTTGACGAACTTGTGCCCGTCGGTCGCGCCATACACCTTGGCCAGCTCGATGCCTTCGTTGATGACCACGCGGTACGGTACGTCGACACGCTTGAGCAACTCCCAGGTAGACAGGCGCAGCACCGACAGCTCGACCGGGTCGAGCTCTTCGAGCACGGTGTCCAGGCAGGGCTTCAGGGCTTCGTCGATCTCGCCGCGGATGGCCGGCACGCCGTGCAGGATCTCGCGGAAGTAGGCACCGTCGACATCGGTGAAATCGTTATCGACCCGGAACTGCGCTTCGATCTCGTTCAGCGAGTGCTTGGCCATGTGCCATTGGTACAGGGCCTGGGTCGCGAGCTTGCGGGCTTCGCGACGCTTGGCGCTCTTGGATGGCTTGCCAGCGTCCGCAGGTTTTGGATCGCGCGGGTTGAAACGATCGCTTTCGTCGCTAATCACTTGGCCTCCAACTGCGCCAGCAGGCTGACCATTTCCAGGGCGGACAGGGCCGCTTCGGCGCCCTTGTTGCCGGCCTTGGTGCCGGAGCGCTCGATGGCCTGTTCGATCGAATCGACGGTCAGCACGCCAAAGGCAACCGGTACGCCGAACTCCATGGACACCTGGGCCAGGCCCTTGGTGCATTCACCCGCCACGTATTCGAAGTGCGGGGTACCACCACGGATCACGGCGCCCAGGGCGATGATCGCGGCGTATTCGCTTTGCTGGGCGACCTTCTGGGCCACCAGCGGGATCTCGAACGCACCCGGGGCACGGATGATGGTGATGTCGCTTTCGCTCACGCCATGGCGAACCAGGGCATCAACGGCACCGCTTACCAGGCTTTCGACGACGAAGCTGTTGAAGCGGCCAACCACCAAAGCATAGCGACCTTTGGGGGCAATGAAGGTACCTTCGATGGTCTTCAGGGACATTGCGGGTTCTCATCTTAAAGAGCCAGGCCGCAAACGGTGCGGCCTGTGGGAGTTTTGTTCCGAATCGACAGCGTAAAAACAGCCGCTGCTTTATTCGGAGGGCACGTATTCTACAACTTCCAGATCGAATCCGGATATCGCATTGAACTTCATTGGTGAACTCATCAGGCGCATCTTGCGCACGCCGAGGTCACGCAGGATCTGCGAACCGGCACCCACGGTGCTGTAGGTGGTCGGCGTCTTGGCCTGGACATTGTCGCCGGCGCTTTCACGGATGTGTGCCAGCAGCACGTCACCGTCCAGTGGGTGGCCGAGCAGCAGCACCACGCCGCTGCCGGCCTCTGCCACGGCGCTCATGGCCGCGCGCAGGCTCCAGCGGCCGGGCTGCTTGACCAGCAGCAGGTCACGCAGCGGATCCATGTTGTGCACCCGCACCAGGGTCGGTTCTTCAGCGCAGATCTTGCCCAGGGTCAGTGCCATGTGCACGTCGCCTTCCACCGAATCACGGTAGGTCACCAGGTTGAACTGGCCCAGTTCGCTGTCCAGCGGCTGCTCGGAAATCCGCTGAATGGTACGTTCGTGGATCATGCGGTAGTGGATCAGGTCGGCGATGGTGCCGATCTTGATGTTGTGCTCGGCGGCGAACACCTCGAGCTCGGCACGACGCGACATGGTGCCGTCGTCGTTCATCACTTCGCAGATCACCCCGCTCGGCTCGAACCCGGCCATGCGCGCCAGGTCGCAGGCAGCTTCGGTGTGGCCGGCACGGGCCAGGGTGCCACCAGGCTGGGCCATCAGCGGAAAGATGTGGCCCGGGCTGACGATGTCTTCAGCCTTGGCGTCCTTGGCCGCCGCCGCTTGCACGGTGCGCGCGCGGTCAGCCGCGGAAATGCCGGTGGTGACGCCTTCGGCGGCTTCGATCGACACGGTGAACTTGGTGCCGAAACCGGAGCCGTTGCGCGGCGCCATCAGTGGCAGCTTGAGCAGCTCGCAGCGCTCGCGCGACATCGGCATGCAGATCAGGCCACGGGCGTGCTTGGCCATGAAGTTGATGTGTTCGGCCTTGCAGCACTCGGCGGCCATGATCAGGTCGCCTTCGTTTTCGCGGTCTTCGTCATCCATGAGGATGACCATTTTGCCCTGGCGAATGTCTTCGACCAGTTCTTCGATGCTGTTGAGCGCCACGCGGCACCCCCTTCTAAATCAGGATTTCAGGTAGCCGTTGGCGGCCAGGAAACTTTCGGTGATGCCACCCTTGCCCGACTCGGCAGCCTTGTCGCCCAGCAACAGGCGCTCCAGGTAGCGGGCCAGCAGGTCGACCTCAAGGTTGACCCGACGCCCGGAGCGGTAGTCGGCCATGATGGTTTCGGCGAGGGTGTGCGGCACGATGGTCAGCTCGAACTCGGCGCCATCGACCTGATTGACCGTCAGGCTGGTGCCATCGACGGTGATCGAGCCCTTGTGGGCGATGTACTTGGCCAGTTCGGCCGGCGCACGCAGGCGGAACTGATGGCGCGTGCGTTATCGCTGCGCGAGATGACTTCGCCGACGCCGTCGACGTGGCCGCTGACCAGGTGGCCACCGAGACGGCTGCTGGGGGTCAGGGCTTTTTCCAGGTTGACCCGGCTGCCTACCTTGAAGTCGGCAAACGCGGTGCAGTCCAGGGTTTCACGGCTGACGTCAGCCCAGAAACCGTCGCCTGGCAGTCCGACTGCGGTCAGGCACACACCGTTGACGGCAATGCTGTCGCCGAGTTTCACATCACCCAGGTCGAGCTTGCCGGTTTCAACGTAAACCCGTACATCGCCGCCCTTGGGGGTGAGTGAACGGATGCTGCCGATGGATTCGATAATGCCGGTAAACATGAGTCCTCCTCGAGAACAGGCCGCGCAAGGCGCAAGCCGCGAATTATACGCCGGGCGCAGGCACGGGGATGGCAGTGACCCGCCAGTCATCGCCTACCGCACGCATTTCAGTGATGTGGAGCGCCTGCGCCTGGCTCATCCTGGCCAATGGCCAATCGAGCAGGGGGCGGGCGCTGGAGCCTAGAAACTTGCCGGCGATGAAGATCTGGTACTCGTCCACCAGGCCCAGTTGCGCAAAGGCGCCAGCCAGGCGCGGCCGGCTTCGACCAGCACTTCGCTGGCACCG
>NZ_JAAHBU010000248.1 GCF_010671725.1 Pseudomonas brassicae | reverse complement strand
AAATAATCACACGTACACCCATGGCGCCGGACAGCCCGGCCCTCGATAACAGGTGCGCGTGTGTTGCCACTCAACCGTGTTGCGATATCCCTTGCAGTTGCTCTTCGGTGAAACAGCCGTATTGCCGCAGTTGCTCGCGTTCCAGATGCGGGTGCTGCTCGAACGCCGAACGCCCGTGCATCCAGAAGTTGTTGTTCAATATGATCATGCTGCCCACCGGCAACGCCGTTTCGTAGACCTGCGGCGAAGACTCTACCGAGGCCTGGAAACGCTCGATGAAGCGAGCCTGGGCGATGGTCTCGGGAATCACATACTGATCGACGAATTTCACCGTGTTCATGCCATCGCGCTTGTGCAGGATCCGTGCACGCGAGGGCTCCAGCGAGGTGAACTTGCGAAACACGTCATAGCGCCCGTCCTTTTCCAGAAGGCCGTGGCGAATCACCTGGTTGGCCGGGTCGTCATGAAACACGTCGTAAGCGTCCCAGTCGGCCATGTGCAACAGCCGCGACTTGCCGCCGGTGACGTGCTGCTCACGCAGTTGCATCATCATCAGCCAGTCGACCGGGTTGTCTTCGAACACCCCGTCGGCGTGCAGGCTGAAGTTGGCGTATGGGTACAGCAGCTTCAGCGTCGGGTTGTCATCGTCGACAATCTTGCTGATGCCGTAGTAGCTGCCCCCCGGCCCCTGGATGCTGGGTTTGGAGATCAGGTGGGCAATCGCCGTGGCGAGCTTTATGTAGTCCTCCCGGGCAAACGCCGAGCCGAACTGCACGATCGCGCAGCCGCTGGCATAGTCGCACAGGCGCGCCAGCAGCTGGGTATCGAAGCCGCCGCCGCTGGCGCGCAGAAAGTTGTCGGCCAACAGGTAGCGCTTGTACGGAATGAAGTGCATATCGGTAAGGCCGATGGCATGGCTCTGGCCAAGAAATCGATCCACGACCGAGTCGGAGAATGCGTAGTGACAGATGCGTCCTGCATGTAACGGTGTGCCAACCATCGTCCTGTTCCTTCAAGTACGGGTAGTGAGCCGCAGCGAGCCTGAGCGTCAGGCCGCCAGTAGTTCGTTCATTGCGCGCAGACGGGGCCTACGGCCGCACCATTGCCTTGATTGATGACCAGGCTGGCCGCCACCGGTTTGCTGCGTGCGTAGCTTCCGATGTACTCGCCGTCCAGCACGAAACTGCCCCAGACCACATGGCTCTGCTCCTGCACGGGGGGCTGATCGCGCGTACCCACGCTGATGCGCTCCACCACCGGCCGGGCCAGGGCCTGCACGATGTAGCCGTGCGCCGCGCCCTGCTCGATGAGCGTGCGCAAGGCCTGTGTCCACGCTGGCGCGCTCATCTCGGCACCTACCCGTACACCGTGACCGCCGTAGCCGTCGCACGGCTTGAGCACCAGGCCCTGCCGGTCAGCGATGAAATCGTCCAGATTGTGTTTGCTCAGGGTCGCGGTAAAGGGAACATAGCGCGCGACGAAACTGGCCTCCTGCGCACTCAGGCGGCCCTCGTGCAACAGCTCCCACAGCAATGCGAACACGCCCTTGTCGGCGAACACCGGCGCCAGCGGCGACATCACCAACCGCACCGCGCCGTGGCGAACAGCCTCAAGCACGGGAGCCAGCCGGTCGCCTTCGGCAACCAGGTCGGCATCGCTCATCCATGAATACAGCGCCCTGACCGGCTGCCCGTCGGCCAGCAGTTGCTCGCCGTCGAAACGCAGCGCAGCACACGCCTTCAGCGGCACCTGGCAGCCCGTCAGGGCCTGCAGTGCATTGCTCATGGCCGTGCAGTACGGCGGCATCCAGGCAGTGCCTTCACGGGTATCGAGAAACACCATGGCGTGCGCATCACCGCGTGCCGCAATGCGCCGGGCCCAGGCACCGAGTGCGTCATACGGCTGCCGATAGCCGGCCAGCACCGGCAGCGAGGCGTAATACAGGCCGCCGATCTGCGAACCCAGGTTGAGCTCGATCAGCTTGAAGCCATCGGCGCTCCTGACGATATCCGCACGGGCAAAGATCGACGCGTCGAGGCCTCCGTCAGACAATGCCTCAAGCAGCGCCATGGTCGCCGGGGGCTTGCCCAGGCGCGCACCAAAGTCATGCAGGTTGGCAGCGAACTCGCGCTCGAACACCGTCACGACCAGACGCGTGAGGGTGGCGGTGATCTCGCCCAGTTGCCGATGTTCCTGCGCGCTCAACGTGGCGCCGGCCAGAATCAGGCGGTCACTGTGCGCATACAGCCCGCTGCCGTAGGCACACTCGATCAGCCGGTCATTCCATTGTGTGGGCATAGCGTTGTCTCCCTGGGTCAGGCCTGTTGAACCGGCAGGCGCAGGTAGGAGGCGAAACCGCCCCCGTGCAGCACCTGTACCACGCTGTCGGGCGTGTTCGCGGTCAGCCATAGCGTGGGGCTGGACAGCCCCACCAGCAGTTTTAGGTGACTGCCTGCCGGCAGTGCACGGGCAATGAAGTTGAAGCTGTCGAACATCAACGCAACCAGGCCCGCCGCCCTTGCCGAGGTACGCTGCACGCGCCGGTTGCAGGCGCCCAGGTACACCGCCGTGCGATCCGGCAATACCGCGTACAAGGTCACGCAGATGTCCACCGGTGTCACCGGCGCCAGCACCTGCAAGGTCACCTGGGCAAACCCGCATAGCGTCAGCGGCTCGCTCAGGGCACAGCTGTCGAACACCTGGCCATGAGCAGCGCTGAAGGCGCGCTCATCGCCACAGTAGACCGGCTCGTGGCTCATCACATTGCCAATCGGCAACGGCGTCGGCACGGCCGGGGCCGACAACAGCGTGCAGGCGGGCGCCAGCGCGTTGCCGGGACACAGGCCCGCCGCTGCGTCCGCGCTCAGGTACAGCGTGAGCCAGCTGTGCTCGATGGCATCGAGCGACTCGGCCTGGCGCCAGACCTCCAGCCCCGCCACGTAGTACATGACGGGCGCACTCAGACGCTGCGGCCGTGGCCCATCATCGAGGGTCCAGGCATACCATTGCCGGTGCAGTTCACGCAGGTCCAGGCAACTCTGCGCACCATGCGACAGGCCGCCGAAGGCGGCACGCGGTACCCGCGTACCGTCATGGTCCCAGGGGCCGATCAGCAGAAACGCCGGGGCCTGCCCGGACTGGCGCAACTGCGTGTAATACGCCAGCGTGCCGCGCTGGTCATCATCGTAGAAACCGGTGATGAACAGCGCTGGCGCGTCAAACGCCGCATAGCGCTGCGGCGTCGGCGTGAACGCAGCCCAGTACGCCGGCTGGTCAAGCTGTTCCAGCCACTGCTGCAGCGTCGCCCGCTGGCCTGCCGCGCTCTGCAGGAATGCGCTGCGGTGTGCACTGCACGCACCGGCCAGGCGCTGTGCCCAGTAACAGTTGTCCTGGTACTGCGCAACGCCACCGCCCTGGTTGTCCATGTAGGCCAGCCAGCGCGCCGCGTACAGGTACATGAGCCCATCCACGGCGGGAAAATCGACCCCCGGATACACCGCGGCCACCGGCGCCAGGCTGCGCACAGACGGTGCCGGCTGCGCACAGATAGCCCACTGGTTGAACCCCGAATACGAACCGCCGTACAAGCCGACACGCTCAGTGGCCCATGCCTGGCGGGTGATCCACTCGACCACGCAGCGACCATCCTCGCCGTCCTGCTCGAAGGGTACGAACGTGCCCTGCGAGGCACCTCGCCCCCTCGCATCGACCACGATGAAGTTGAAGCCAGCGCGGCAGAAATACTCGCCGTCCTCGGCATAGCGCTCAGCCAGGTACGGCGTGATCACCAGAATGCTCGACACCGCCACCTCGCACGGTACAGCGCGGTAGACCACGGCATTGAGCGCGGTACGCGCATCCACCCTGATCCGATGCTGCTCGCACAGCACCGCGCGCTGCTGCACAGTCAACGGCTTCACTGCGCAGGGCCGCCGCTGGCGAGTGCCACGACGTGGGCGGGAAGCTCCCTGCCGTGCTGATACTCGACGAATTCGACCGCACCCACGGTGAAGTCGATCGGGCCCAGCGCGAGCCCTTGCAACGATGCCACCAGCGCCTCCCACTGCCCCTCGGACATCCCCGGGCAGTGCGCCAGCGACAGGTGGAACAGCCATTGCGCCACGGCAATCTCGTCGCGCACCGGTACCCCTTCCTGTAGCGCCGTCAGGCGCAGGTCGGCCATTGCGGCACGCAACGCCGCGCTGGGTTCAAGCGCCACATAGGCCAGGTTGGTCGGGTAGGCCAGCGTCTGGATCGCGCCGGTGCGCAAGCTCAGGGGCGCGCTGTTACTGGCCCAGTGTTGCACCGCCCG
>NZ_JAAHBU010000247.1 GCF_010671725.1 Pseudomonas brassicae | reverse complement strand
CGGGCTGTTCCTGGGGTCGGCCGGGGTGATGCAGTCGGCGGGCCCGTCGATGATCCTCGGCTATGCCATCTGCGGCTTCATCGCCTTCCTGATCATGCGCCAGCTGGGCGAGATGATTGTCGAAGAGCCGGTGGCGGGTTCCTTCGCGCACTTTGCCCACAAGTACTGGGGCGGTTTCGCAGGCTTTCTGTCGGGCTGGAACTGCTGGGTGCTGTACATCCTGGTGGGCATGTCGGAACTGACGGCCGTGGGCAAATACGTTCACTACTGGGCACCGGACATACCGACCTGGGCCTCGGCAGCGGCATTCTTCATCCTCATCAATGCGATCAACCTGGCCAACGTCAAGGTCTTCGGCGAAGCGGAGTTCTGGTTCGCGATCATCAAGGTGCTGGCGATCGTCGGCATGATCGGCTTGGGCAGCTACCTGCTGGTCAGCGGCGGCGGCGGCCCTGAGGCCTCGGTCACCAACCTGTGGGCCCATGGCGGCTTCTTCCCGCATGGCGTGGGTGGGCTGGTGATGGCCATGGCAATCATCATGTTCTCGTTCGGCGGCCTGGAAATGCTCGGTTTCACCGCAGCCGAGGCCGACAAGCCGAAGACCGTGATCCCCAAAGCGATCAATCAGGTCATCTACCGTATCCTGATCTTCTACATCGGTGCGCTGGTGGTGCTGTTGTCGCTGACCCCGTGGGACAGCCTGGTTAGCAGCCTGACCAGTTCCGGCGATGCCTACAGTGCCAGCCCGTTCGTGCAGGTGTTCTCGCTGCTGGGCAGCAACACTGCCGCGCATATCCTCAACTTCGTGGTACTGACGGCGGCGCTGTCGGTGTACAACAGTGGCACCTACTGCAATGCCCGTATGCTCTACGGCATGGCCGAGCAGGGTGATGCGCCGGCCGGCCTGGCCAAGATCGACAAGCGCGGCGTACCGGTGCGTTCGATCCTGGCCTCGGCGGCCGTCACCGTGGTAGCGGTGTTGCTTAACTACCTGATGCCGCACAGCGCCCTTGAGCTGCTGATGTCGCTGGTGGTGGCGACCCTGGTGATCAACTGGGCGATGATCAGCTACTCGCACCTCAAGTTCCGCCAGCACATGGACCGCACGGGCCAGAAAACGCTGTTCCGCGCGCTGATGTATCCGTACGGCAACTACATCTGCCTGGCGTTCGTGGTGTTCATCCTGGGCATCATGCTGCTGATGCCGGGTATCCGCGTATCGGTGTTCGCGATCCCGGTGTGGTTGCTGGTGATGGGTGGTTTCTACTGGCTCAAGACCCGGCGCAGCGCCCAAGGCGCCGCCACGGCTGCAAGCGCGGCGCTGAAGTAAGCGCGGCCTTGCTGCAACCAAAAGCCTGGCTCAGTGCCGGGCTTTTTGGTTTTGCGTGGGCAGGCGCGTATCCTGATGGCCTATCCCGGTAAAGCCAGACCCATGCTGATCATTTCCAACGCCGTGCACATCCCCGATGCCGAGATCGAGTTGAACGCCATCCGCGCCCAGGGCGCGGGCGGGCAGAACGTCAACAAGGTCTCCAGCGCCGTGCACCTGCGCTTTGATATCCACGCCTCATCGTTGCCACCGTTTCACAAGGAGCGTCTGCTGGCGTTGCGCGACAGCCGCATCACCAGTGACGGCGTGATCGTGCTCAAGGCCCAGCAGTACCGCACCCAGGAGCAGAACCGCGCGGATGCGCTGGAACGCCTGCGCGAGTTGATCCTGGCCGCGGTGAAGATCGACAAGGCACGGCGCCCGACCCGCCCGACGCTTGGCTCCAAGACGCGCCGCCTGGAATCCAAGAGCAAGCGCGGGTCGATCAAGGCCGGGCGCGGCAAGGTCGACTACTGAGGCGTTTGCTCGTGGTGCCTCGGGTGCAGGCGGGCCTGGCGATACAGGTACAGGCTCAGCAGCAGCCCGGCGAAGGCGGCGATGGCCGCAAACAGGAAGATCGAAGCAAAGCCGAAGCCTGCGGCCACGGCGCCAGCCAATGGCCCGGTAATCCCCAGTGACAAGTCGATGAACAGCGAATAGGCACCCACCGCCGCGCCGCGGTTGGACGCCGGCACCAGGTTCACTGCCTCGACGCCAAGTGCCGGGAATACCAGCGAAAAGCCGAAGCCGCTCAATGCTGCCCCCGCCAGCGCCAGTTCGGCATTGGGCGCCAGCCACAGCAGAAGCAGGCCGATGGTCTCTACCGACAGGCAGGCAATGGCCACGCGGTAGCCACCGATGCGGTTGATCAGGTTGCCGAACAGCAGGCGTGCGCTGATGAAGCTGGCGCCGAACAGGCTCAGGCACAGCGCCGCGTTGTTCCAGGACTGGCTGGCGTAGTACAGGGTGATGAAGGTGGCGATGGTGCCAAAGCCGATCGAGCCCAGCGCGAGCCCCGAGCCATGCCCGAATACCCGGCCCAGTACGTGCAGGAACGGCAGGCGCTCGCCGCTGACAATCGGTGCGGCCTGCTTGGGCCAGGCCAGCACAATGCCGAGTGTGCACAGCAGCACGATGCTAAGGCCCATGCTCCACAAGCCCAACTGCTGCACCAGTACCACGCCCAGTGGCGCGCCGATGGCCAGTGCGCCGTAGCTGGCGATGCCGTTCCAGGAAATCACCTTGGCGGTGTGCTGCGCGCCGACCCGGCCGATGCCCCAGCCGATCGAACCCGAGCCCACCAGGCTTTCTGCGCTGCCCAGTACCAGGCGCCCAACCAGCAAACTGGTCAGGCTCATCCAGGGCGTGGCTTGCAGCCAGGCGGCCAGCAGCATGAATATGCCACTCAGGCCACAGCCGGCCAGGCCATACATTACCGCACGCTTGCTGCCCAGGTTGTCGATGATGCGGCTGGCGTACGGGCGGCTGAGCAATGTGGCCAGGTACTGCACACTGATCACCAGGCCCGCGACCACGGCGCCGTAGCCCAGGGTGTTGTGCACGTAGCCGGGCAGCACGGCCAGGGGGATGCCGATATTGAGGTAGCCGATGAAGGTGAACAGGACGATGGAGACGACTTGCAGGGTGACCGCCAGGGGGCGCGGTGTATCAGGCATGGAGAGTCCGGGAGTTGACAGGCTGAGTGCCTATCATAGACCGGTGTGGGGCGGGGGAGGTTCTTGGCGGTGTGAAAACCCGTTGCCGGGGTCGTCCCCTGTCGTAGTGGTTTTCACACGCCGGGTAGTGCGCGGTTATTCCTGTTCGGCGCTCGGGTTTTCGTCGCCATCGGAATCGGCCACGTGGGCAGGTTCGGCGCTGAGAGGAGCAGCAGGCTGCTCGACTTGGTTCAGGCTTGGGAAGGGAAGATTCGGGATTTCATGCATCTCGTCGTTCCTCGCAAGTTTAAAGGTGGAAAGGCTGCGCAAGGCGCGCTTGGCTCTGTTAAAGCCTGGGCAGGATACAGGAGTCTGGATGACAGTATGAATTTTCCTGCCGATTGGTGCTGGCAGGGCTGAGCCTTTCGCCGGCAAGGCCGGCTCCTACAGGTGCTACGTTGTGTGTAGGAGCCGGCCTTGCCGGCGCAAGGTTCAGCGACAGACGTCAGCGATGGCCGCCGCCAGCACCTGCAGCCGCGAGGCATCTGCGCCGGCGATATTGGCCCGGCCGGTGCCGACCATGTACACGCTGTGCCGCTCGCGCAGTTGCGCCACCTGCTGTGGCGACAGGCCGGTGTAGGAGAACATCCCGCGTTGCTCGGCAATGTGCGCAAAACGCTCGCTCAGGCCGTGCGGCTCGAGCGCCTCGACCAGGCCGATACGCAGCGTGGCAATGCGCTGGCGCATGGCTTCGACTTCCTCGACCCACAGGCGCTTGAGCGCCGCGTCGCCGAGAATCGTCGCCACCACGGCGGCGCCATGGTCCGGCGGCGTCGACCACAGGTTGCGTGCCAGCAGCGCCAGTTGGCTGCGTACATTCTGCAGCCGCTCGGCGGTGTCGGCGCATACCAGCAAGGCGCCGGTACGCTCGCGGTACAAACCGAAGTTCTTCGAGCAGGAGCTGGTGATCAGCAGCTCCGGCAGTTCGGCAGCGAACAGCCGCACTGCCCAGGCATCTTCTTGCAGCCCGTCGCCAAAGCCCTGGTAGGCAAAGTCGATCAGCGGCAGCAGTTCGCGCCGCTTGACCACCTCGAGCACGGCCTGCCAGTCGTGCTGTGACAGGTCGAAGCCGGTCGGGTTGTGGCAGCAGGCATGCAGCAGCACCACGTCGCCCTTGGGCGCCGCTTCCAGGGACGCGAGCATGCCGGCCACGTTCAGGCGGTTGTCGGCCCCTACATAGGGGTAATGACCAACCTGAAGGCCTGCGCTGGCGAAGATCGTTTCATGGATCGGCCAGGTCGGATCGCTCAGCCAGATACCGCGCCCCGGCAGACACTGGCGCAGGAACTCGGCGGCCAGGCGCAGGGCGCCGGTACCGCCCGGCGTCTGTGTGGCGCCCACACGAGCGGCAGCGATGAGCGGCGCGTCGTCGCCCATGACCAGGCGCGTGATCAGCTGCCCGAAGGCCACGTCACCATGCCCGCCCACATAGCTCTTGCTGGTTTGGCTGTCGAGCAGGCGCTGTTCGGCCTGTTTCACGGCTGCCGGTACCGGGGTCAGGCCTTGGGCATCCTTGAACACGCCGACACCCAGGTCGAACTTGTGTGGGCTGGGGTCGTTGGCGTAAGCCTCCATCAGCCCCAGAATCGGGTCGCCTGGTACGCGCGCAATGGCGCCGAAGTGCATTACTTGCGACCTTCGGCGGTACTGGCGACCTCGTCGGTGCGCGCGGCCATGATGAAGTCGTTGCGGTGCAGGCCCTTGATCGAGTGGCTCCACCAGGTCACGGTGACCTTGCCCCATTCGGTCAGCAGGCCAGGGTGGTGGCCTTCAGCTTCGGATATATCGCCGACCGCATTGGTGAAGGCCAGGGCGTGCTTGAAATTCTTGAACAGGAACACTTTTTCCAGCTGCATGATGCCGTCGCGCACTTCGATGTTCCAGTCCGGGATCTGCTTGATCAATACCGGCAGTTCTTCGTCGCTGACCTGTGGCGCGTCGGCACGGCAGGCTTCGCAATGGGCTTGGTTCAAGGCGTTCATAGGTGAGTCTTCCGCAAGTGGTTGTTATAGGTGTACAGGGCGGCTCAAGCGGCCGCCTTGGGTGGGAATTTGGGGGCGTGCAAGCCCAGCTGCATGGCCCGTTGCACCATGCCCATGATGTCTTCGTGGGCCAGGTCGAACAAGCGCTTGAGTTCCGGCAGGGCGAAGTACACCGGCTGCAGGATGTCGATGCGATAGGGCGTGCGCATGGCCTCCAGCGGGTCGAAGGCCTGGTGCTCGGGTGCATCGGACAGGCTGTAGACGGTCTCCTTGGGCGACGAGAGAATGCCGCCGCCGTAGATCCTGCGCCCCTGCGGGGTGTCTACCAGGCCAAATTCGATGGTCATCCAGTACAGGCGGGCAAGGTAAACGCGCTGTTCCTTGGTGGCAGCCAGGCCGAGCTTGCCGTAGGTGTGGGTGAACTCGGCAAACCAGGGGTTGGTCAGCAGCGGGCAGTGGCCGAAGATTTCGTGAAAGATGTCTGGCTCTTGCAGGTAGTCGAGCTCTTGCTCGGTGCGAATGAAGGTCGCTACCGGAAAGCGCTTGCTGGCCAGCAATTCGAAAAAGGTCTGGAAGGGGATCAGGGCCGGCACCCGGGCAACCTGCCAGCCAGTGGTGGCGTCCAGCACCTGGTTGATCTCGCTCAGTTGCGGGATGCGGTCATGGGGCAGGTTGAGCTGTTCGATGCCGTCCAGGTATTCCTGGCACGCGCGACCCTCGATCACCTTCAGTTGGCGGGTGATCAGGGTATTCCACACCGCATGTTCCTGCGGCGGGTAATCGATAAAACCCTGCGCATCGGGCTCGCGGGCCACGTAGTGCGTCTGTTTCATGCTGCTCTCCTGATGAGGGCTTTTATTGTTATTGGGTGGGCTTGCGCCATGCCCTAGGAATAGCCTCTGAGCGTGGCGTTTGCATCAGGGGTGCGGTGTGCGGGCTCGCGCTGAATCCGTATTTTTGTAACGCAGATTTTACGATTTTGCCGAAAGTCCGAAAAACGGGCGCTTGTCGGCGTTGTCTATCAGGGTTTTTGTAACGTATTCTTTACGAAAATTCGTGCCACGCTGCAGATTGTGGCTGTGTCTTACTGCCTTCCAGGACCCTTCATGCGTATCAAAGTGCATTGCCAGAACCGCATTGGCATCTTGCGTGACATCCTCAACCTGTTGGTGGAGTACGGCATCAACGTCGCTCGCGGCGAGGTGGGCGGTGAGCATGGCAATGCCATCTACCTGCATTGCCCGAACCTGATCAACCTGCAGTTCCAGGCCTTGCGCCCCAAGTTCGAGGCGATCACCGGGGTGTTCGGGGTCAAGCGCGTCGGCCTGATGCCCAGCGAGCGTCGGCACATGGAGCTCAATGCCTTGCTCGGTGCGCTGGATTTTCCGGTGCTGTCGATCGACATGGGCGGCTCGATTGTTGCGGCCAACCGTGCAGCGGCGCAGTTGCTGGGGGTGCGGGTGGATGAGGTGCCGGGCATACCGCTGTCGCGCTACGCCGAAGACTTTGACCTGCCGGAGCTGGTGCGTGCCAACAAATCGCGGATCAACGGGCTGCGGGTCAAGGTCAAGGGCGACGTGTTCCTTGCCGATATTGCGCCCCTGCAATCGGAGCACGACGACAGCGAAGCGCTGGCGGGGGCAGTGTTGACGCTGCACCGTGCCGACCGTATCGGCGAGCGTATCTACAACGTGCGTAAACAGGAGTTGCGCGGCTTCGACAGTATCTTCCAGAGCTCGCGGGTGATGGCGGCGGTGGTACGTGAGGCGCGGCGCATGGCGCCGCTGGATGCGCCGCTGCTGATCGAGGGCGAGACCGGCACGGGCAAGGAACTGCTGGCGCGTGCCTGCCACCTGGCCAGCCCGCGCGGACAGGCGCCGCTGATGGCCCTCAACTGCGCGGGCCTGCCAGAGTCGATGGCCGAGACCGAGTTGTTCGGTTATGGGCCGGGTGCATTCGAAGGTGCGCGGGCCGAGGGCAAGCTTGGCCTGCTGGAGCTGACGGCCGGCGGCACGCTGTTTCTGGATGGTGTGGGCGAGATGAGCCCGCGGCTGCAGGTCAAGCTGCTGCGCTTTTTGCAGGATGGCTGTTTTCGCCGTGTGGGCAGCGATGAGGAGGTGTACCTGGATGTGCGGGTGATCTGTGCGACCCAGGTCGACTTGTCGGAGTTGTGTGCCCGTGGCGAGTTTCGTCAGGACCTGTATCACCGGCTCAACGTGTTGTCGCTGCATATCCCGCCGCTGCGTGAATGCCTGGATGGCCTGTCGCCGCTGGTGGAGCACTTTCTGGACCAGGCCAGCCGGCAGATCGGCTGCCCGTTGCCGAGCCTGGCACCCGCTGCCATGGAGCGTCTGAGCCAGTACCACTGGCCGGGCAATGTGCGGCAACTGGAAAACGTATTGTTCCAGGCGGTCTCGTTATGCGAGGGCGGGGTGGTCAAGGCCGAACACATTCGCCTGCCGGATTATGGCGCGCGCCAACCGTTGGGCGAGTTCTCGCTGGAAGGCGACCTGGCACAAATAGTCGGTCGCTTTGAAAAAGCGGTACTTGAACGTTTGCAGGACGAGTTTCCCAGTAGTCGCGCGCTGGGCAAACGCCTGGGGGTATCGCATACGACAATTGCCAACAAGTTGCGCGATTATGCGCTGGGCAAGTCGCTCACGTAAAAAAGCAGGGCTGGGAAAGTTGCTGTAGTCGAGGGCGGTGCGCCCCGTGAAAGTATCACCCGGGGCGCAACTACCGTCTGTGTGTTCTGTCAGCCGTTGGAGCACCCGTTACCCATGACGCGGTATTCAAGAATGTGTCGCTGGCCCTGCGAGTCTTCATAGGTCATGCGGGCCGGAACCACTTCGCAAACGTTCGGGACTTCGGTCATGGAGATGACTTTGGCGATGTCCAGATGTTGCGAGTAACTGTACTGTTCAACCGGAATCTGCTCGGCGCAAACATCTGCAACTTCAGCCGCCATGGCCGATGCGCAAAAACTGCCGAGTGCCAATACCAGTAAAGCTTTCATTTTTAAATTACCTGTCTAAGGGCGTAAGGGGGCACGCTGCACTTATGGCGCGGCGTGTACAGCAGCAGAATGAAATGTGTTAGTTGTCGCGGGATTAACGTGCCTTCGTGGGGGCTGTTACCAGTTAATTCGCGTTGCCGTTGCTGGCGTGGTGGAGTTTAGGAGTATGGCTGCGCCTGAAACAGAGGGGGTTTTGATAAACACTGTTGGCAGAAACTGTAACAATCGCGGCAGTGGCCGGCGCCGGTTTTATTTTGGCACCGAGGTTTTCCCCAAAAGGTGCACGCCAGAGCCCTGCCCGAGGGCGGTAGGTCGAAAAGCCGGCCGTGTTACTACCAACGTCGAATGGCCATTGCCGCTCTGGTACAGTTAAAACGAGGTCATACAAAAACAACTATTACACCGAGGTAACAAAGATGAGTGCGGCTCCCCTGTATCCCGTTCGTCCCGAGGTTGCGGCCACCACGCTGACCGACGAGGCGACCTACAAGGCCATGTACCAG
>NZ_JAAHBU010000246.1 GCF_010671725.1 Pseudomonas brassicae | reverse complement strand
CATCCGCGCCTTCGATACCGAGACGGCCAAGCGGCCAGCTCGGCCGAGCTGATCGGCGCGATGAAAAAACGTTACCCGGGCCTTGGTGAGGAGAGCTCGCTGGAGCTGGGCGCCAAGGTCGCCAAGGGCGAAATGAAGTGGTAAGTGTCGTTCAATCCTGATCGGAGGTTTTCCATGAGCAAGATCGCAATTATCGGCGCCACCGGGCGTGCCGGCAGCCAACTGCTGGAAGAGGCCCTGCGTCGTGGGCACCAGGTCACTGCCATTGCACGTGATCCGTCGCGCCTGCAAGGGCGTGCCGGTGTCACGCCGGTGGCGCTGGACGTGACCCAGGGCGAAGGCCTGGTGCAGGCGCTGGCAGGCCATGACGTGGTGCTCAGCGCCGCGCATTTCGCCAGCGTGGCGCCGCAGCAGATCATCGAGCCGGTCAAGCGTGCCGGGGTCAAGCGCCTACTGGTGGTGGGCGGGGCAGGGAGCCTGTTGCTGCCGTCGGGGCAGCGGGTGATCGACAGCCCGGATTTCCCTGCAGAGTACCAGGCTGAGGCCAGCGCCGGCAGCGTGTTCCTCGACACCCTGCGCCAGGAGCACGAGCTGGACTGGACGTTCCTTTCTCCGTCGGCGGAGTTCGTCGAAGGTGAGCGTAGCGGTGGCTACAAGGTGGGCAAGGACCACCTGCTGATCGGTGCCGATGGCAAGAGCTGGATCACCTTTGCCGACTACGCGATCGCGTTGCTCGATGAGGTGGAGAAACCTGCGCATACCAAGCAGCGCTTCACTGTAGGCTACTGAGCGCTTCAAAGCTTCGCCGGCAAGCCAGCGCCTACGAGGTCAGCGGTGATCTCTGTGGGAGCTGGCTTGCCAGCGAAGGCATCGACGCGGTGCCTGTCATTGCGTGCTATCGGCATCCCCCGCCTGAGCGCACAGCCACTCCAGCAGCGCCATCAAGCCCGGCGCCGCAGGCCTGGGCGGGCGTACCAGGTAATAGCCCTTGCCGGTCTTTACCCGCAGGTCGAACGGCATCACCAGCCGCCCGCTGGCCAGGTCATCACCGATCAGTGCCCAGTCCCCGATGGCCACCCCCGTGCCCTGTGACGCCATCGCCATGGCCATGTCCAGCGTTTCGAAATGCTGGCGCCTGCCCTGCCTGGGCAGCACCACGCCCGCGGCCGTCAGCCAGGTGCTCCAGTCGTTCGCATCCCGCGCCGGGTGCAACAGCATATGCCGCTCCAGGTCCTCCAGTGCGCGCAGTTGCAATTGTGGCGCACACACCGGCGTGAGCTGCTCGTCGAACAGCTTGAGCACCTGCAAACCATGATTGGGCGCTGCGCCATACACCACCGCCGCATCGAACCCTTCACGACGAAAGTCCACCCCATGCTGCACCGTGGTCGTCAGCTCCACCGGTACGTCAGGACGCAACGCCTGCCATTCCATCAGGCGCGGCAGCAACCAGCGCATCACGCACGTAGGCGCCTTGAGCTGCAAGGTGGCGCGCTGCGCTCCTACCTGCTGCACGCCTTCCTCGATCAGGCCGAACACCTGCTGTACCCGCGGCAGCCAGTCCTGGCCCTCACGGGTCAGGCTCAGGCCGCGGGCCTGGCGCACGAACAGGGCGTAACCAAGGTGCGCTTCAAGGCCGGCAATCTGACGGCTCACCGCGCCCTGGGTCAGGTGCAACTGCTGCGCCGCACGGGTGAAATTGCAGCATTGCGCGGTCACCAGAAAGGTATGCAGGGCCGCCAGCGGTGGTAGACGTTTCATCGAGATAAGCCATGATCTGAAGACATGGCTAGTATGAGGATTTTTGCATTGTGCCGGTAGCCGCTGGCGGTCCAATTGTGCCTTGTTCCAGAACAATTTCAGGCAGACGAACATGGCCACTTGCGGCGAAGTACTGGTAAAACTCCTCGAAAAATATGGTGTAGACCATGTGTTCGGGATTCCTGGCGTGCACACGGTGGAGCTCTACCGTGGCCTGGCCGGCTCGACCATCCGTCACATCACCCCACGCCATGAGCAAGGTGCCGGATTCATGGCTGACGGCTTCGCCCGTACCCGAGGCAAGCCCGGTGTGTGCTTTATTATCACCGGCCCGGGCATGACCAACATCACCACCGCCATGGGCCAGGCCTACGCCGATTCGATCCCGATGCTGGTGATCTCCAGCGTACAGTCGCGCAATGCCCTGGGCGGCGGCCGCGGCAAGCTGCATGAGCTGCCCAACCAGAGCGCCCTGGTGGGTGGGGTGGCGGCGTTCTCGCACACGCTGATGACTGCCATGA
>NZ_JAAHBU010000245.1 GCF_010671725.1 Pseudomonas brassicae | reverse complement strand
TGCCAGCGAAGAGGCCCGAACAGGCACTAGAGAGGCAACCGACCATGCACACCTGGATCAACGCCCTGTCCGACCTGCACGCCCGCGGCGAGCCCTGCGTGCTGGTGACAATCATCGAAGAACGCGGCTCCACCCCGCGCAACGCCGGCTCGAAAATGGTCGTCAGCGCCACCCAGCTGTTCGACACCATCGGCGGCGGCCACCTGGAATACAAAGCCATGCACATCGCCCGGCAGATGCTTGCCGAAGGTCGCGACACCACCCACCTGGAGCGCTTCAACCTCGGCGCCAGCCTGGGCCAGTGCTGCGGCGGCGCCACCGTGCTGCTGTTCGAACCCATGGGCGGGGTGCAGGCGCAGATCGCGGTATTCGGCGCAGGCCATGTCGGCCGCGCTCTGGTACCCTTGCTCGCCGCGCTGCCCTGCCGGGTACGCTGGATCGATTCGCGCGAGCAGGAATTCCCCGCGCTCATCCCCGCCGGGGTGAGCCGGATCGTGAGTGAAGAACCGGTCGATGAGGTCGACGAACTGCCCGCCGGCAGCTACTGCATCGTCATGACCCACAATCATCAACTGGACCTGGAACTGACCGCCGCGATCCTCAAGCGCAACGACTTCACCTGGTTCGGCCTGATCGGCTCCAGGACCAAGCGCGTCAAGTTCGAGCATCGCCTGCGCGATCGTGGTTTCAGCCCGGAACGCCTGGCGCGCATGCGCTGCCCGATGGGCCTGGCCGAGGTCAAGGGCAAGCTGCCGATCGAAATTGCCGTGTCCATCGCCGCCGAGATCATCGCCACCTACAACGCGAACTTCGGCCAGCACAGTGCCTCGAACAACGCCGAACCCATTGCCCAACTGCTGCCGCCCTCCCGGCGCAGCCAAGCCCTTTGACGAGAGCCTTATGAGCGCAACCCGCAAAGCTTACCGTGCCGCCCTGCTGCACAGCCTCGCCGACCCCGCCGACGTTGGCGTAGAGGCGTCCTATGAGTACTTCGAAGACGGTCTGCTGGTCATCGACCAAGGCAAGATCAGCGCCATCGGCGAGGCCAGTGCGCTGTTGCCCGGCCTGGACGCCGATATCGAGGTGGTGCACTACCAGGACGCACTGATCACCCCGGGTTTCATCGACACCCACATCCATTTCCCGCAGACCGGCATGATCGGCTCCTACGGCGAACAGTTGCTGGACTGGCTGAATACCTACACCTTCCCGTGTGAGCGCCAGTTCGAAGACAAGGCCCACGCCGACAAGGTAGCCAGGCTGTTCGTGCAGGAACTGCTGCGCAACGGCACCACCAGCGCGCTGGTGTTCGGCAGCGTGCACCCCGAGTCGGTCAATGCACTGTTCGAGGAAGCCGAGCGCCTGGACCTGCGCCTGATCGCCGGCAAGGTGATGATGGACCGCAACGCCCCCGACTACCTGACCGATACGGCCGAGTCCAGCTACGAGCAGAGCAAGGCGCTGATCCGCCGCTGGCATGGCAAGGGCCGCCTGCACTACGCCGTGACTCCGCGCTTTGCGCCCACCAGCACGCCGGAACAGCTCGCCCTCGCCGGCCAGTTGCTCAAGGAGTTCCCGGACCTGTACCTGCACACGCACCTGAGCGAAAACCTCAAGGAAATCGAGTGGGTCAAGGCGCTGTTCCCCGAGCGCAGCGGCTACCTGGACGTGTACGACCACTTCGAGCTGCTGGGTGAGCGCTCGGTGTTCGCGCACGGTGTGCACCTGTGTGACGCCGAATGCCAGCGCCTGGCCGAAACCGGCTCGGCCGTGGCGTTCTGCCCCACCTCCAACCTGTTCCTGGGCAGCGGCCTGTTCAACCTGGCGCAGGCCGAACAGCACAAGATCAAGGTGGGCCTGGGCACCGACGTCGGCGCAGGCACCAGCTTCTCGCTGCTATACACCCTCAACGAGGCCTACAAGGTGATGCAGTTGCAGGGCGCACGCCTGAGCCCGTTCAAGTCGCTGTACCTGGCCACGCTGGGCGGTGCGCGTGCGCTGAACCTGGAGTCGCGCATCGGCACCCTACAAGCGGGTAGCGACGCCGACTTCATCGTGCTCGACTACAAGGCCACCCCGCTGCTGGACTACCGCATCCAGCAATCGAAGAGCATCGAGGAAACCTTGTTCGTGCTCACTACGCTGGGCGACGACCGCACCATTCGCGAGACCTTCGCTGCCGGGCGCAGCGTGCACCAGCGCTAGGGTTCGCGGAACACCCCACGGTACAGCGCGCCGCCGATCACCGCACCGATCAGCGGCGCGACCCAGAACAGCCACAGCTGCTGCAGCGCCCAACCGCCCACAAACAGCGCAGGCCCGGTACTGCGCGCCGGGTTGACCGAGGTATTGGTGACCGGTATCGACACCAGGTGGATCAGCGTGAGCGCCAGCCCGATCGCGATCGGCGCCAAACCTGCCGGCGCGCGGGTATCGGTGGCGCCCATGATGATCAGGATGAACATCGCCGTCATCACCACTTCACACACAAACCCCGCCCCCAGCGAGTACTCGCCCGGGGAATGCTCGGCGTAGCCGTTGGAGGCCAGCCCGGCCGACAGCTCGAAGCCGGCTTTGCCGCTGGCAATCAGGTAGATCACCCCTGCCGCCAGGATGGCCCCGAGCACCTGGGCAATCACGTAGGGCAGCAGCTCTCTGGCCGGAAAACGCCCACCCACCACCAGGCCCAGCGAAACCGCAGGGTTGAGGTGGCAACCGGAGATATGACCGATGGCGAAGGCCATGGTCAGCACAGTCAGCCCGAAGGCCATGGAGACACCGACCAGGCCGATGCCGATCGGAAAAGACGCAGCCAGTACCGCACTGCCACAACCGCCCAACACCAGCCAGAACGTCCCTATCAATTCAGCTCCCATGCGTTTGCTCATGGGCATCGACATCAGTCAGTCCTCAAGAAGTGGTACGCCTGAAGCGCAAGCCCAACTGCTTGATGAAGGTTTGCGGGAGTGCAGCAGATAAAATCTAGCAGAGATTGGCGCAAGTGCCAGCAGGCCTGAAAGCATCGCGGGTCAA
>NZ_JAAHBU010000244.1 GCF_010671725.1 Pseudomonas brassicae | reverse complement strand
CGTTCAGATTTCTTTTTGGTTGGCATACATGCACCTCTTACTCATGTTATGCCCGAACACAAAATTTCTGACACCCCCCCCCCCATCTGGCACACCCACCAAGCACCCTGGCAGCCAGCGAAACACCCCACCCAGCCCACCCCCATACACTCTCCGGTGTTGTTCCCCAAACAAAAAAGGAGCGTTTATGACTGCCAGTACCGTGTCGATGCTTGCCTCTGTCCACAGTTTTCTCAACAGGCAGCACGGCCTCTACATCAACGGCGGCTGGCGGCCGTCTTCCTCCGCCACTACTCTCACGGTCTTCAACCCGGCCACCGGCCAGGCCATCGCCAGCACCCCCGACGCCAGCCAGCACGATGTCGACCAGGCCGTACAGTCCGCGCATCAGGCCTTCGTCAGCGGCGTATGGTCACGCCGCGCGCCCGCCGAACGCGAACGCATCCTGCTGCGCTACGCCGACCTGCTCGAACAACACGGCGAAGAACTCGCACAACTGGAAACCCTCGAACAAGGCAAGTCGATCAATATCGCCCGCGCCTTCGAAGTGGGCAGTACGCTGAACTGGATGCGCTACACCGCCGGGCTCACCACCAAGATCTGCGGGCGTACCCTGGATGTGTCGATCCCGGTGCCCGAAGGCGCACGCTACACCGCCTACACCCGCAAGGAACCGGTCGGCGTAGTGGCCGGTATCGTGCCGTGGAATTTTCCACTGATGATCGGCATGTGGAAGGTCATGCCGGCCCTGGCCGCCGGCTGTTCGATCGTGATCAAGCCCTCCGAGATCACGCCGCTGACGCTGATGCGCATGGCCGAACTGGCCACCGAAGCCGGCATCCCGGACGGCGTGTTCAACCTGGTCACCGGCAGCGGCAGCGTATGCGGCACCGCACTTACCAGCCATCCGCTGATCGCGAAAATCAGCTTCACCGGCTCTACCGCCACCGGCAAGCACATCGCCCGCACAGCGGTCGACCGTCTTACCCGTCTGTCACTGGAACTGGGCGGCAAGAACCCGGCCATTGTGCTGGCCGACGCCGACCCGCAGCAGGTGATCGAAGGCCTGATGATGGGCAGCTTCCTCAACCAGGGCCAGGTGTGCGCCGCCAGTTCGCGCATCTATGTCGAGGCGCGCTGTTCGATCGCCTCGCCGGCGATTTCGAACAGGCCATCAAGGGCCTGAGCATCGGCCCCGGCCTGGACCCGACGGCGCAGATCAACGCGCTGGCCAGCGGCGCACACCAGCAGTCGGTGCTGGGCTACCTGGCCGATGCCCGCGAGCAGGGCGCACAGATCATCAGCGGCGCCAGTGCACCGGACGCCAACGGCTATTACGTCAGCCCGTCGTTGATTCTCAACCCCGACGACAACCTGCGCCTGACCCGCAGCGAAGTGTTCGGCCCGGTACTGAGCCTGACCCGCGTGGCCAACGTGGAAGAGGCCCTGGCCCGCGCCAACGACAGCGACTACGGGCTGACCGCGAGCCTGTGGACCACCAGCCTCAAGGCCGCCATGGACCTGACCCCGCGCATCCAGGCCGGCACCGTGTGGGTCAACAGCCACACGCTGATCGACGCCAACATGCCGTTCGGCGGCTTCAAGCAGTCGGGCACCGGCCGTGATTTTGGCGTCGACTGGCTGGATGCTCAGCGAGACCAAGTCGGTGTGCATCCGCCACTGATCCGGCGTGCCGCAACGCATCAGCTGTAGCGCTTGCGGTACTCGCCCGGCGATACGCCAAAGCGCTGCTTGAATGCGGTAGTGAAGTAGCTGCTGTTGGAAAAGCCCCAGGTGTAGCCCAGCGCCGAGAGCTTGACGCTGGACTGCGGGTTGCGCAGGGTTTCGGCGCAGATGTCCAGGCGCCGGTTCTTGATGTATTGCGCGATCACCAGGCCTTTCTTGGCAAACACCCGGTACAGTCCGCGCATCGACACACCGATGTCGCGGGCGATCATTTCCGGGCACAGCGCTTCGTCTGCAATATGCGCCTCGATCAGCGCCAGGCTCTTCTTGAAGATCCGTTCATGTGGGTCGGGGTTGCTGTCGCTGCCGCACAGGGCAGGGCGCATCAGGCTGATCAGGGCGTCGATGACTGCTTCGCTCTCGGCCAGGCTCACCTCATCGAGCTGCGTGGATGACAACAGCATCTGCTGGGCCAGCAGCGCCACCGGCGAGCCGGAGGGAATCTTGCGGCCGATCTCCACCGGGGTGAACTTGAGCAACTGGTCGACCCGTTCATGCGGCAGGATCAGCGAGATCTGCTGCGAGGCGGCGCCAAAGGTGAAGTCGCTGGGGCGCGCGCTGTCGATCAGCAGGATATCGCCCGGCAGCAGCACTTCGCGCGCCTCGCCCTGGGCCATGTTGGCCGTGCCGTGCAGTTGGAAGACGGCGAAGTACTTGTGTTCGCTGCTGCGCTGTACCTCGCGCGGCGTGCGTAGCAGGCGCGCATGGGCGCTGTTGACGTGGCTGAAGCGCAAGGCGCCAAGCTGGCGCGGGCGGATGTCGCCCACAAAGTCGTCGCACAGCGCGGCACCGTCGAACTCGCCGCAGGCGTGGTTGATATCGGCCAGCCATTGCTGGAACTGATGCTGGGCAGTCGCTGCATTCATGGGTCACACCTCACACCTGGCATTGTTTTTAGGGTGTATGTGATGCGTTGTGGCGCGGGGTTAGCGCAAACCCCGAAGCGCCGGTAGAAGTTCTCGCTGGCATCGGGCAGCGGGCCGTCGGCCGTCTCCATCGCACTGCTCAGCCATTGCTCGGCCGGGGCACAGGTCAGGCGGTACAGGTTGCGGCACAGCTGGCGTGCCGCGCGGCCTTCCCAGTCGCCCGGCAGCAGCTCGTCGGGCAGGTGCGGGTCGCGCAGCAGCAGTTTACGGTATTCGTGAATCAACAGCAGGCGCACCATGAAGCAGTCCGTCGGCTGCAGCGGGTCCTGTTCACGCAGTGCCTGCCACACCGGGCGAAACAGCTGGATGAACTCGCTGTACTGCGCGCCCAGCTCTTCGATGCGCCAGCTTTCGCGCACCTGTGCACGCAGGGCGCGGGAGGCCATCACGTCCTGGCCGGTGGTCTCGAACAGAATGGTGTCGTCCAGCGCGTCCAGGTCCAGCAGCGTGGCATTGATGTCGGTACGGTCGGCGCGCGGGCTGGCCAGCACCACCGGCGAAATCGCACCGAAGCCTTGCCACTCCAGTTCTTCACGCACCTGCTTGCGTTTGTCGGCCGACAGCTGGGTGAGCATCGCCAGGTGCCACGAGCCGTCCCACTCCGGCACCACCGAGCTGTACACACGCTTGAAGGCCTTGTCGAAACGCCGCCGGCCGGCACCGGTCAGGCTGTAGTAGCTGCGTCGGCCCACCTTTTCAGCGGTCAGCCAGCCCTCTTTGGTCAGGCGGAACATCGAGGTGCGGATCAGCCGCTCGTTGATGCCGAACGGCTCCAGCAGTTGGATCAGGCTGCCCAGCCACACCGTACCGCCGTGGGGTTCGATGGCATCACCGTAGAGGGTGACGATCAGCGAGCTGGCACGGATCGGGATCTGTTCCTGGAAGCGGGTGACGAGCTGGTTGAGAGGGGCGAGCGACGACATGGAAGATCCGCTGGGTGAAACCCCGGAATATAACTGCCGTTTGTCCTTCAAGGCCAGCATTGCCGGCGGCTCAGACCGTTTGGTTTTTCGGGCGGTGCGTACTGTCGCTGACACGCTTGCGGTCCTGTTCGGGTTGGCTCAAGGGGCTGCACTCCACCAGTTGTTCCAGGCAGCGCCGGGTCAGCGCGTGGTACTCGGCTGTGCCGGCCTGTTTCCAGCGAATTTCGTCGTCGCTCAGGCTGCGTTTGACCACGGCCGGCGAACCCACCAGCAACGCGCGTGGCGGGCAGTCGAAGCCGGCCTTGACGAAGGCGGTGGCCGCCACGATCGAGCCGGCGCCAATGCGCGCGCCATCCATCACCACGGCGTTCATGCCCACTAGCGCATCGGCGCCCACGCGGCAACCGTGCAGCACGGCGCCATGGCCGACATGCCCGTTGCGTTCGACCACCGTGTCGCTGTCGGGGAAGCCATGCATCACGCAGGTGTCCTGCAGGTTGGCCCCCTGTTCCAGCACGATGCGCCCGAAGTCGCCGCGCAGGCTGGCCAACGGGCCGACGTAGCAGTCGGGGCCAACGATCACGTCACCGATCAGCACGGCCGTGGGGTGCACGTAGGCGCTGGGGTCGATGACCGGCGTGATGCCGTCAAGGCTGTAGCACGTCATGGTGGGCTCCTGTGAGGGGTAGAGGCTGATGCTGCAAAATATAACGCATTGTGATTTCAATGCAACGAGTTGATGTATCGCTTTGCATGTCGCTTTTAAGTGGGTTTTTTAGTGATTTTGGCAGGCATTGAAAATAAATAGACACGGATATTGGTGTGTATTGTTGATTTTGTGTATCGCATTGTGGCTATACTCTGCGGCAACCGGCCTAGAGCTAACAACAACAGCCAGCCCCGACTGGCACGTGCGGTGACCGTCATGCCTGACACCCTGATGCTCGATACCCCTCACGCAGGTATCTGTCTCATAACCCTGCACCGCCCTGAGGTGCTCAACGCCCTCAATACGCGCCTGCTGGTCGAGTTGGCCGCTGTGCTGGAGGGCCTGGAGCGCGACGACAGTTGCCGCGCCGTGGTCATCACCGGCAGCGGCAAGGCGTTCGCCGCCGGCGCCGATATCAACGAAATGGCCGAGCGTGACGCGGTCGGCATCCTCAACGACCCGCGGGTTGCCTGCTGGCAACAGATCAGCCGCTTCAGCAAGCCACTTATCGCTGCCGTGAACGGTGTCGCCCTGGGTGGCGGCTGCGAACTGGCGATGCACGCCGACATCATCATTGCCGGCGTCGAAGCGCGTTTCGGTCAGCCCGAAATCAACCTGGGCATCATGCCCGGCGCCGGCGGTACCCAGCGCCTGCTGCGTGCGGTGGGCAAGTCGATGGCGATGCAGATGGTGCTCACCGGCGAGCCCATCGATGCCCAGGCCGCGCAGCGCGCCGGCCTGGTCAGCGAAGTCACCCAGCCCGAATTCACCGTCGAGCGTGCCGTGCAACTGGCCCAGGCCATTGCGCGCAAGGCGCCGCTGGCCGTGCGCCTGGCCAAGGAATCGCTGCTCAAGGCCATGGACACCGACCTGGCCACGGGGCTGCGTTTCGAGCGTCACGCTTTCACCGTGCTGGCGGCCACCGACGACCGCCGCGAGGGCATCGCCGCCTTTCGCGAAAAACGCCTGCCGGTATTCACCGGCCGCTGACAGTTCCTTTCACCCTTGCGAGTGTTAACGGTCATGACCTTCGAACACATTCTTTTCGACATCGATGACGGCGTGGCCCTGCTGCGCCTCAATCGCCCTGATCAACTCAACAGCTTCAATGCGCAGATGCATGCCGAGGTGAAAGAGGCGCTCAAGCAGGTGCGCGGCAACGCGCAGGTGCGGGTGTTGCTGCTGACCGGCGAGGGGCGTGGCTTCTGCGCCGGGCAGGACCTGTCCGACCGCAACGTGGCACCCGGCGCGCAGATGCCCGACCTGGGCGAGTCGATCGAAAAATTCTACAACCCGCTGATCAAGGCCCTGCGTGACCTGCCGCTGCCGGTGATCTGCGCGGTCAACGGCGTGGCCGCAGGTGCTGGCGCCAACATTCCGCTGGCCTGTGACCTGGTGTTGGCGGCGCGTTCGGCCAGCTTCATCCAGGCCTTCTGCAAGCTGGGCCTGGTGCCAGATTCAGGCGGCACGTGGTTCCTGCCGCGCCTGGTCGGCGTGGCGCGGGCCAGGGCGCTGGCCTTGCTGGGCAACAAGCTGTCGGCCGAGCAGGCTGAACAGTGGGGGCTGATCTATCGCTGCGTCGACGACGCTGCGTTGCGTGACGAAGCCCTGGCCCTGGCACGCCACCTGGCCACCCAACCGACCTCGGGGCTGGCCCTGATCAAGCGCGGGCTCAATGCGAGCCTGGACAACAGCCTGGATCAGCAGCTGGAACTTGAGCGCGACCTGCAGCGCCTGGCCGGGCGCAGCGAGGATTACCGTGAAGGCGTGGCGGCCTTCATGGCCAAGCGCGCCCCCGTGTTCAAGGGGTGCTGAGCATGACTGCACTGGACACACATACCGTCGTGGCAGTGATTGGTGCCGGCGCAATGGGCGCCGGTATTGCCCAGGTAGCCGCGCAGGCCGGGCACCCGGTGCTGCTGCACGACATGCGCCCCGGCGCTGCGCAGGCGGCTATCGAAGGGCTGGGCGTGCAACTGGGCAAGCGGGTGGACCAGGGCAAGCTGAGCGCGCAGCAGCGTGATGCCACACTGGCCCGTCTGCACGCGGTGCAGGCCTTGGAAGAACTGGCGGACGCAGGCCTGGTGATCGAAGCCATCGTCGAGAACCTGCAAGCCAAGCGCGAGCTGTTTGCGCGGCTGGAGGCGATCTGCCCGGCTGGCTGCGTGCTGGCCAGCAACACCTCGTCGCTGTCGATCACCCGTATCGCCGCCGGCCTGGCGCGCCCCGAACGTTTCCTGGGCGTGCACTTCTTCAACCCTGCGCCGGTGATGGCGCTGGTCGAGATCGTCTCGGGCCTGGCCACCGCGCCTGAGGTGGCGGCCAGCCTGCATGCCACGGCCAAGGCCTGGGGCAAGGCACCGGTGCATGCCAGCTCGACGCCCGGGTTTATCGTCAATCGTGTGGCACGCCCGTTCTATGCCGAAAGCCTGCGGCTGCTGCAGGAAGGCGCGGCCGACTGCGTCACCCTGGATGCACTGATGCGTGATGCCGGTGGCTTTCGCATGGGCGCTTTCGAACTGACCGACCTGATCGGACACGACGTCAATTACGCGGTGACCTGTTCGGTATTCGAAGCCTACTACGGCGACATGCGCTTTCAGCCGTCGCTGATCCAGGCGGCGCTGGTGGATGCCGGCCGGTTGGGGCGCAAGACCGGGCAGGGGTTCTATGACTATGGCCCTGCAGCGGCACGCCCGGTGGTCAGTGAGGTGCGCAGTGGTGTGCGCGTCGACGAGTGCGTGGTCGAGGGGGATCTGGGCGTTGCGCAGAGCCTGCTGGCGCGCATCGAGGCGCAGGGCATCAAGGTTTCCCGGGCCCCATCGCGGGTCAAGCCCGCTCCCGCAGCAATGCCGGGCAGCGCAGATCTTTTTGGGCGCGGTGTCATTCGCGTGGGCGATGCCGTGCTGGCCCTCAGTGACGGCCGCCTGGCCAGCCAGCGGGCCCGCGACGACGGCCTGCAGAACCTGGTGCTGTTCGACCTGGCACTGGACTACGCCACGGCCAGCCGCATCGCCATCAGTTGGTCGGCCGACACCACTACAGCTGCGCGCGACCAGGCCGTAGCACTGCTGCAGGCCGCCGGCCTGGTGGTCAGCCCGCTGGCCGACCTGCCAGGGCTGCTGGTGCTGCGCACCGTCGCCATGCTCGCCAACGAGGCGGCCGATGCCGTGCTCAATGGTGTGGCCAGCGCCGCAGACGTGGACCTGGCCATGCGCAAGGGCGTGAACTACCCGCAAGGCCCGCTGGCCTGGGCCGACGCCATCGGCCTGCCCGGCGTGCTCGCGGTACTCGACAACCTGCAGGCCAGCTACGGCGAAAGCCGCTACCGGCCTTCATTGCTGATACGGCGCGCGGTCGCCGAAGGGGGCGCCTTGCATGACTGACCTTCACGCGATGGACCTGGCCAGCCAGTGCGCCCACGCCATGTTCGGCCGCGACCGCGCCAGCCTTGCGCTGGGCATGCAGTTGCTGGCGGTGGCGCCGGGCAAGGCACAGGTGAGCATGCCGGTGCGCGCCGACATGATCCAGGGCCATGGCAGTTGTCATGGCGGCTACCTCTTCACCCTGGCCGACTCGGCGTTTGCCGTGGCCTGCAATACCTACAACCAGGTCACCATCGGCCTTGGCTGCAGTATCGACTACATTGCGCCGGCATTCGAAGGCGACACGCTCACCGCGTGTTGCCTGGAGCAGAGCCGCGGCGGGCGCACCGGCAACTACGACGTTCGCGTCGAGAACCAGAACGGACAGCTGATTGCGCTGTTCCATGGCAAATCCTACAAGGTGCAAGGCACAGTGCTTGCCCAGGAGACCACACATGACTGATGCCCTGATCATCGATGCCGTACGCACGCCCATCGGGCGTTACGCCGGTGCCCTCAGCAGCGTACGCGCCGACGACCTGGGCGCGGTGCCGCTGCGCGAACTGATGGTGCGCTACCCGCAGGTGGACTGGTCGCAGGTGGACGATGTGCTGTACGGCTGCGCCAACCAGGCCGGCGAAGACAACCGCA
>NZ_JAAHBU010000243.1 GCF_010671725.1 Pseudomonas brassicae | reverse complement strand
TTGCCAGCGAAGAGGCCGTTACTGACTGCGCGCGATATCGCGGTCAGACACGCGCCAGATCAGCCGCGTCGTGTCATACCCCTGCTGCCGCGCCCGCGCCAGCAGGCTCTCGCGCTCCAGCGCCGGGATCGTCGGCTTGCGCGACAGGATCCACAGGTACTTGCGGTCCGGGTTGCCCACCAGCGCGGTCTGGTAATCCTTGTCCACGTACAGCACCCAGTAATCCCCCTTGGCCACACCCGGCAGCAAGGTCGAGAACCAGTTGTCGAACTCGACCCACAGCTTGTCGGTCTTGCCCGGCACCTGCGGCGTGGCCGTGCCGCTGGCCTGCTGCCATTCACCCTGCAGCGTGAGGCAACGGTTGAGCACCCCCACCGTACCGTCCGGTCGCAGGTTGTAATGCGCCTCGCTCTGCGCACAGTCGCGCTGGAAGAACATCGGCAACCGCGCCAGCTCGAACCACTTGCCCTGGTAACGCTTGAAGTCGACATTCTCGACGGTCTTGGGCGGCAACGGGCCCTCGTCGAACGAATGCGCGCAACCGCCCAGCAGCACCATGGCACACAGGCTCAGCAGCAGATGCAGACCTTTCATTTGAGCCCCTGCCCCGAATACATCAGCACCTTGTCGGCGGCATACTGCACGCTGATGAAGCGCTTCTCGTCACCCCAGGTACAACTGGACATGCCCAGCGCGCCGGAGCACTCGGTCGGGCTGCCGAGCAACTGCTCGACCTCGGCCTTGGGCATGCCAGCCTGAAGCTTTGAGTAGTTTTCCTGATTGATCTTGCTGCACGCAGCCAGAAACACGCACAACGACAACAGGGCGAGGGAACGCAACGACATGGGGGTCACTCCTGAACATGAGGGCGCCAGCACGGGGCTTGACCTGAGCTTAGAAGGAAAAAACCCTATCCGGTTCCCGTACCCACTGTTTTCCTTGACGTTTATCTACGCCTTTTGTCGACTAGTCGCGTTTAAGGCTCATCTTTTTCCCACAACAGGCGACACAGGAGGGTGCTGCGACCGTTCGCTGAGCACTCCCCGTTGACCGCCTTGTGCAGACAGATCTCGCAATGACCAAAAACCTGAAGTTCAGTCACAAGATTCTGCTGGCCGCCGCCCTCGTGGTCGCCGTGGCATTCACCTGTTTCATCCTGTTCAACGACTACCGCCAGCGCCAATCGCTGCGCACCAACACCGAAGCCTCGATGCAGGAGCTGGGCCGCCTGACCACCGGCAATATCCAGACCTGGCTCGAAAGCCGCACCCAGCTGCTGCAGTCGCTGGCCCAGCAGGTGGCGGTGGATGGCGCGGGCAAACCCAGCCTGGACCGCAGCCTGGCCCTACCGGTGTACGCCAGCAACTTCGCGCTGACCTACTTTGGCGGCCAGGATGGCAGCATGCAGTCGGTGCCGGCAGGCAACCGCGCCGCCGACTACGATCCGCGCGTACGCGGCTGGTACAAGGCCGCCAGCGACGCCGGGCGCACCATCGTCACCGAACCGTATGTGTCGGCATCGATGAGCAAGCTGGTAATCACCATCGCCACCCCCGTGCAGCAGGCCGGGCGCCTGGTCGGCGTGAGCGGCGCCGACATCGACCTTGCCACCATCAGCACCATCATCAACTCGCTGGACTTCGACGGCCACGGGCAAGCGTTCATCGTCAACGGTGAAGGCAAGATCCTCATCCACCCCGACAGCAAGCTGGCCCTCAAGCGCCTGGCCGAGGCCTACCCACAGGGCACACCGCAACTGGGCAGCGGCCTGAAG
>NZ_JAAHBU010000242.1 GCF_010671725.1 Pseudomonas brassicae | reverse complement strand
CGCAGAACCCTGTGGGAGCTGGCTTGCCAGCGAAGAGACCGGCAAAAGCGATACAAAAAATTATTAGATACACGAAAAAGCAGTTTGATATTGAATTGTGTATCGCTTATAAATACTCCCATGCCCAACCAGCCTTGAGGCGGGAGCCCGAACATGTACGCACAGCTTGTCGAAACCGGCGTCAAACGCATCCAGTCCCTGGACGAGATGTCGCCCCAGGAACGTGCCTTCCAGGAAAAGATCGACGCCGAGATCAAGATCGAAGCCAAGAACTGGATGCCCGAGGCCTACCGCCAGACCCTCATCCGCCAGATCTCCCAGCACGCCCACTCCGAAATCGTCGGCATGCTGCCCGAGGGCAACTGGGTCACCCGTGCGCCCACCCTCAAGCGCAAGCTGCAACTGATGGCCAAGATCCAGGACGAAGCCGGCCACGGCCTGTACCTGTACAGCGCCATGGAAACCCTGGGCGCCGACCGCGACGAAGAGATCGCCAAGCTGCACAGCGGCAAGGCCAAGTACTCCAGCATCTTCAATTACCCGACCCTGAACTGGGCCGACATGGGCGCGGTGGGCTGGCTGGTGGATGGCGCTGCCATCGTCAACCAGGTGGTGCTGCAGCGCACCTCGTACGGCCCGTACGCGCGGGCCATGGTGCGCATCTGCAAGGAAGAGAGCTTTCACCAGCGCCAGGGCTATGAGCTGCTGCTGACCATGATGCGCCACGGCACCCAGGCCCAGCGCGACATGGTGCAGGACGCGATCAATCGCCTGTGGTGGCCGGCGCTGATGATGTTCGGCCCCAGCGACGACAATTCGCCCAACAGTGCCCAGTCCATGGCCTGGAAGATCAAGCGCCAGAGCAACGACGAACTGCGCCAGCGCTTCGTCGACCAGACCATCCCGCAGCTCGAACTGCTCGGCTGCAGCGCCCCCGACCCGGACCTGAAATGGAACGCCGAGCGCGGCCACTACGACTTCGGCGAGATCCAGTGGCAGGAGTTCTACGACGTGCTCAAGGGCAACGGCCCGTGCAACCAGGAACGCCTGGCCACCCGGCGCAACGCCATCGAAAGCGGTGCCTGGGTACGTGAAGCCGCTGTGGCCTACGCCCGTAAACAACAGAACAAGAACGCCGCCTGATACGGCGACTGATGGGAGATACCACGATGTCTGTCTGGACCCTCTACGAAGTGTTCGTGCGCAGCAAGCACGGCCTCAACCACAAGCATGTGGGCAGTGTGCACGCGGCCGACGCGGCCATGGCCATCGAGAACGCCCGCGAGCTCTACACCCGTCGCAGCGAAGGCGTAAGCCTGTGGGTGGTGCCTTCGGCGCTGATCATCGCCTCGTCGCCGGATGAAAAGGACCCGCTGTTCGACCCGGCCGACGACAAGGTCTACCGGCACGCCAGCTTCTACGAACTGCCCGACGAAGTCGGGCACATGTGAGGCCGACCATGACCACGCGAACCGATCTGATCGACTACCTGCTGCTGCTCGGCGACAGCGCCCTGATCCAGGGCCAGCGCCTGTGCGAATGGTGCGGCAAGGCGCCTGCCATCGAAGAAGAGCTGGCACTGATGAACGTGGGCCTGGACCTGGTGGGTCAGGCGCGCAACTGGCTGGACTACGCCGCCGAGCTGCTGGGCGACGGGCGCGATGCCGATGACCTGGCATTCCGCCGTGACGAGCGCGCCTACCGCAACCTGCTGCTGGTCGAGCAACCCAACGGCGACTTTGCCGTGACCATGGCCAAGCAGTTCCTCTTCGATGCCTGGCACCTGCAGGTGCTGCAGGGCCTGTGCGAGTCGAGTGACGAGCGTATCGCCGGCATCGCCGCCAAGGCCCTCAAGGAAGTCACCTACACCTGCGCCGCTCCAGCGAATGGGTGCAGCGCCTGGGTGGGGGTACCGACGAAAGCCGCCGGCGCATGCTGGCAGCGATCCCCCTGGTGTGGCGTTTCACGGTTGAGCTGGCCACGGGCAGCGATGCCGAAACGGCCCTGGCGGCAGCTGGCATCGCCGCCAACCCGGCGCAGGTCGGCGCGGCATGGCTGCAACAGGTCGAGGCCACGTTCGCGTCGGTCGAACTGCCGCTGCCACCGGCGGCCAACTACTTCTACCTCAGCGGGCGTACCGGCGTGCACACCGAGCACCTGGGCATCCTGCTGGCCGAGATGCAGTGCCTGCCACGGGCCTACCCCGATGCAACCTGGTGAGCTGATCGCCAGCGATCACGGCGCGCGGGCGCTGCAGGCCTGCGACCTGAGCCACGCCTGGGCGGTGCTGGAGCAGGTCATGGACCCGGAGGTACCGGTGGTCAGCGTGGTCGACCTGGGCATTGTGCGCGACCTGCGCTGGCAGGCCGGGCACCTGCACCTGGTGGTCACACCGACCTATTCGGGCTGCCCGGCCACCGAGGTGATCGAGGGCGATATTCGCCAGGCGCTGGAGCAGGCCGGGTTTGCTGCGCCGTGCCTGGAGCGCCGGCTGACCCCGGCCTGGAACACCGACTGGATCACCGAGCAGGGGCGCGAGCGCTTGCGCGCCTACGGCATCGCGCCGCCGGTGGGCAGTAGCAGCAAACGCAGCCTCTTGGGCGAGGGCCCGCAGGTGGCGTGCCCGGTGTGCGGCAGCGCGCACACCGAACTGCTCAGCCAGTTCGGCTCCACGGCCTGCAAGGCGCTGTATCGCTGCCGCGAGTGCCTGGAACCTTTCGACTATTTCAAATGCATCTGAGCGCCCAGGCGCCGTGCAGCGGGAGAACAGCATGAGTCAATTTCACCGCCTGACCATCAAGGATGTACGCGCCGAGACCCGCGATGCGGTGTCCATCGCCTTCGACGTGCCCGAAGCGTTGCAGCAGGATTTTCGCTTCACCCAGGGCCAGTACCTGGTGATGCGCACCCAACTGGACGACGAGGAAGTGCGCCGTTCGTATTCGATCTGCAGTGGTGTGGAAGAGGGCGAGCTGCGCGTGGCGATCAAGCGTGTCGCCGGCGGCGCTTTTCGGCGTTTGCCAACGAGGTGCTCAAGGTCGGCCATACCCTGGACGTGATGCCGCCGTCGGGCAGCTTCCACGTACCGCTCGACCCGACCCGCCACGGCCACTACCTGGCAGTGGCGGCAGGCAGCGGCATCACGCCGATCCTGTCGATCATCAAGACCACCCTGGAGCGCGAGCCCAACAGCCGTTTCACCTTGCTCTATGGCAACCGTTCCAGCTCTGGCGCGCTGTTTCGCAGCACGCTCGAAGACCTGAAGAACCGCTACCTGCAGCGCCTGAACCTGATCTTCGTGTTCAGCCGCGAACAGCAGGATGTGGACCTGTACAACGGGCGCATCGACGCCGACAAGTGCGGCCAGCTGTTCTCGCGCTGGGTGGATGTGCGCGGGCTGCAGGCCGCGTTCATCTGCGGCCCGCAGGCCATGACCGAAACCGTGCGCGACAGCCTCCAGGCCAATGGCATGGCGGCCGAGCGGATTCATTTCGAGCTGTTTGCGGCGGCGGGCAACGAGGGCAGGCGCGAGGCCCGCGAGGCGGCGCGCCAGCTGGATGCAGCGGTGAGCCAGATCACCGTGATCAGTGACGGCCGGGCGCTGGCGTTCGACTTGCCGCGCAACACGGTGAGCGTGCTGGACGCGGGCAATGCGATCGGCGCCGAACTGCCGTACTCGTGCAAGGCGGGCGTGTGTTCGACGTGCAAATGCAAGGTGATCGAAGGGGAGGTGGAGATGGACAGCAATCACGCTCTGGAGGATTACGAAGTGGCGGCGGGGTACGTGCTGTCGTGCCAGACGTACCCGGTCAGCGACAGGGTGGTGCTGGACTTCGATCAGATCTGATACCGCAGCGATCCCTTCGCTGGCAAGC
>NZ_JAAHBU010000241.1 GCF_010671725.1 Pseudomonas brassicae | reverse complement strand
CCACAGGGTCAGGCGGTGTTCACAAAACCTGTGGGAGCTGGCTTGCCAGCGAAGAGGCCAGCACAGCCAATACTGTCTACAGCAACAGCCGCGAAAAATCGCAGCAACGCACCGCCAACGCGGCCACGCTGGGGTTCAACCCGAACTGCCGGTCGGCCCGGTGCAACGCCGCATAGCGAATGCGCGGCAAACCCGGCGTGGTCACAATGGAGCGCAACGCCCCACGCTCGATCAGATGCGACAGGCACGCCTTGGGCAAATAGCTCACCCCCACCCCCGACAACGTCAACCCCACCTGCACCAGCAGGTTGTGGCTGGTGATGGTGCGCGGCATCTGCACCTTGTGCGTGGCCAACCAGCGCTCATAGATCAACCCCGTCCCCGACTGCGACCCCTGGGTCAACACCGTATGCCCGGCCAGCCGCTCCAGGCTCACCGGGTCGGCTTCCGGCACCAGCCCCGGCGCGCACATCCAGGCGTTCTCCACGCTTTTGAGCGGCGTGGCGACAAAGCGTGCATCGCTGTACACGTCGGGCACCACGATCAGGTCCAACTGGTCGCTCTCCAGCTTGTGGTACAGCTCGCTGCTGAGCTCCACCGAGGGCTCGATCTGCACCTTGGGGTACGCCTGGCGCAAGGCCTCGACCAGCGCCGGCAACCAGGTCAGCGCCGTCAGCTCGGTCACCCCCAGGCGAAACCGGCGCACCAGCACCTCCCGCGCGCTCACGCGTTCCAGCAGGTAGTCGCGCCGTTCGAGCAGGTCCTTGGCGTAATCGAGCAGCTCGCCGCCCTTTTCGGTCAGCCGCGCGTTGCGCTTGCTGCGGTCGAACAGCGCGACCTCAAAGGTCTCTTCCAGCTCCTGGATGCGCTTGGAGATCGCCGACTGCGACATGTTCAGCTTGCTGGCCGCCGCCTCGAAATTGCCCAGCTCGGCAATCCAGTACAGCGCCTCGATCTGCTTGAAGGTAATCATGGGCATTTCAACATGAAAAAAAGCGATGTTAGCGCATCAATTAATATCGCTAAAACTGTTTATTGAGTCGCCCTAAGATCGAGCCACAGCCACACCGGCCTACCCCCGATCACCAGGAGACTCCCATGTCCTTGCCCGGTTCGCGCATCCTCCCTTGCCCACCCCTGGCCCCGGCCGACCTGCTGCGCGCCTTCGAGCACGTGGTTACCCCGCACATCAGCGACAACCTCGGCCGTCACATCGGCGCCCGTGGCCTGACCCGCTACAACCGCAGCGGCAAACTGGTGGGCACCGCCCTGACGGTCAAGGTACGCCCCGGCGACAACCTGCTGATCTACAAGGCCATGACCCTGCTGCAGCCTGGCCACGTGCTGGTGGTCGACGCCCAGGGCGACACCAACAACGCGGTGATCGGCGAACTGGTCAAGCTGTATGCCCAGCAACGCGGCTGCGTCGGTTTTGTCATCGATGGTGCGATCCGCGACGTTGCCAGCTTCGAAGACACACCTTGCTACGCGCGTGCCGTGGTGCACTGCGGCCCCTACAAGAGTGGCCCGGGCGAAATCAACGTGCCGGTCTCGATCGGCGGCATGCTGATCCAGCCAGGCGATCTGGTGGTGGGTGACGAGGATGGCCTGGTTGCCTTCGCCCAGGCCGATGCCCCCGAGGTGTTGCGCCTGGCTGCGCGCCATGCCGACCACGAAGAATCGGTCAAGGCCGAGATCGCCACCGGTGCACTCAGCCAGAGCTGGATGGAAAAGGTGCTGCAACAACACGGCCTGGCCGGCTGAGGAGCCCCACATGAGCGACGCCTTTCTCTCACAACGCGTACTGAGCATCCAGCCCTCCCCCAGCATCGCGGCCAACGCACTGGTCAGCGAGCTGCGTGCCCAGGGCCGCGATATCGTCAACTTCACCGTCGGCGAGCCGGACTTCGATACCCCGGCGCATATCCTGCTAGCTGCCAGCGCGGCCATGCACAGTGGCGACACCCATTACACCGGCACCCTAGGTACACCTGCACTGCGCCAGGCCATCTGCACCAAGCTGCAGCGCGACAACGGCCTGGCCTACAGCACCGACGAAGTGGTGGCCGGCTGTGGCGGCAAGCACATCATCTACCACGCCCTGGCCGCGACCCTGAACCCTGGCGACGAAGTGATCGTACACACGCCGTACTGGGTCTCGTACCCGGATATCGCGCGGCTCAACGATGCCACACCGGTGATCATCCCGGGCAACGAAGCCGGCGGCTTCAAGCTGAGCGCGGCCGAGCTGGAACAGGCCATTACCGCGCGCACCAAGTGGGTCATCCTCAACAGCCCCAACAACCCCAGCGGCGCGGTGTACAACGCAGAGGAACTGTCAGCCCTGGCCGAGGTGCTGCGCCGTCACCCGTACGTGCTGGTGATGGCCGACGAAATCTACGAGCAGTTCGTCTACGCCGGGGTCCGGCATGTCTCGCTGCTCAACGTGGCGCCAGACCTCAAGCAACGCACGCTGATCGTCAACGGTGCGTCCAAGGGCTATGCCATGACCGGCTGGCGCCTGGGCTTCGGCGCCGGCCCCAAGTGGCTGGTACTGGCGATTGGCAAGTTGCTGTCGCAGACCACCACCTGCCCCAGCTCCATCAGCCAGGCCGCGGCAGTGGCCGCGTTTTGCCGGCGACCAGGCACCCATTGCCGGCATGCGCGAGGTCTACGAGCAACGGCGCGCGCGCATGCTGGCGCTGTTGCACGCCGTTCCTGGCCTGCGCTGCACCCCGCCCGACGGCGCGTTCTATGTGTTCGCCAATGTCGAAGCATTGATCGGCAAGCGCAGCGCAGATGGCACGCCGATTGAAAGTGACAGCGACCTGGTGGCGTACCTGCTGCGCGACCACGGCCTGGCCACCGTTGCAGGTGCAGCCTACGGCATGTCGCCGTATGTACGCCTGTCGTTCGCCAGTTCCCTGGAGATCATCGAAGAAGGCTGTCGTCGCCTGAAGAAAGCGTGCGAGACGTTGCGCTGACGATACCGCTGCACCCGACAGCCAGGGACCGGCTGCTCATTGACTGCCAATACCCATAACAATCGTCAAAATGAGGCACTTCATGCATACGCCCCGTATTCCCCTGGTCTGGCAAATCATGCTTGGACTGGTCGCCGGCATCCTGATCGGCGCCCTGCTGCACAGCTTTCCCGACTCGCGTGGCTGGATGGTCAGCAACGTGCTGCAACCGGCGGGCGACATCTTCATCAAGCTGATGAAGATGATCGTCGTGCCCATCGTCTTTTCGTGCATGGTGGTCGGCATCGCCGGGCACGGTGACGGCAAGGCGCTGGGGCGCATCGGTGTACGCTCGCTGCTGTACTTCTTCTGCATCACCACCACCGCGATCATCGTCGGCCTGGTGATCGGCAACCTGCTGCAACCTGGGGCCGGCACCGACCTCGCCAGCCTCAAGGCCGCGGCCATTACCCTGCCCACGGCCAGCGCAGGCAGCCAGGGGCTGGGCCAGATCCTTGTCGGCATCATCCCCGACAACGTGGTCAATGCCATGGCCCAGGGCAGCTTGCTGTCGGTACTGTTCTTTGCGGTGATGTTCGGCCTGGGCGTGTCGCGCCTGAGCGAAGAACGCCGTACCCCGATCATCGAGGTATTGCGCTCGGTGTCCGAGGCGATGTTCAAGGTGACCTCGATGATCATGGCCTACTCGCCAATCGGGGTGTTCGGCATGATCGCGGTCACGGTGGCCAACTTCGGTTTCAGCTCATTGCTGCCGCTGGCCAAGCTGATCATGGTCAGTTATGTGGCGATCATCTTCTTCACCCTGGTGGTGCTGGGTGGCGTGGCACGTTTTGCCGGTATCAGCCTGTTCGGCCTGATGCGGCACATCAAGGACGAGCTGGTGCTGGCATTTTCCAGTGCCAGCTCGGCGGCGGTGATGCCGCAATTGATGAAGAAGCTGGAGACCTATGGCGTGCCGCGGCCGTTGGTGAGCTTCGTGGTGCCGGTGGGTTACTCGTTCAACCTTGATGGGGCCTCGTTGTTTCTGGGGATCGGCACGTTGTTCGTCGCACAGTTGTATGGCATCGATTTGAGTCTGGGTGACCAGGCATTGCTGGTGGTGACCATGGTGCTTACCTCCAAGGGTGCGGCGGGCGTGCCGGGGTTCATGTTCGTGATCCTGTCGGCCACGCTGGCCAGTGCCGGGTTGCCGCTGGAAGGCATCGCGTTCATTGCCGGGGTCTACCGCCTGATGGAAATGCCGACCACGGCGCTCAACGTACTGGGCAATGCGCTGGCGCCGGTGGTGATTGCCAAGTGGGAGGCGCGCACCCGGGTTGAGCCACAGGGTGTGCAGGCGGGTCAGGGTCTACACTGACTGGCGAGCCTTCAAGAGGAGCGAATCATGGACGACCCTGCCGACCACAAGCCACCGACCTTCTGGCAGATGCTGCACAGCGTGTTGGCGGCGGCGTTTGGTGTACAGACGGGCAAGAACCGCGCGCGTGACTTCACCCATGGCAAGCCGGCGCACTTCATTGCGCTGGGCACGGCGTTCACGTTGGTGTTCATTCTGGTGCTGGTGGGGTTGGTGCAATTGGCGATGCATCTGACGGCCAGGTGAAGCGCGGGGGTCTCTATCTAGAAAGCGCGCCAAAAAGGCATGACCTGGCACCTGGTAGCCTCACCAGGGGGTGTCAGAAATTTTGTGTTCGGGCATAACATGAGTAAGAGGTGCATGTATGCCAACCAAAAAGAAATCTGAACGCAAACCAGTACGGGAGCTGCCGAAGCTTCCAAAGGAACTGCTGGATCAACTCCCTGAAACGCTGATGACCGCTGAGGCGATCGAAGAGGCTTCTGCGGCCTTCAAGAAAGCGCTGAT
>NZ_JAAHBU010000240.1 GCF_010671725.1 Pseudomonas brassicae | reverse complement strand
GCCTGGCACCCGCGTAATCGAAATGCATTGATTGTGTGCGACCTGCACTTGGAGGCCACGCCATTGCTGACAGAAGATGCCCAAGAGTTACGTCAGCGTTTGTACACCCGGCGTGAGGAAATGTCAGAAGGGCAATTGCCGGTACCGCTGAAGTTAATTCAGATCAACCGGTGTCCGGTGGTGGCACCGTTGACTGTGCTGCGCAGTGAAGATCAGCAACGGCTGGGGCTGGACATGTCGCTGTATCAACAGCGCGCCGCACAGTTGAGTGCCGTCCAGGCGGTTTGGCAGGCCAAGTTGGAGGCCATTTACAGCGAACAGGATTTCGCCCCGAGTGAAGATCCGGAGCAACAGTTGTATGACGGATTTATCGGTGACCGCGATCGTCGCCTGTGCGAGCAAGTAAGAGCTGCCGAGCCTTCGCAATTGGCGAGCGGGCACTGGATGTTTGATGACGTGCGCTTGCCGGAACTGTTGTTCCGTTACCGAGCGCGCAATTTCCCCGACACCTTGAGCGCCAGGACCAGCAGCGTTGGCTGGGCTTTTGCCAGCAACGCCTGACGGACCCGGGTATGGGCGCGCCCAACACGCTGCAAGGCTTCGAGCAGGCATTGCAGACAGCTTGGCAGCAGGCTGACGAACCGCAGCGTGAATTGCTCGCGCAGTGGCAGGCACATGCCCAGGCGCTGCGC
>NZ_JAAHBU010000024.1 GCF_010671725.1 Pseudomonas brassicae | reverse complement strand
GTGCGGCCGCTGGTGCAGGCTCAGGTGCAGGTTCGGCCGGTTCCAGCAGCAGCGGAATCTGCTCATCGACGGTATCGGTGAGCAACGGCGGCTCGAGGGAGTCGTCACCCAGCAACTGGCGAATTGATTCCAGATCGTCCAGCAAATGCGCGGATTTTGGCATGGGGGCAGGTTTGTCCATCATCAGAGTCGCTGTAAACGGTGGTCTTGCAGAGCATAGCCCTGTTCGCGGTAGAAACGGAAACTGTCCCGCGCGGCGGCGCGAATCGCCGGTTCCTCGACCACGATCTCGGCGATACGGGCAAAGCGCCCGGCAAATGCAGGCACCTTCAGGTCGAGGTTGACCAGCAGGTCGTGGTGGCTGCCCGGGTCATCGCCCAGGCCCAGCGCGACCGCTGTTTCAGGGTCGTCTTCGGCCGCGCTGTGCGGCACGAACGCCTCGCCCTTGAAGGCCCACAGCCGCGCGTCCAGCTCGTCGCGCTGGGCCGCGTCGCTGCAGTGCAGGTACACCCGGTGCCCCAGGCGCCAGGCCTTCTCGCAGAGTTTGCAGGCGAAGTCCAGCCGCGCGGCAGGCGCGGGGCTGGGCAGAATATAGAAGTCGACTTTGCTCATGGGGGTCAGGCCCGCCAGCTACGCTGTGCAGCGTAGCTGCGCAGGTGCCTCAGGCGTTGGCGCGGTCGAGCAGGTACTGGGTCAGCAGCGGTACCGGGCGACCAGTGGCGCCCTTGTCCTTGCCGCCGCTGGTCCAGGCCGTGCCGGCGATGTCCAGGTGAGCCCAGTGGTAGGCCTTGGCAAAGCGCGACAGGAAGCAACCGGCGGTGATGCTGCCGGCTTTTGGCCCGCCGATGTTGGCGATGTCGGCAAACGGGCTGTCGAGCTGCTCCTGGTACTCATCGAACAGCGGCAGTTGCCAGGCGCGGTCGTCGGCGCGCTTGCCGGCGTCCAGCAGTTGCCCGATCAGCTCGTCGTCGTTGCCCATCAGGCCCGAGGTATGGCTGCCCAGGGCGACGATGCAGGCGCCGGTCAGGGTGGCGATGTCGATCACTGCCTGTGGCTTGAAGCGTTCGACGTAGGTCAGTGCGTCGCACAGCACCAGGCGGCCTTCGGCGTCGGTGTTGAGGATCTCGACGGTCTGCCCGCTCATGGTGGTGACAATGTCACCAGGGCGGCTGGCGCCACCGCTGGGCATGTTCTCGGCACAGGCCAGCACGCATACCAGGTTGATCGGCAGTTGCAGTTCGAGCACGGCGCGCAGGGTGCCGAACACGCTGGCCGCGCCGCCCATGTCGTACTTCATTTCATCCATGCCGGCGCCAGGCTTGAGGCTGATGCCGCCGGTGTCGAAGGTGATGCCCTTGCCCACCAGCACGAACGGTTTCTCGCTCTTCTTGGCTGCGCCCTGGTAGTTCAGCACGATCAGGCGTGGCGGCTGGTCGCTGCCCTGGCCCACGGCGTAGAACGCGCCCATGCCCAGGTCCTTGATCTTCTTCTCGTCGTGCACCTCGACTTTCAGGCCCTTGAACTCCTTGCCCAGCGCCTTGGCCTGCTCGGCCAGGTAGCTCGGGTGGCAGATGTTCGGCGGCAGGTTGCCCAGGTCACGGGTAAAGCCCATGCCGTTGGCGATCGCGGTGGCGTGCTTGACGGCGCGCTCGACGTCGGCCAGGCCGGCCTTGTCGGCCAGCAGGGTGATTTTCTTCAGGGCAATCGGTTCGGCTTTCTTGCTCTTGTAATGATCAAACACATATTGACCATCGAGCAGGCTCTCCGCGAGCAGGCGGACCTTGCCGTAATGGGCATCGCGGCCGTTCACGGCGACGTCGCCCAGGGCCAGGGTCGCGTCGCTGCCGGCCAGGCCCTTGAGCACGTTGAGCACGCTGGCGACCACTTTGCGCCAGCTGCGGTCGCCCAGCGCATCCTTGCCCACGCCAACCAGCAGTACGCGCTCGGCCTTCACCCCCGGCAGGCCTTGCAGCAGCAGGGTCTGGCCGACCTTGCCGGCCAGGTCGCCGCGCTTGAGTACACTGCTCAGGGCGCCGTTGCTGGCCTCGTCGACAGCCTTGGCGGTCGCGCCCAGGGTGCGGCCTTCACCCACGCTGAGTACCAGGGTGGCGGTTTTCAAGGATGCTGCGGCTACGCTTTTTACAACCAATTCCATGTCAGGGTCCCCGAATGAACTGTCAGTGCGCGTTGTCTGTGCACGCGCTAAATAAGCGGCCCGGCGCCACCGTTGTGCGCCAGTTATAAAGCGCCCAGTTTGAGCCTGCGGCGGGCGCGCTGACAACCCCGAGATGAAGCATTGCACGGCGCCAAGTGACAGGCACGGTCATTCACAGGATAATGCGCGCACTTTTGTCCGGGTTCGCCTTCGCCTTTGGCCAACCGGCAACTATCGTGGTTGCAATGTTTTCCTTGTTCGGCTGTCCGAGCCTGACAACCCAGGAGTGTCTGGTTTGATCGTCTTCCGTTATCTGTCCCGCGAGGTCCTGGTGACCTTGAGTGCCGTCAGCGCCGTGCTGCTGGTCATCATCATGAGCGGGCGCTTCATCAAATACCTGGCCCAGGCGGCGCAGGGCATGCTCGATCCGGGCGTACTGTTCCTGATCATGGGCTATCGCCTGCCGGGCTTCCTGCAGCTGATCCTGCCGCTGGGGCTGTTCCTCGGCATCCTGCTGGCCTATGGGCGGTTGTACCTCGAAAGCGAGATGACCGTGCTTTCGGCCACCGGCATGAGCCAGCAGCGCCTGCTGGGCATGACCATGGCTCCGGCCACGCTGATTGCCGTGCTGGTGGCCTGGTTGAGCCTGAGCCTGGCGCCCCAGGGCGTGACCCAGGTGGCGCAGATCATCAACCAGCAGGATGCGCTGACCGAGTTCGACACCCTGGTGCCGGGCCGCTTCCAGAACCTGCGCGACGGCTCGCGGGTGACCTACACCGAGCAATTGTCGGATGACCGTGCACACCTGGCGGGTGTGTTCATCTCCGAGAAGCGCCTGTCCCAGGACAAGAGCAAGGACCGCGGTATTTCCGTGCTGGTCGCCGAAAAGGGGCGCCAGGAAGTGCAGGCCGACGGCAACCGTTACCTGATCCTGGAGAACGGCTACCGCTACGACGGCAACCCTGGCCAGGCCGATTACCGCGCCATCAAATACGACACCTATGGCGTGCTGCTGCCCAAGCCTGAAGTCAGCGATGAAGTCACCGAGCGTGAAGCCATCCCGACCGCCGAACTGCTGGGCAGCAATGCGCTGCGCGAACGCGCCGAGCTGCAGTGGCGCGTGTCGCTGCCGCTGCTGGTGTTCATCGTGACCCTGATGGCGGTGCCGCTGTCGCGGGTCAACCCGCGCCAGGGCCGTTTCCTCAAGCTGCTGCCGGCGATCCTTCTGTATATGGCTTACCTGACGATTCTGATTGCCGCCCGCGGCGCCCTGGAGAAAGGCAAGTTGCCGATCGGCCTGGGCCTGTGGCCGGTGCACGGGCTGTTCCTGCTGATCGGCCTGGGCTTGATGTACTGGGAGCCGCTGCGCCTCAAACGCGCCAGCCGTCGTGCGGAGGTGGCCCGTGGCTAAGCTCGATCGCTACATCGGCATGAGTGTATTCATGGCCATCCTTGCCGTGCTGGGGATCATCCTCGGCCTGGCCTCGCTGTTTGCCTTCATCGACGAGATGAGCGATATCAGCGACACCTACACGCTGACCGAAGCGGCCAGCTTCGTGGTGCTGACCGCACCGCGCCGGCTCTACGACATGCTGCCGATGGCCGCGCTGATTGGTTGCCTGATCGGCCTGGGCAGCCTGGCCAGCAACAGCGAACTGACCATCATGCGTGCGGCCGGGGTATCCATCGGGCGCATCGTGTGGGCGGTGATGAAACCGATGCTGGTGCTGATGCTGGCCGGTGTACTGATGGGCGAGTACCTTGCGCCGCTGACCGAGAACAAGGCCCAGGCCGACCGCTCGCTGGCCCAGGGTGGTGGCGAGGCGCAGAGCTCCAAGCGCGGCCTGTGGCATCGCCAGGGCGACGAGTTCGTGCACATCAACACCGTGCAGCCCAATGGCCTGTTGCTGGGTGTGACGCGCTATCGCTTCGATAACGAGCGGCACATGCTGACCTCCAGCTTTGCGCGTCGTGCGCAGTACAAGGACGACCACTGGGAGCTCAAGAACGTGACCACCACGCATTTTCGTGGCGATCACACCGAGGTCATCAAGAACGCCGAAGAACGTTGGGACGTGGCCTTGACCCCGCAACTGCTGAGCACCGTGGTGCTGGCGCCGGAGTCGCTGTCGATCACCGGGCTGTGGGACTACATCCACTACCTGTCCGACCAGGGCCTGAACAACGCACGTTACTGGCTGGCGTTCTGGACCAAGGTGCTGCAGCCGTTGGTCACTGCGGCGCTGGTGTTGATGGCGGTGTCGTTCATCTTTGGTCCGCTGCGTTCGGTGACGCTGGGGCAGCGGGTGTTCACCGGTGTGCTGGTGGGCTTCGTGTTCCGCATTGCCCAGGACCTGCTGGGCCCGTCGAGCCAGGTGTTCGGCTTCCCGCCGCTGCTGGCCGTGGTGATACCGGCGGCGATCTGTGCGCTGGCCGGGGTGTGGTTGTTGCGCAGGGCAGGGTAGCGATTACCCTGGACAGCAAAAAGCCGACCTCAGGGTCGGCTTTTTTATTGGGCTGGCTGTGCCGCCCCCTTCGCTGGCAAG
>NZ_JAAHBU010000239.1 GCF_010671725.1 Pseudomonas brassicae | reverse complement strand
AGTGGCAGCGGCTGAAACCGAGCCCGAGCCCGAATTGCCGGCCGAACCGGCGCCCCGGGGCAAGCGTCGCGAAGGCGGCGAACGGGTGCTGCGGGTGACCGCAGAGCGCCTCAACAGCCTGCTCGACCTGTCCAGCAAGTCGCTGGTCGAAACCCAGCGCCTCAAGCCTTACCTGGCCACGTTGCAACGCCTCAAGCGCATGCATGGGCAGAGCATTCGTGCCCTTGACACGCTCAAGGCCGAGCTCGACAGCGGTGGCCAGCGCCCCGAGGTGCTGGACGCGCTGGCGCAAGCCAGCGTCTGCTGGGCGAAACCCGCGAGATGCTGCAGCAGCAGGCTGCCGACCTCGACGAGTTCGGCTGGCAGGCCAGCCAGCGCGCGCAACTGCTCTACGACACGGCGCTGGCCTGCCGCATGCGGCCGTTTGCCGATGTGCTGACCGGGCAGAGCCGCATGGTGCGTGACCTGGGCCGCTCGCTGGGCAAGCAGGTGCGCCTGGAGATCGAAGGCGACAAGACCCAGGTCGACCGCGACGTGCTGGAAAAGCTCGAAGCGCCGTTGACGCACCTGCTGCGCAACGCTGTCGACCATGGCATCGAGCTGCCAGAGCAACGCCTGCTCGCCGGCAAGCCGGCCGAGGGGCTGATTCGTCTGCGTGCCTCGCACCAGGCCGGGCTGCTGGTGCTGGAACTGAGCGACGACGGCGCGGGTGTGGACCTGGCGCGGCTGCGTCGCAGTATTGTCGAACGCCAGTTGTCACCGGCCGAAACCGTGGCGCAGATGAGCGAAGACGAGCTGCTGACGTTTCTGTTCCTGCCCGGCTTCAGCCTGCGCGACAAAGTTACCGAGGTGTCGGGGCGGGGTGTGGGGCTCGATGCGGTGCAGCACATGGTGCGTCAACTGCGCGGCTTTATCGAGGTCAGCCAGGGCAGCGGGCAGGGCAGCTGTTTTCATCTGGAGGTGCCGCTGACGCTGTCGGTGGTGCGCAGCCTGGTGGTGGAGGTCGGTGGCGAAGCCTATGCCTTTCCGCTCGCCCACATCGAACGCACCCTGGAGTTGCCGGCAGAGGCCATCGTGCAGATCGAGGGGCGCCAGCATTTCTGGCACGAAGGCCGGCATATCGGCCTGGTCGCAGCCACCCAGTTGCTCAATCGCCCTGCCAGCCAGGCCGATGCGCCAAACATCAAGGTGGTGGTCATCCGCGAGCGCGATACGTTGTATGGCGTGGCGGTCGAGCGCCTGGTCGGCGAGCGCGTGCTGGTGGTGATGCCACTGGACGCACGCCTGGGCAAGGTGCAGGACATTTCCGCCGGGGCACTGCTCGACGACGGCTCGGTGGTATTGATCGTGGATGTTGAAGACCTGCTGCGCTCGGTCGAGAAGCTGCTCAGCACCGGGCGCCTGGAGCGCATCGAACGTGGCCAGCGCGCAGCGCGCGAGGCGGTGCGCAAGCGCGTGCTGGTGGTGGACGACTCGTTGACCGTGCGCGAGCTGCAACGCAAGCTGCTGAGCAATCGCGGCTACGAAGTGGCCGTCGCCGTGGATGGCATGGATGGCTGGAACGCCTTGCGCAGCGACGACTTCGACCTGCTGATCACCGATATCGACATGCCACGCATGGACGGTATCGAGCTGGTTACCCTGCTGCGCCGTGATAACCGGCTACAGTCTCTACCGGTCATGGTGGTGTCGTACAAGGACCGCGAAGAAGACCGTCGACGTGGACTGGACGCCGGAGCCGACTACTATTTGGCCAAGGCCAGCTTTCATGATGATGCCTTGCTGGATGCAGTGGTCGAGCTGATCGGGGGAGCCCAGGGATGAAAATCGCGATCGTCAACGACATGCCGATGGCCGTTGAGGCCTTGCGTCGGGCGCTGGCTTTCGAGCCGGCGCACGAAGTGGTCTGGGTGGCCGCCAATGGCAACGAGGCGGTGCAGCGTTGTGCCGAGCGCACGCCCGACCTGATCCTCATGGACCTGATCATGCCGGTGATGGATGGCGTCGAGGCCACGCGCCGGATCATGGCCGAAACCCCGTGCGCCATCGTCATTGTCACCGTCGATCGCCAGCAGAACGTGCACCGTGTGTTCGAAGCCATGGGCCATGGCGCGCTGGATGTGGTCGACACCCCGGCAGTGGGTGCCGGCGACCCGCGCGAGGCGGCGGCACCACTGCTGCGCAAGATCCTCAATATCAGTTGGCTGATCGGCCAGCAGAGCAGCAGTCGCGTGCGCCCCGTGGCGGCGCCATTGCGCCAGGCCGTGCAACGTCAGCGCCTGGTGGCGATCGGTTCTTCGGCGGGTGGCCCGGCGGCGCTGGAGGTATTGCTCAAGGGCCTGCCCGGCAATTTTGCCGCTGCCATCGTACTGGTTCAGCACGTCGACCAGGTGTTCGCCGCCGGCATGGCCGATTGGCTCAGCAGTGCGTCCGGGCTTCCCGTGCGCCTGGCCCGCGAAGGTGAGCCACCCCAGGCCGGGCAGGTGTTGCTGGCCGGCACCAACCACCATATCCGTTTGATGAAGGACGGCACGCTGGCGTACACCGCCGAGCCGGTCAACGAGATCTATCGGCCGTCCATCGATGTGTTTTTCGAGAGCGTGGCGCGCTTCTGGAGCGGCGACGCGGTGGGCGTGCTGCTCACCGGTATGGGCCGCGATGGCGCGCAGGGCCTCAAGCTGATGCGTGAACAGGGATTTCTGACCATCGCCCAGGATCAGCACAGCAGTGCGGTGTACGGCATGCCCAAGGCGGCTGCGGCAATTGATGCCGCCGTCGAGATACATGCGCTGGAGCGCATTGCGCCGCGCCTGAAGGAGATTTTTTCGAAATGATGATGTGTACCGGGCCACGCCGATTGGCCGCCAGCTACCAGGTGAAAGCGCATGGATGATTTATCGCTCGACGGTTTTGCGACCGCCAATGAAAACTCGGCGATGGTACTGCTGGTCGACGATCAGGCAATGATCGGCGAGGCCGTGCGTCGTGGCCTGGCCGACCAGTCCAATATCGATTTTCATTTCTGCGCCGACCCGCACCAGGCGGTAGCCCAGGCGATCCGAATCAAGCCGACGGTGATCCTGCAGGACCTGATCATGCCCGGGCTCGATGGCCTGAGCCTGGTGCGCGAGTACCGCAGCAACCCCGAGACCCAGGACATCCCGATCATCGTGCTGTCGACCAAGGAAGACCCGCTGGTCAAGAGTGCGGCGTTCGCCGCCGGGGCCAACGATTACCTGGTCAAGCTGCCCGACAACATCGAACTGGTGGCGCGCATCCTCTATCACTCGCGCTCCTACCTCACCCTGCTGCAGCGCGACGAGGCCTACCGGGCGCTGCGGGTGAGCCAGCAGCAGTTGCTCGACACCAACCTGGTGCTGCAGCGGCTGATGAACTCCGATGGCCTGACCGGGCTGTCCAACCGTCGTCACTTCGATGAGTACCTGGAGCTGGAGTGGCGTCGGGCGATGCGCGACCAGTCGCAGTTGTCGCTGCTGATGATCGATGTGGACTACTTCAAGGCATTCAATGACTCCTTTGGTCACCTGGCCGGAGACGAGGCGTTGCGCCAGGTGGCCGAGGCGATTCGCGGCTCGTGCAGCCGCCCGAGTGATTTGCCCGCGCGGTATGGTGGCGAGGAGTTCGCGCTGGTACTGCCCAGCACTTCACCGGGCGGTGCGCGGCTGGTGGCCGAGAAGCTGCGCCAGACCGTGGCCGGCCTGAAGATTGCGCACAACATGCCTCAGCAAGGCAGTGTGCTGACCATCAGCATCGGCCTGGCGACCCATACGCCGGCCATCGGCAGCCATTGCCGACAGTTGATCTCGGCGGCAGACAAGGGTCTGTACCAGGCCAAGAATGGCGGGCGCAATCAGGTCGGGGTGGCCTGAGCGGGCCCCTTCGCTGGCTTGCCAGCGAAAGGGCCCCACGTTCCAAAGGCCGCCCGACGGGCTGCCGCGCAACCCCAGACTCGTTTATACTCTCCGGCTTTTCACAGAATACGCACGAGAGCCGCCCGCCCATGGAAATCCAACCGATCCTGAATACCATCAAGGACCTGACCGAGCGTTCTGAATCTATTCGGGGGTATCTTTGACTACGATCAAAAGCATGAGCGCCTGATCGAAGTCAACCGCGAACTCGAAGACCCTGCGGTCTGGAACAAGCCTGAATATGCCCAGGAGCTGGGCCGCGAGCGTGCCGCCCTGGCGCAGATCGTCGAGACCCTGGACGAACTGTCCGGCGGCCTGGGCGATTGCCGCGACCTGCTCGACATGGCCGTCGAAGAAAACGACGAAGAGGCGGTCGATGACGTGGTCGCCGAACTCGGTCGTCTCGACGAGAACCTGGCCAAGCTCGAATTCCGTCGCATGTTCAGCGGCGAAATGGACCCGAACAACGCCTACCTGGACATCCAGGCCGGCTCCGGCGGCACCGAAGCCCAGGACTGGGCCAACATCCTGCTGCGCATGTACCTGCGCTGGGCTGACAAGCGCGGTTTCGACGCCACCATCATCGAGCTGTCCGAAGGTGAAGTTGCCGGCATCAAAGGCGCCACCGTGCACATCAAGGGCGAGTACGCCTTCGGCTGGTTGCGTACCGAGATCGGCGTGCACCGCCTGGTGCGCAAGAGTCCGTTCGACTCCGGCGCCCGTCGCCACACCTCGTTCTCGGCGGTGTTCGTGTCCCCCGAGATCGACGACAAGGTCGAGATCGAGATCAACCCGTCGGACCTGCGTATCGACACCTACCGCTCCTCCGGTGCCGGTGGTCAGCACGTGAACACCACCGACTCGGCCGTACGTATCACCCACGTACCGACCAACACCGTGGTGGCCTGCCAGAACGAACGTTCCCAGCACGCCAACAAGGACACCGCCATGAAAATGCTGCGGGCCAAGTTGTACGAGCTGGAGATGCAGAAGCGCAACGCGGCCTCGCAGGCGCTGGAAGACACCAAGTCGGACATCGGCTGGGGTCACCAGATCCGCTCCTACGTGCTTGATGACTCGCGCATCAAGGACCTGCGAACCGGCGTTGAACGCAGCGACTGCAACAAGGTACTCGACGGCGACATCGACCAATACCTCGAAGCCAGCCTCAAGCAGGGGTTGTAAGCTTCACACCTGCTGAAAAGACCCTCGCCTGCGGGCGAGGGCAATGAATTCCCTGATGGAAAATGTGACGACATGAGCGACCTCAAAACCGAATCGCAAGACCTGCAACAGGAAGAAAACACCCTGATCGCCCTGCGCAAGGAAAAGCTTGCCGCCGAGCGCGCCAAGGGTCAGGCCTTCCCCAACGACTTCCGCCGTGACAGCTACTGCAACGACCTGCAGAAACAGTATGTCGACAAGACCAAGGAAGAGCTGGAAGCTGCAGCGATCCCGGTCAAGGTTGCCGGTCGCATCATGCTCAACCGTGGCTCGTTCATGGTGATCCAGGACATGACCGGGCGTATCCAGGTCTACGTCAACCGCAAGACCCTGCCCGAAGAAACCCTGGCCGCGGTCAAGACCTGGGACCTGGGCGACATCATTGCCGCCGAAGGCACCCTGGCGCGTTCCGGCAAGGGCGACCTGTATGTCGAGATGACCAGCGTGCGCCTGCTGACCAAGTCGCTGCGTCCGCTGCCGGACAAGCACCACGGCCTGACCGACACCGAACAGCGTTATCGCCAGCGCTACGTCGACCTGATGGTCAACGAAGAAGTGCGTGACACCTTCCGTGTGCGCTCGCAGGTGATCAACCACATCCGCAATTTCCTGATCAAGCGCGACTTCCTCGAAGTCGAGACGCCGATGCTGCAGACCATCCCGGGCGGCGCGGCGGCCAAGCCGTTCGAAACCCACCACAACGCGCTGGACATGCCGATGTTCCTGCGTATCGCGCCTGAGCTGTACCTCAAGCGCCTGGTGGTCGGCGGTTTCGAGAAGGTCTTCGAGATCAACCGCAACTTCCGTAACGAAGGTGTTTCGACCCGGCACAACCCTGAGTTCACCATGCTCGAGTTCTACCAGGCCTACGCCGACTACGAAGACAACATGGACCTCACCGAAGAGCTGTTCCGCGAGCTGGCGCAGCTGGTGCTGGGCAGCACCGACGTGCCGTACGGCGACAAGGTGTTCCATTTCGGCGAGCCGTTCGTGCGCCTGTCGGTATTCGACTCGATCCTCAAGTACAACCCCGAGCTGACTGCCGACGACCTCAACGACCTCGACAAGGCCCGTGCCATTGCCAAGCAAGCCGGTGCCAAGGTGCTTGGCTTCGAAGGCCTGGGCAAGCTGCAGGTGATGATTTTCGAAGAGCTGGTCGAGCACAAGCTGGAGCAGCCGCACTTCATCACCCAATACCCGTTCGAAGTGTCGCCACTGGCGCGCCGCAACGACGAGAACCCGAACGTCACCGACCGCTTCGAGCTGTTCATCGGCGGCCGTGAAATCGCCAACGCCTACTCCGAGCTCAACGATGCCGAAGACCAGGCCGAGCGCTTCATGGCGCAGGTGGCCGACAAGGACGCCGGTGACGACGAGGCCATGCACTACGACGCCGACTTCGTGCGTGCGCTGGAGTACGGCATGCCGCCGACCGCCGGTGAAGGCATCGGTATCGACCGCCTGGTGATGCTGCTGACCAACTCGCCGTCGATCCGTGATGTGATCCTGTTCCCGCACATGCGCCCGCAGGCCTGAGTGAACTGAACAAGCCGCCTCTAGGGGCGGCTTTTTCATGCCCGTAATAAGCTGATCGATCAGACAGTAATCAGAGAGGTAAACGCGTAGTGACTCCCGCAATGGCTCAACAAGGTGCTGCTGGCGTTGCCACAGCGGTGGCAGAAAGCGTCCAGTACCAGGGGCGCAAGGCCAGCCGCCAGGGCAGCGAACAACGACGCCAGCAGATCCTCGATGCGGCCATGCGCATCATCGTGCGCGACGGCGTGCGTGGCGTACGTCACCGCGCGGTGGCGGCCGAGGCGCAGGTACCGCTGTCGGCCACCACCTACTACTTCAAGGACATCGAAGACCTGCTCACCGACACCTTCGCCCAGTACGTCGAGCGCAGCGCCGCGTACATGGCCAAGCTGTGGCAGAACACCGAGGTGGTCTTGCACGAGTTGATTGCGCGCGGCGATGGCAGCCCGGCAGCACGCGCGCAACTGGCCGACGAAGTGGCAAAGATGGGCAGCGAGTACGTGCAGCGCCAACTGAACAACCGCCGCGACTTCCTGATGGCCGAGCAGGCCTTTCGCCAGGAGGCCTTGTTGTGCCCGCGCCTGGCCGAGCTGGTGCGCCTGCATGAGCAGATTCTGCTGCGCGGTACCTGCCAGCTGTTGCAGGTGGTGGGTTCGCGCCAGCCGCAGCAAGATGCCATAGTGTTGACGGCCATCATCGAGCAGATGGAATATCAGGGCCTGCTGGAGGCTGCACAACCCCAGGCCGAAGCGCAGATGCTCGCTATCCTTACCCGATATTTGCATCTGGTGCTGGCATCGGCCTGAGGCTCTACCTAATTCAAGGAGTACCGGATGAAAGCCTGGCGTGTGCTGTTGGCCCTGTCGTTTGTGCTGTTGGGTGGTTGCCTGGTGACGTTCAACGAGCCGATCCCGGCCAACCAGGCGGCGCCCAAGGCGTTGCTTGGCAAATGGACCAGCAAGGACGCCTGGGGCGAGCCGCTGAACCTGCGGATCAGCCGCGCCGGCGGCAACGCCTACAAGGCGGTGGCCACGGCCAAGGGCAAGCCGCGCCAGGAGTACGCCTTTACCGTGTCGCGCCATGGCAACCGCTGGTACCTCTCGGCTGGCGTGCCCAAGCGCCTGGGCGGCAACTTCCTGATCGGCGGTTTCGAAGTGCTCGATAACCAGGAACTGGTGGTCTACAACCTGGACGTCGAGCAGGTCAGCCAGGCCCTGGAGAAAAAGGAACTGAGCGGGCGCACTGTCGAGGTGCCGGAAGAAAACGGCGAAGGTATCCTGATCGACAGCCCGCCAGCGCGGGTACTGGCTTACCTGGACGATCCGGCCAATTCCGATCTGTTCATCGAAGTTGCACGTTTTCAGCGGGCCGGCAAGTAAGCGGGTCAACACAAGGAGTTTCGGGTGGACGATTACCAGCAGACGATACGTACCCTGTCTGATCGCATTGTGCTGGCGCAAACGCCCATTCGCGTGCTTGACGCAGTGAAGTGGGACGACAACATCCGTCAGGGCTTCCTCAAGGCCAAGGGCAAGGAGCCGCCGGCGGTGGACCGCGCCTACTATCAGGGGCGGCCGCTGGCCTTCGACTCCAGCGCAGTCAAGCTGGAGTTCCAGAACATCGAGCGCGACATCACCCGCCAGCTTGGCCAGTTCAACCCGGTCGGGCAGATCATGCGGCGCATGTGCAAGGAATACCGCATGGTGGTGCGCATGCTCGAAGCGCGCGGTACCGAGGATTTCGGCCTGATTTCCCAGGAACTCTATGGCGCGGCTTCGGATGCGTTCCATGCTGGTGACCCGACCCTGGCGACCTGGGTTTAATGCTTTCGGATTACCTGAACAACATCGATGGGCGCGGCGACCTCAAGGACGAGCCCAAGAACCTCACCGCCAAGCAGGCTGTCGATCTGTTGCAGGGGCGCCTGAACAAGGTGTTCGGCGAGGCCGAGGGCACCATCCGGGTGTTCGAGTCCGATGGTATCGTGGCCGATGCGGCGGCTGGCGCCGACTACATCAAGATCCGCGCCGATGCGATGTTCAACAGTCGCGATGTACGCGCGCTCGAAGTGCACGAAGGGCTGGTGCATGTGGGCACCACCCTCAACGGTCTCAACCAGCCGATCTGCACCTTCCTGGCCAAGGGGCCGCCGTCGTCCACGGTGACCCAGGAGGGCCTGGCGATCCTGATGGAAGTGATCGCGTTTGCCTCCTACCCGAGCCGCTTGCGCAAGCTCACCAACCGTACCCGCGCCATCCACATGGTCGAGGAGGGCGCCGACTTCATGCAGGTCTACGAGTTTTTCCGCGCCCAGGGTTTCGAGATGGCCGAGAGCTATGGCAATGCCAGTCGGGTGTTCCGCGGGTCGGTGCCCAATGGCCTGCCTTTCACCAAAGACTTGTCCTACCTCAAGGGCTTCATCATGGTTTACAACTATATTCAGTTGGCCGTGCGCAAGGGCAAGCTCGAACAGATACCGCTGCTGTTCTGCGGCAAGACCACCCTGGAAGACATGCGTACCTTGCGCCAGCTGGTCGATGAAGGCCTGGTGGAACCACCCAAGTATTTGCCAGAGCAGTTCCGCGACCTCAATGCGCTGTCGGCGTGGATGTGTTTCTCCAACTTCCTCAACCACCTGAGCCTGGACCGGATTGAAGCCGACTACTCGAACATTCTCTAGGTGCTGCCGGCTGGCCCTGATGACCCTGCTGCTGGGGCTGGGTGGTTGCAGCGCGCTGCTGTTCTACCCCGAGCCCGGCCAGCCGTTCACGCCCGAGAAAGCCCAGTTGCCGTACCGCGACGTGAGCCTGACGGCTGCAGACGGTACACGTCTGCACGGTTGGTGGTTGCCAGCCAAGGACGGAGTAGCGGTCAAGGGCACGGTGCTGCACCTGCACGGCAACGGTGGCAACCTGGCCTGGCACCTGGGGGGCAGTTGGTGGCTGCCCGAGCAGGGCTACCAGGTGCTGCTGCTCGATTACCGTGGTTACGGCTTGTCCGCAGGCGAGCCCAGCTTGCCGGCGGTGTATCAGGACATCGAGGCGGCGCTGGGCTGGTTGCAGCAGGCGCCAGAGGTGCAGGGCAGGCCGCTGGTACTGCTGGGGCAGAGCCTGGGTGGCGCGATGGGCATCCACTACCTGGCGCAGCACCCGGCGCAGCGTGAGCGTTTTTCGGCGATGGTGTTCGACGGCGTACCGGCCAGTTACCGCAAGGTGGGGCAATTCGCCTTGAGTACCTCGTGGCTTACCTGGCCGTTCCAGGTGCCGTTGTCGTGGCTGGTGCCCGATGGCGACAGTGCGATCCATTCGATTGGCCAGTTGAGCACGCCGCCCAAGCTGTTTTTCCACAGCATCGACGACCCGATCGTGCCCTTGACCAACGGGCTGGCCCTGTACCAGGCGGCGCCGCGCCACGGGTGCTGCAGCTGACACGTGGCGGCCATGTGCAGACGTTTGCCGACAAGACCTGGCGCCAGGTGATGCTGCGCTTTCTGGATGATCCCACGCATTTCAACGGGCTGCGGCGTTTGGCCGAAGTCCCCAATTACCCTGACGAGAAGTCGCAATGAGTGAAGAACGCAACGCCATCCCGCTGATCATTACCGGCATCTGCAGCATTATTGGTACGGTGGGCGTGCTGTGGTACTACGGCTACCTGCATTTTGCCAAGCCGCAGGATGCGTTGCTGCTGTCGGATTTCACCATGCTCAAGACGGTGCCCGGCGAGGACTACAAGATCTCGCTCAAGCCGGCGGCGCAGGTGGCGCAATGCATCGATGGCGTGCTGGTGCTGTTCGACACCGAACAGAAAGGATTGACCGGCGTGCTGGTGGACAACCGCAAGCAGGCGGTGCGCTGCATGGGGCAGGAGACGCCGCAGCAGGTTCAGCAGTGAGTTGATACGGCGCCAAGGTCGGCTCCTGTACCGTTTGCCAGCAGGAACCGGCCCGGTTGGCGAGGCTGCGGCTCAAACGACACGGGGTCTGAGCGGCGGCCTCAGGCGGTCGAATTTCTTTTCAGACTCGCCTTGTTCAAGGTGCCTTACGGCGCAGTCCAGATAAAAAAATCCCGCCATCATGGCGGGACTTTTCGTATCCGCTCAGCCGATCAGTAGGTCGCGCTCACCGAGCGAGGCGCCACGGGCTGGTTGTCGTTGGAAATGGTCACTTCCACCCGACGGTTCTGCGCCCGGCCCGAGTTGCTGGTGTTGTCTGCCACCGGGAACTCCTTGCCGTAGCCCTGCGCCACGATACGTGCTGGGTCGACACCGGCACGCACCAGCGCGGTACGCACGGCGCCTGCACGGCGTTCCGACAGCGACTGGTTGTAGTTGGCGGTGCCCTTGCTGTCGGTGTAACCCTCGACGATCACTTTGCGATCAGGGTTTTCCTGGAGGAAGCGCGCCAGGGTGGTGATGTTCGGCAGGGCGCTGCTTTTCAGCGTGGCCTTGTCGAAGTCGAACAGCACATCGCCGAAGGTCACCAGGGTGCCGCGTTCGGTCTGCTTGGCGTTGAGGCTGTCCTGCAGTTGCTTGATCTGGGCGTCGCGGGCGTCCAGGCGGGCCTGGGCACGCTTGGCGGCAGCGTTCTTCAGGTTGCCTTCGGCATCACGCAGGGCGATGGTCTGCTTGGCCACCTCGACGCGCTGGTTGGTCAGGTAGGCGAGCTGGTCGACCTTCTTCTCGTCTTCCTTGTTCATGTAGGCCTGGTCGGCCTTGTTCAGCCAGTCCTGTGCGTCCTTGGTTTCAAGGGCGGCAACCTTGCTGGCTTGCGGGTTGCTCTGCAGGGCAGAAAAATTGGTCCGGGCAGATTCCAGGTTGGCGTTCGGCGGCGTGGAGCAGGCAGCCAGGCCAACGCTCAGGGCCAGAAGGGCGGGGATCATCACGTGTTTACGCATAATGGTTCATCCTTTGATCGATTACGAATGCACGGGTCGGTGTGGCGAGCGGCTTACTGCGCGCTGCGCATGCCTTCCTCAAGCAGGTCCTGCACGCCCTGATTGGCGTCCTGCAGAGCTTTTTCGGCCTTGGCCGCCTGGGCTTTGCGTTCGGCCACACGGGCGTCCCATTCGGCCTGTTCGGCCAGGCGCCTGGCGTCGTCGAATTTCTTGTCGTGCATGGCAATTTCGGCCTGTTTGAGCTTGTCCTGGGCCGACTTCATTTCCACGGCGGAGAACTCGGTGCCGCCGGCGCTGACGGCCGAATTCACGGCGGACTGGCTCACGGCGTACTGCTCGGTTGGCGGGTTGCCGGCGCAGCCGGCCAGGACCAGGCTGCTGCCCAATGCCAGCGCAGCCAGCTTGAGCCCGCGCAGGTGATTGAAAGAGGTTTTTTCGGTGCGGGTCTTCATGGTGGTCAACTCCATTGGATCACTCCTGATGAACAACGAATTCCGTAACAGTCCATCGACGCAGCCCGTCAGGTTAGGGAACACGATAAGCCCGGTGCTGAAGGGTTTTGCCATGATGGCTACTGGCTGTGACCGAAGCGTTTTTTGAATAGTTCAGAAATAAATCGGTGGTTTTTCAGATTTTTACCTGACTGATCGGTCAGTGGTTTTTTGTGGAACTTTGGGGTGTTGGCGGGGTACGTGGGCGTGTGTAGATGGGGTGATGCGTGGTGTTGTTGCAGTGTCGGGAAGAGTGCTGAAGCGAACGTACAAGGCTGACAACTCCGACCTGTCAGGCCATGTTTCTTGGCAAAAAATGTGCCATGATCTGTGGCATTGGCGTTGTCAGCCTTGATGGCTTGGCATCAAATTGAGGGGCGCCATGAGGCTCCTGTCTCAATGCGTCGACCCATCCTTGCGTTCGCTCATGTCCCGCAAATACCGCCGTGACAACGCCAGAAACCGCGGCGTAGGCCCAATATCCTCATACAGCGGATTGTCCTCCTCATCCGTCGCGATGACTTTCTGACCCTTCACATACGGGAAACTCGCCTCCAGCTCTTCCAGCGCCGCACCCAGCAACTCGCCCAGCAGCTCCTCAGGCCGCCGCTTGGGGTACATTTCCGCCAGCGCCGACAAGCGCGCCGCCGCCTCCACATCCAGGTGCAGCACGTAACCTGTCGCGCTCAATCGTCCCTTGGCGCTGTGTTCCCAATGCTCGGCAAGATCACGGATCTTCATGGTGGCCTCTTCAATTGCGCATGTGCCTGTTTAGAGCGTAGCCACTGCAGACAGTTTCGGTTGCTGCCACCGGCTCCGGCTTGAAAGCACGCCCGCGAGTGGGGCACTCTGACCCCAGAACTGTTTTCCCAAGGTCTGGAGACAAGGCTGATGACCGATATCGATGTGCGCTTGCGTGAAGATGTTCATCTGTTGGGCGAGTTGTTGGGCGATACCGTACGCGAGCAGTACGGCGAAGCCTTCCTGCAAAAGATCGAGGACATCCGCCGCAGCGCCAAGGCCGACCGCAGCGGCAGCGCCGAACAGTTGAGTTCGACCCTCGACGACCTCGCCGAAGACGAACTGCTGCCCGTGGCCCGGGCCTTCAACCAGTTTCTCAACCTGGCCAATATCGCCGAGCAGTATCAACTGATCCGTCGCCGCGACGCCGACCAGCCCGCGCCCTTCGAGGCGCGCGTACTGCCCGAGCTGCTGGCCCGCCTGCAAGCTGCCGGGCACAGCAACGACGCACTGGCGCGTCAGCTCGGCAAGCTGAGCATCGAGCTGGTGCTCACCGCCCACCCCACCGAAGTCGCGCGCCGCACGCTGATCCAGAAGTACGATGCCATCGCCGCACAGCTGGCCGCCCAGGACCACCGTGACCTGACCCCGGCGGAACGCGAGCAGGTCCGCGAGCGCCTGCAACGGCTGATTGCCGAAGCCTGGCACACCGAGGAAATCCGCCGCACCGGCCCACGCCAGTGGACGAGGCCAAATGGGGCTTCGCGGTGATCGAACACTCGCTGTGGCACGCCATCCCGCATCACCTGCGCAAGGTCGACAAGGCCCTGCACCACGCCACCGGCCTGCGCCTGCCGCTGGAGGCGGCGCCGATCCGCTTCGCGTCATGGATGGGCGGTGACCGCGACGGCAACCCGAATGTCACCGCCAAGGTCACCCGCGAAGTGCTGCTGCTGGCCCGCTGGATGGCCGCCGACCTGTTTCTGCGCGATATCGATGCACTGGCCGCGGAGCTGTCGATGCAGCAGGCCAGCGAGGCGCTGCGCGCCAAGGTCGGCGATTCGGCCGAGCCGTACCGCGCGCTGCTCAAGCAACTGCGCGAGCGCCTGCGGGTCACCCGCGCCTGGGCCCACAGCGCGCTGGCCAGCCCGCAGCCCGCACCCGCCGAGGTGCTGCACGACAACCACGACCTGTTCGAGCCGCTGCTGCTGTGTTTCGAATCGCTGCACGCCTGTGGCATGGGGGTGATCGCCGACGGCCCGTTGCTCGATTGTCTGCGCCGCGCAGTCACATTCGGGCTGTTTCTGGTACGCTGGACGTGCGCCAGGAC
>NZ_JAAHBU010000238.1 GCF_010671725.1 Pseudomonas brassicae | reverse complement strand
GCGCGTCTGCCGGGCAACAGCGCACCGGCAAAGCGAAAGGGGCGAGCAGTATAGGAAGGCCGCCACAGGGCTTTTCACTATATAAACCACGATATTTGGCGAGAACTCTCGGCAAAAACCGCTTCTACGGAGTGGCATTCCCCGTACTTTTTGTTACGTGGCCTGCCGGGCGGCTAACATAGCACCAAAACAGTGCAGTGCAATCCTGTACCAAAGGCGCATGTGGCGGCCACGCTTGGGGAAATGGCGCACGACGCCCCACAAATTTTTCACCACCCCCGGCCAGCGTCTAAGCTTCAGGCAAGCGAGACGAACATACGCAGCCGGGCTGAACACTATGGGCGCACAGTGGCAAACGGAACCAAACAAGACGCAAGCTCCCGCAGAACAACCGGATGACTCAGCTGTGCCAAAACGTTCCCGTCGGCGTTACGGGTGGTGGCTGTTAGCCCTGATCCTGATCATTGGCCTGGCCCTGCTGGGCCTGGCAGCCACCAACGAGATGCACACCTCGCGCCTGCAGTCGCGCGAGTTCAGCCAGTTCGCCGCGACCCTCAGCTATTCGATGCACAAGGGGCCCAGCGACGCCATCGTGTACCCGGGTGACGGCCCGTTCGACAAACGCCTGGGCTACAGCGCACTCGGCGAATTCCTGCCGCGCCTGTTCAAGCGCGACTATGTGATCGTTGAGCAGGCACGCTTTTCGCCGGCGCTGATGAACTATGTCGACCACGGCTTCTTCGTACCCTATGCCGAAAAGATCCAGGCCGGGCTGTCGATCACCGACTGCAAGGGCGACGCGCTCTATCAGTTCCACTACCCGCAGCACCTGTACCCCGACTTTGCTGCCATCCCGCCGGTGATCGTGCACAGCCTGCTGTTCATCGAGAACCGTGACCTGCTCGACCCCAACGACACGCGCGCCAACCCTGCGGTGGATTGGCCACGCTTCGCCATGGCAGCCTACAGCCAGGTGGCCAAGTACCTCGCCCTGCCCGGCCAGTCGGCCGGCGGCAGTACCCTGGCCACGCAGTTGGAAAAGTACCGCCATTCACCTGACGGCCTCACGGTGTCGGGCAGCGAGAAGCTGCGCCAGATGATTTCGGCCAGTGTGCGCGCCTATCAGGACGGCCCGCAAACCCTGGCGGCACGCCAGCGCATCGTGCGCGACTACCTCAACAGCGTGCCGCTGTCGGCGGTGCCCGGCCACGGTGAAGTACACGGCATGGCCGAGGGCCTGCGGGTGTGGTACGGCGCAGACTTCGCCGAGGTCAACCAGACCCTGGCGGGCACCGACACGCCCCGGCCAGCCTCGCCGCACGTGGCCTGGCGCTGCGTCAGGTGCTGTCGCTGATGATCGCCCAGCGACGCCCCTCGCATTTCCTCTCCAGAGGCCGCACGGAGCTGGCCGAGCTTACCGACAGCCACGTGCGCCTGCTGGCCGCCAACAACATCATCGACCGTTCGCTGGCCGATGCCGCACTTGCCAGCAAGGTGGTGTTCCGCGACTGGGTGGCGCAGCCGACCATCGTGCCGATCGTCACCAACAAGGGCATCAGCGTGGCACGCAGCCGCTTGTCGTCGGCGCTGGGGCGGCCACTCTACGACCTTGACCGCCTCGACCTGTCGGCCACCAGTACGCTGCAGGCCGACCTGCAGGGGCAGGTCAGCCAGTACCTGAAAAACCTCGCCGACCCCGCCTTTGCTGAAAAGATGGGACTGTTCGGCGAGCGCCTGCTGACCCCCACCAGCACCACCCAGGTGCGCTACAGCTTCACCCTGCTCGAACGCACCGCCGATGGCTCGCGGGTGCGCGTACAGACCGACAGCACCGACCAGCCGTTCGACATCAACGAAGGCAGCAAGCTGGAGCTGGGCTCCACCGCCAAGTTGCGGGTGCTGACCCAGTACCTGGAGATCATCGCCGAGCTGCACGACAAGTATGCCGGCATGTCCAACGCCCAGCTCAAGCAGGTCGAGGTGGCCGACACCGACTTCATCACCCGCTGGGCGCTGGATTACCTGGCCCAGAACAAGGACCGCAACATCAGCGCAATGCTCGACGCGGCGCTGGAGCGCAAATATTCGGCAAGCCCGGGTGAAGCCTTTTTCACCGGCGGCGGCATGCACGTGTTCAACAACTTTCGCAAGGAAGACAACGGCCGCCTGCCGACCCTCAAGGACTCCCTGCGCGAGTCGATCAACCTGCCGTTCATTCGCCTGATGCGTGACCTGGTGCGCTACAGCACCTACCAGGCGCCAGGCAACAGCGGCAAGTTGCTCAAGGACGATGCCGAACCACGCCGCCAGGAATACCTGGCGCGCTTTGCCGACCGTGAAGGCACCGACTTCATGCGCCGGTTCTGGAAGAAATACCAACGCAAGACCTCGCAGGAGCGCCTGGACACCTTCCTCGACAGTATGCGCGTGACGCCGATGCGGCTGGCGGCCGTGCACCGCTACCTGTTCCCCGAGGCCGAACAGGCCACCTTCAATGCCTTCGTGCGGGCACATGCCAAATCGGAGCCGGGCGCGCTCAAGCGGCCGCCGCTGAAAAAGGACCAGCTCACCGACACGCGCCTGGAAGGCATGTACAAGTCCTACGGTCCCGGCGCCTATGACCTGCCCGACCAGGGCTACATCGCCAAGGTGCACCCGCTGGACCTGTGGCTGCTGGGCTACCTGCTCAAGCACCCGACCGCGAGTTTCCAGGACGCGGTGCAAGCCAGCCATTTCGAGCGCCAGGAGGTGTACAGCTGGCTGTTCAAGAGCCGGCACAAGGGCGCACGTGACAGCCGCATTCGCACCATGGTCGAGATCGAGGCTTTCCTCGACATTCACCAGCGCTGGAAACGCGTCGGCTACCCGTTCGATCACCTGGTGCCGTCGCTGGCCACTGCCATCGGCAGCTCGGGCGACCGCCCTGCGGCGCTGGCCGAACTGGTCGGCATCATCCAGAACGACGGCGTGCGCCTGCCGGTGCTGCGCATCGACACCCTGCACTTTGCCGCCGACACGCCCTACGAGACCCGCCTGGCCGGCGACCCGGACCGCGGCGAGCGAGTGCTTTCGGTGGAGGTGGCGCGGGCGTGCGCGCAGCCATGTCGCAGGTGGTGGACGCCGGTACGGCGCGGCGCGTATCGGGCAGCTTCAAGCTCGACGATGGCACCGTACTGGTGATGGGCGGCAAGACCGGCACCGGTGACAACCGTATCGAGAGCTTTGGCGCGGGTGGGCGGTTGATCGGTTCACGCTCGCTGAACCGCACGGCCACGTTCGTGTTCTTCCTGGGGGACAATCACTTCGGCACCTTGACCGCCTTCGTGCCCGGGCGCGCAGCCGAGGCGTTCAAGTTCACCTCGGCATTGCCGGTGCAGGTGCTCAAGGGCATGGCACCGATCCTGATGCCGTATCTGCAGCCGGGGGGCAATACCTTGTGCACGCCGCCGCTGGTGGCGGTCGGGCCGGCGGGCAGCTTGCCGAAACCCTGAGGCCCCCTTCGCTGGCTTGCCAGCGAAGGGATC
>NZ_JAAHBU010000237.1 GCF_010671725.1 Pseudomonas brassicae | reverse complement strand
GCGGATGTAGGCGCTGAGCACCTCGTGCGGTTCACCTTCGGCATTGAACGGGGTGGACGCCTGCATGATCGGCTCGATGATGCTCTCGAGCACCTCGCGGTAGAGGTTTTCCTTGGACTTGAAGTAGTAATAGACGTTGGGCTTGGGCAGGCCAGCCTTGGCCGCGATGTCGCTGGTCTTGGTGGCGGCAAAGCCCTTGTCGGCGAATTCCTCGCTGGCCGCGCGCAGGATCAGTTCTTTGTTGCGCTCGCGAATACTGCTCATGGTGGCGCTGTTCCTTGTCTCTGGCCGCATGCGGCAACAGGCCTGGGCGGGCGGTTGCGCATGGTAGCACCGGGTTTGCGCGGCGCTCAAGGTCGCCCCTTTTACCCGCCAACAGGCTAAGCTTGACGCTTTTACCCTTCAGCGGAATATGACGCATGGCAGGAAGCAGTTTGCTGGTACTGATCGACGATATCGCCACGGTACTCGACGATGTCTCGGTCATGACCAAGGTCGCGGCCAAAAAGACTGCCGGGGTACTGGGTGACGACCTGGCCCTCAATGCCCAGCAGGTCACGGGCGTGCGCGCCGAGCGGGAGATCCCGGTGGTGTGGGCGGTGGCCAAGGGGTCGTTCCTGAACAAGCTGATCCTGGTGCCGGCCGCGTTGCTGATCAGTGCCTTCATCCCGTGGGCGGTTACCCCATTGCTGATGATCGGCGGTGCGTACCTGTGTTTCGAGGGCTTCGAGAAGCTCGCGCACAAGTTCCTGCACAGTGCTGAAGAGCAGCAGGCCGGGCATGCGGCGTTGACCGAGGCGGTGGCCAACCCGGCGGTCGACCTGGTGGCGTTCGAAAAAGACAAGATCAAGGGCGCGGTGCGCACCGACTTCATCCTGTCGGCCGAGATCATTGCGATTACCCTGGGGACGGTGGCCGATGCGCCGCTGACCCAGCAGATCATCGTGCTGTCGGGTATCGCGATCGTGATGACCATCGGTGTCTATGGGTTGGTGGCGGGGATCGTCAAGCTGGATGACCTGGGCCTGTGGCTGACGCAGAAGGCCTCGAATGCGGCCAAGGCCGTCGGCAACGGTATCCTGCACGCGGCGCCGTACATGATGAAGGCCCTGTCGGTGATCGGCACGGCGGCCATGTTCCTGGTCGGTGGCGGGATCCTGGTGCATGGCATTGCGCCGCTGCATCACGCCATCGAAGCATTCAGCGAAGGCAACGGCGGGGTGCTGACTTCGACCTTGCTCAATGCAGGCGTGGGGATTGTGGCGGGGGCGGCGGTGCTGGCGGTGGTCACCGTGGTGGGCAAGCTGTGGAAGGCGATCAAAGGCTGATCAAGCGCTTCGCTGGCAAGCCAG
>NZ_JAAHBU010000236.1 GCF_010671725.1 Pseudomonas brassicae | reverse complement strand
TTGAGCGCCAGCAGGTTGGTCTGGTCTGAAATAGCCTTGATCAGGCCCACGATACTGCTGATCTCGCTGACACGGGCCTGCAGGTGGGTGACGCTCTCGACGCTGCTCACCCCCTGCCCCGCCATGTGCGTCAGCGACGTGGAGAACGACGACAGCAGTTCGGAAGTCTGGCTGAACACGCCACTGTTGGCCTTGAGGTGATCGACTTCGCCGCGCAGGGTTTCAGCCTGGCTGACCACGCCTTCGCGGGTCTGCTTCATCGACTCGTCGAACATGCCCAGTTTGCTGTGCAGCTCGCACTGGTAGCGGCTGTAGCTGTTGAGCTGGGCCTGCTCGCCCTGGGTCTGGGCCAGCAGTTCGGCCAATTGCTGGTTCTCACGCAGCAGGGCCTGATTGTGCTGTCGCAGATCTTCCAGCTCACGCGCCTGTGCGCCGACCTGCTCCCGCCATTTTCCACCAAACATTCCTGCAACTCCTAGGCACGCAACGCCAATCGATAAGTGCATCGATTTTAATCGCCCATCACGCAGGGGACATTGACATCAATCAGCCATCACTGCTGATTGATCACGCAGGCGCCGCAGCAGCATCACGCCTGTCAAAACGACCCGCAGCCCCTTTCACAAACCTTTCACGAACGAAGGTGCATAGTCACCCCACTCCTTGTGAAACTTTTAGCCCGCACTCCCCAGCGGGCTTTTCTTTGCGCGTGATAAAGTCGGGCTCCACGTGAAGGAACACAGGGTCAACGAATGTCTACTCAAGCACATGCCATCGCCAGCAACCGCGAAGCCTGGAATGCATCCGCCGCCCAGCACCGCAACAGCGCCGCCTGGCGTGAACTGATAGCGTCTGTCGGGCATCCGAACTTCTCGTGCCTGGACCAGACACTTACCCAATTGCTGGCCCAGGTCGGTCTTGACGGCAAAGACGTAGTACAACTGGGCTGCAACAACGGACGCGAGTCGCTTTCACTGTTCGCGCTCGGGGCGCGCAGCGTGATGGGCGTGGACCAGTCCTCGGCATTTCTCGCGCAGGCGCATGAGCTTACGGCGAAGTCGCCCCACGCCCCGCACTTTGTCGAGGCCGACATTCACCAGTTGCCGGCGACGCTTGACCAACGCTTCGATGTTGCCTTGATCACCATCGGTGTATTGAACTGGATGCCAGACCTGAACGCATTTTTCCGCCATGCGGCCAGAACCCTCAAGCCCGGCGGCACGTTGGTCATCTACGAAACCCATCCATTCCTGGAGATGCTCGACCCTGAGTCTGCGGCCCCCTGGCGAATCACCGGGTCCTACTTTCAGACCGAGCCGGTAGTAGAAGAGAAAACCATTGTCTACGAAGGCCAGAGCGAGGCGAATGGGCTGGCCTCCTATTGGCATATTCACCGTTTGGGCGACGTTCTGGCGGGAGTCATCGGCGCGGGGCTGCAACTACGCAACCTTACCGAATACGCGCATTCGAACAGGGAGGAAATCTACGATGTGTACGAGGGCGCCGACGTGCAGATCCCCATGTGCTACACACTGGTGGCCGTGAAGGCCTGACGCGCTACAGACAATGGCCGCTTGGCACGCTGTTGAACACCCTGCAAGCCTTATGTGCCATTTCTGTTTGCAGTGCCAATACAAGGTTCATGTTATTAAAATACGACTTGAGCACCGATACACGTAAGCACAAACCTACAAAGCGCGTACAACAACGTAGAATAATCGTGAACGCTTAAATCAGTAAAATATTTAATTACGCTCAGTGCGTTCTGCGTTGAAAATTATTCTTGTGAAGATAAACTTCTGGCCTATGCTCGTAGTGGCGGCAAAACGTTGCCGCATTGAGAAGTACACCACTACAGGGAAGTAAACATGGCTATTTCAATCAGCATCACCGCCGGGCCTTCTGAAGGAGCATCGACTGTTACTGCTTCCGGCCAGGAACAGCACATCATCACCGACGCAGAGCGCAGCACCTTCAATATCCAGGATGCTTCGTTGAAGAGGGCTGTTTCCGCTTACATGGGAAAATCACCAAACGATGCGTATGTATGCAGCCCTACCCCATGGGGTGACCTGTATAAAAGTTACAACTGGCCAGAAGTTAAGACCCGCTTCGCCGTACAGAGCGCAACGATCATCGGCGACAATACAGTCCCGATCATGCTCAACACCAACACCTTTAAAAACAACTCATCAGTAGCCGCCGAATTCAACTGCGGGGTAACGCAAAAGGTCTCTCTGACATCGGAGAGCAATTGGTCAGACACATCCACTGTTGGGATCGGTCAATCGATTAGCTACTCCATTGGCTTTTTGGGAACAGGCGTTTCAGGTTCGACGTCCCTGAACTACACGCAAGCCTGGCAAAAAGGCGGATCGCAGAGCGAGACACTCGAACTGGGCTCCAGTGCTGGTGTAAACACAACCCTACAACCGGGCCAGGCGGTCAAGGCAACACTGTCGGCGAGCAAAGGCAAGCTCAAGGTCAAGGTGGTGTACCAGATCACCCTCTCGGGTGACACTGCCGTCAACTACAACCCAACCTATCAAGGGCATCATTTTTATGGCTTGGACATCGTCCAGACCATGAATGCGGGCGGCCTGCAAACTGTAATCACCACTACCGAAACCGTAGAGATCGAGTACTACACCGATGTGCAGATCGTGCTGGAAGACCTGCAAAGCGGCCAAAAGCTCGACACCTTCAAGCTTGATGTGAAGCGGGCTGTCGCCGCGTAATGCATGAGCGTGCGGGGAAGGTGCCCTTCCCCGCACATTGCTCGACATTTCAACCGCCTGCGCAACCATCCACGTCGCGCAGACTGCATGGCAGGGCGAAGGCGCCGCCATTCGACTCAAAAAACCGCAGGCTAGCGTAGATTATTGGAGCGCACCGGCGCTGGCATCCCCTACAACCTGTTTTATTTCTGGCTTTGACGCCAAGTAACTCGCATAGCTGGACATACCCAAATTCGTCATGTGCTGGTTATCCCAGAACAGTGGCTTTTCATATGAGCCATCTACCCACAACTTACAAGCGCTATGCGTGCAGAAAAACCTGCTCACATCGGCAAACATGATATGGTTTTTCCGGGCCACCTGCTCAGCCTCTTGTGCAATACCGTCAAAATCCCAGCCAATCATTTTGCCATCACCCTTATCGATAGCAGCGGGTATCGATACATTGTCCGGAAGCCCTTTTATGTACTTGTCAACCGTCACCAGGAACATTGGGTTCACGCCAACCAGCACTATATTATCGACGAGCTTTCTCATCTTAGGAATACTGTTTTTGATATGCACCCAATGCCTGGGCCGGTATCGAAAGCTCAAGACAATACCATTCACGTTAACCTGTTTCGCAAGCTTCTGCATTGTATCGTCAAGCTGGGGAAAACAGGTATTCCCTTTGCTTTTATTGAAAAACTCGGCCGGCGGACAGGCAGACTGATGGATCATTATAAAATTATTATTTGGATATGCACGCCTCAGCGCCCACATCGTATCCCGCCCAACGCTATCACCCACCACCAATATATTATCTTTCTTGGCTTGCCCTACCAGACAACCCAAGACTCGATCCTGAGTATTCCCACCATCAAAACTGCAAGTGTAGCCATTAAAACGCGACAAACTAAACTCATCCAAACCACCGTGATAGTTTAGATTCAGGTTACCCATATAGTATTTCTTTTCTTTCTCGATCACGGCGAGCGCTGAAACCCTGCTGTCATCGTACAATACGCCTCGCACCCAACCGTTCACCTTCAACCGCGCGCTCTCAACGGTCTTGATCATACTTAACGAAAGCATGCCAGCGAGCATTGCCGTAGCAATAATACCGAAGTTAAATACACTGCGCTTCGTTGAAAACACTTTCTTGCGCCGTATAGGCGCCTCGAGCCAGTAGTAGGATGCAGCCGAAAGAAGGACGGAAATCAGTACGGCCGCCGTGAGCTCATACGCACCGGCAAGCGGCTTAAGGTATCTAACAAATACAAGAATCGGCCAATGCCACAGGTAGAGACCATAGGAAATGAGACCAACCCACACGATGGAAGGCCACTTGAGCACAGGTGACACCAACCGCCCCCGTCCATGCGCAGCTATTATTAATGCAGTGCCGAATGTCGGCAGCAACGCCGCCGGCCCTGGGAATAGCGTTTCAGGGGTGTAGAGAAACATCGCCACCCCTAAAAGAAGAAGCCCACCTATCTCCATGGCATCCGCAACACGCCTTGATGGATTCAGTCGCGCCTGAACGGATGCCAACAAGGCACCCACAAGCAACTCCCAAAAACGCGCCAACGAGCTATAAAAAGCGATTTCCTGCTTCCCTGCATACAGGTAATACGTTGCAATAGCGAAAGAGATGACCAAGAGGGCGGCGCACAACGCCGGAAGCAGTGTTCTTTTCTTCCTGATTATTAGAATCAGAATAATCGGAAAAAACAGATAGAACTGTTCTTCAACCGACAGCGACCACATATGAAGGAGCGGCGTGGACTCGCCCGGCCCGTCAAAATACCCCACTGACGACAAAAAATACCAATTAGCAGACAGGGCAAGCGTCGAATACAGGCTTTTTGAAAACCCTTCAAGCGGCACTCTGTCAAAAAAAAACAAATGCCGCGCACCCCGTAACAAGCAATACCGGGACAAGTGGCGGCAACAACCTACGAATTCTTCGTTCATAGAAGCGGGAAAACGAAAATTGATGAGTCGTTATCTCCTGAATAAGAATCGAAGAGATCAGAAAACCGGATAAAACAAAGAATATATCTACACCAACATACCCACCACTGATAGGGCCGAAACCAGCATGAAACAGAACCACACTCAGAACAGCAACAGCTCGAAGCCCATCCAACTCAGGTCTATATGCCAGCAAACTTAAATCCCCATTCAAAATGGCCAGCATTCTAGCATCAGCCACGCGGCCCACAATACCCCACACTCCAGATTCTGCCTTCACGCTGGTGCCTGGACATTTACCCCTGTTCGCCAGCTGCTGCGCCTTAGCTTTGGCGCCGCGAAGGCCCCAGAGCGGTAAGCGGCTTTTTCGCGCCAGGCAAGATGATGCCACACCGCCTCTGTGGGCGCCTACTCTGCTCATTACCCACTTTACGCCAACAAGCGTGATCATTCCGAGGCGCAGAGATGCGTTGATAGACGGAGCTCGATCAGGCCATGCCCAGCACTTAGCCGCGGCACTTGCCGACCTGGAGCGTATGTCTTGCGACCCCAGCACCAGACACATCCGAAATAAAATTGCGCAGGATGAGCATCCTGATAGTGCAACCCCCCCGAACAGCTTATGCCCGAACGAAATAAAATTGAAAAAAGCAATTGGCCATGGCAGTCTCCGCGCCACGTGAGCACTGTATAGAAAAATACGTTTATCAATAAACACATCATTATGGCGCCGCCTGCCGGAGCGCGAACAACTGCACCAGGGGAAAAACCGTGTCAACCAGTATATGTCCTGCAGACGTGCAGAAATCAGCATTCAGAACTGACATCCAGGCATTACGCGGCATCGCAGTCCTGCTGGTCGTACTCTACCACACACAATTAATTGACTTCGCCGGCTACCTAGGCGTGGACCTTTTCTTCGTTATCTCTGGCTTTCTAATTACCGGCATCCTTCGAAAGGAAATTGAAGCAAAGCACTTCAGTTTCTTGCGCTTTTACTTCCGACGCGCAAAACGATTGCTGCCCGCAGCCTTTGTTGTTCTCGCCTTTGTCGTTGCCTGCGCGTCCTTCATACTCACAGACCTGGCGCTGAAAGACCTGAAAACGCAAGTCATTGGCGCCCTCCTGTTCGTCTCAAACTTTGTTGCCTGGAGCCAAACAGGCTACTTTGAAGCGGCCGCCGACACCCAGCCACTTCTGCACTTTTGGTCGCTGGCTGTTGAAGAGCAATACTATCTTTTAATGCCACTGTTGTTATTCTTCATTCCGAGAAAAGCATGGCTTCCCGTTGTGGCAACCCTTGTGCTTTCCAGTGTGGCGCTGAGTGCTTACCTGGCATCGCACCACCCTGATGCTGCCTTCTACTTGACACTTACACGAGCATGGGAACTTGGCCTTGGATCATTGGCTGCAATCGTCAAGCTAAAAACAAACGCTCACCGCGGTTTATCACTTGCCCGTATTCCAGCAATTGCGGCAATCCTTCTGGTACCCTTTTTCCCAACGGGCCTTCCACACCCAGGCCTTGACGCACTGCTCGTATGCATGGCGACGTTAGTGGTCCTTCTGGGTCATAACCCGAAGACCTCGGAGAACAACCTTCCCGTAAAAGCGATAGCCCGGGTCGGTGATATCTCGTACTCGCTGTACCTGGTTCACTGGCCAATATTGGTTTTTACTCGAGCCGCCTATCTAGACGAACCGCCGCACTCTGCAATTTGGATCGCCGTTGCACTTTCACTCTTGCTGAGCATTGCGCTCTACCGCTTCGTTGAAGAGCCGTTCCGAAAAAAAGAACCCGGCGAAACGACGCCATTATATTGCTGGGCTGGTAGCGTGCTCAGCGGCTATTGCTATTTCCCCCTCAATCATTGCGCACGCTACGGCCTCCGACACCAACTACAAGCACATCCGCCGAACCAACTACGGCCTGGCATCCGAGTGCGCACTGAAGGCCGCCGAACCATTCTCAATCAAGGAACGCTGTAAAACCAACGCCCATCCGAAGGTTTTGGTGTGGGGGGACTCGTACGCAATGGCATGGACTTCGGCGCTTGCAGGCCCCCTTCGGGAGCACGGCGTACAACAGATCACCATGAGCGGATGCGATCCGCTTGATCGTCTCGCTCGGTTCAACAAGGGTGTCAACACGCCTTACAACATCGACTCTGCTAAAGCCTGTATCGGGTTCAACTCGAATACCCTTGAGTACGCCAAGGCAAACCAGGATATCGAGACCGTCGTTATAGCTGGGCGCTTGCAAGGTCCTTTGAGTAAAGCCAATAGCCTCCTGACGCAGACTGCTGAAGACGAATATGAAACCCGTGAAGCCTCCCCCGAGATCGTCGCCAACGCGCTAGCCTCACTTGCCAAGGAACTGCACAACGCTGGCAAGAAGGTTGTATTTATCGCACCGCCGCCCGCCAACGGCTCGGACATTGGTGCCTGCCTGGAACGCCGGGCGCGAGGAAAATTCAGCCTCGGCCCACAGCCGGACTGCACCATCACAACGAATGCCAATCAAAGATACAGAGGCCGGACACTCAACATGATGACCGAGGCTGCCAAGTTGGCGGATGTCGAGCTTCTGAGCCTATTCGGATTTCTATGCAGCGATGGCGTTTGCAAAACCGAGATGGAGGGAACCATCCTTTACCGTGACTACAGCCACCTGACCTACAGTGGCGCCGCGTTGATCGGCGAGCGCTCCTCGCTCGCGAAAGACGTGCTTGAAAAAGCCCGCTGACAAAACAACGTTATTGGCCAAGCGAAGTGCGCTGATCGCCTGCCGCACCAAAGGTTAGCCGGCGGCGATCGTTACGGTCAGGTCTTTCGCGCCCTGCTCCCTCGAAAATTCAGGCGCTCCAGTCAAGCAAGCCCTTTTTGTCTGACCACCATAGCAGAACCCCGATAATCCCTCCCTTTATCAAGTAACACGGGAACGACTTCCACCAAGGCAAAATACCAGGGTTATTGGAGTCATCGGCGCCGTCACAGTGGCGGATGTAAAGAAGCAGGTGAAATCCTGAAACCCATACATAGAACCACAAGCCGACCAACATGCCGCGCAACAGGACGCGACTCGGAGCATCAAGCTCCCCGTACCCAAGAAGCATGCTGAGGACAACGAAGACCATCACCGCGTCTGCAATCAGCCAGCTGTACTCCCATACAAATCGCCCAAAGGTTTCAACGGCATCTTTGGACATTGGCTGCCCCCACTGAATGGCTGATTATCCTATTTCTAGGTCATAGCCAAGCGCTACGCAAACTGGGGGGCGATTATTTGCCCCCCCCGATCACCAACAAGCGACTAAAGCAGCTACCAAAGCCCGCTCAAAACCAATCCTCTGCCTGCCCTCGGTCGGTAGCGCACTGTCTTCTGCGGGGCGTTTCAGTGGGGCTCGGTCCGTCGGCAGCTTCAGCAGCGGATTGAGGTGGCCCATATGGGCGCACACTTTCGAGCAACGCTCAGCCGTAACCCACTCCCTTACAAACTCAAGCGTCGACATGCACGCAAGAGGGGGAGGCTCGGGCAAAGTATCAACTGAAAAAGAACACCCCCTGGCCAATCGAATCGCCCAGCTCCAGTTCAGAGACATCTGACCCAAAGCGGACTCGGGGATCAAAGACCTGAGCGATGCCAGCTTGCTGCTTGGCCACTCGAAGGAAGGCATTACCGAGCGCGTTTACCGCAGGATCGGCGCCATCGCGATGCCGAGGTCGGAATCGAAGCGGCGTAGCCGGATTTGCAGGCCAACCTTAAAAACCTTTATTTTCAATACGTCAAAAACAAAACAATTCCGCATGAAGTGTTTTTAGAATGCCTTGGAGGCCGCTAAAACCGGGGTTTAACTCTTCAGTTGCGGAGTTGATTTCACCTCTACTGCGGCGTCCTGCCGATCGAACCGCCCTTGCCACCAAATCACCGCCCCTTCGCTGCGTTTTGCGCGCGATTGTAGTCGCTCTGAAGCTCATCCCTGTCAGCGCTCCCGCGCTCGGCCCGAGAGCCCATGCACTTCAATTCGTGCACACCGCCAGGTCCTTCTACCTTCATTGCGTAGGGCTGGCATGCTTTGCCTTTCATACCGAAACACCCAGGACTTCCATACACGCACGCCCTGGAAGCACTGTTCATATAGGCGCCCAAGTACCACCCTGCTTGGCTTGAACGGAAAAGCCAAGCCCTTCATCTTCATACCCCTGATTCGTCGTCTCAGCAAATGAGTGCGGCGCGAACGCCGCAACAGCCAACGCCAAAACCAAAATCATCTTATTCTGCATGTGAGCCTCCCGGAGCACTGATGGTTGACCTGGTCGACAACCATCACCCAGGTGATCACAGTTTGGAAAGTTCTCGTGTATCGCCATTCGCCCTGCGACAAGCGGTATTTCGACATTGTGGCTGAGAGTCAGCCTCGGCAAGCCTACCCATGGCTGCGCGGCGAATTGCGCAGATCGTTCTACTCAGCCAGCGGCACCCTCAGCGCAACCAGGAGAGCCTTCAGCAATTTCAGCGAAGTGCTCTCACATCGAGCGCCCATAGGCCATCCACCTCAATGACGAGTTGCTGCCTGCCCACCCAGTGCACTCTGCTGATACTCACTCACCGCCTGCATGAGCGACGCTACCTCAAGACGCAGGCGCTCGACCTCATCCGGCGGAAGCAGGCCCTTCGCTTCGTAATACCGGCGTACAGCGGCAAGCACCTCGCACGTGAACGCCTCTGCCTGCTGAATCTTGTCCACGAGGTTTGCCATTGCGCTCACCGTGATGCTAGCTATTCGACATCCATAACCTCTTTTCGGCTACATACAGCATGTGCATCGCGTTCGCGTCGGTAAGAGGATAATCGGGATGAAGGAATTCGCCGCCCTCAACTCTCGTCATCCCCAGCCGCTGCATCACAATTTCAGAACGCTTGTTCGCCAATGCGGTAAAAGCGTAAACGCGGGGCACATCCAAGGTGCTAAATGCATAATAGAGAGCCGCGCGAGCTGCTTCGGTCGCATAACCCTTGCCCCAATAGTCGCGACCAAGTCGTCACCCCACCTCTAAAGCCGGACCGAATGGAAAATCATCTCCGAGCCAATGCAGGCCAACTGCGCCGATCAACGAGCCATCATCGATACGTTCGGCAGCCCAGAAAGTTGGCTCGCCGCCTTCAGAAAGCCGCCTCAGTTGGTCAACTACATCGCAGGTCTCTGACGCGGTCTTCGTGCCACCGAGGAACTGCATTACCTCAGGATCAGCATGGATTACGCATAGCAGGGGCTTATCCGCCTCTCGCCAATCCCTGAGCTTCAACCGGTCCGTTTCAATCATTCTTTCCCTCGTGGCGAACAGGCTTGTTCCCGCTGCCACAATATCATCGCGCCCGCCGCAAGTCCCCGCTCTCAATTTATCGAACGACGGCTTATGGGAGCTCCCATGCATGGAATGAATGACCGGAACGGAGACAAGAAAGACTTCGGTGTAAGACCTCGAACGGCTAATAGCGAAGTGTCCTTCGTTATGAATTACTCGCTCAATGTAGTGAACGTACAGGCCCGCCGAGCGACCTCAGCGGGTACTCCGTGACTGCCTATAGGCAGGCGCACAAGCCTGTACAGCTCTCCTGGGCGAGGGCGCAGTCTTGCGAAGGCCGGCAGCAGCCAATTCAAACCCGTCCTTCATTCACAACGTTCGGGTTGGCAATCGCGCGCACGAACCACATGAAACCCTGCTGCAAGTTCGTCTTACCGCCGGGTCGGCGCCATCGCAAAGCCGTCCAAGTGATGGAGTTTTGGGACTGGCGCCTATTTGTTTGGGGACTTACGTGCTTTTCGACCCACAAAGAAAAACCCCGCAGACGTTAATCTGCGGGGTTTTCAATAATGGAGGCCGAGGTCGGAATCGAACCGGCGTAGACGGATTTGCAATCCGGAGCATAACCACTTTGCTACTCGGCCTCAAATGACCGAAGCCCATACAGCAGCTTCAACCATAAAACTGTAGAGATTTTCATCTCATTGAAAACACTGAGGTTTGTGTGCCTCGTTGCTTTCGATGGACGCCATTATGTCCGCATTCAGGAGGGCTTGCAACCCCCTGATTTAAAAAAACATTTGTGCTGCCATGCGGGGAGGAAGGCCGCTGCGCACAGCGAAATGGCAAGCGCCCCATTCAAGGGCAGAACAACCGTTTAAGCGCCACGACCGTGCAGTTGTAGAAATGTCCTACAAACCCCGCCTTTACGGGCTCAAGCCGCCGCTTTGCACGCCGATAACCCCATCAGGCGAAACAATAAATAAACGGCGTCAGCGGAGCGGATATGAACATCAAGCAGAAACTCACCTGGGGCTTCGCGACCATTGCCTGTGTACCGATACTGGTGGTGGCCACACTGGTGGTACTCAACCTGCGTCTCGAAGCACGCGACACCTTCGTCGATGGCAGCGACCGCGAGATCCGCCAGGTCAACAACGCCATGCAACTGTTCTTCGACGGCATCAGCCAGAACATCGAATTCCTCAGCAAGTTGCCGCTGCTGCAGAACACCGACGCCAGCCTCAAGAAGTACATCTCGGCCGACGCCGCGTCGCTGCCAATGGGCCCGCAGGACAAGCCGGTGTTCGACTATTTCGCTAGCCTTGGCGCCAGCCACCCGGCCTACGGCTACATCTCCATCGGTACCACCGAGGGCGGCTACATTTCCTGGCCTGATGACCCCAAGCTGGCCAACTACGATCCGCGCCAGCGCCCCTGGTTCAAGATGGCCCAGGCCAACCCCGGCAAGACCCTGCGCACCGATGCCTACTACTGGGCCAACGACGATGCCGTGCTGGTCAGTACCGTGCGCAGCATGCCCAATGCCCTGGGCGCCAACGGCGGCGTGGTCAGCGTGGATGTGTCGCTCAAGCAACTGACCGAGATCGTCAAGCAGATCAAACTGGGCGAAACCGGCTACGTCATGCTGCTGGAACAGAACGGCACGATCCTGGTCGACCCCAAGCAACCGGCGCACAACTTCAAGAAGCTCGACAGCCTCGACCAGGGCTATGCGCAACTGGCCAAGACCGGCAAGGGGCTGGTCGAAGTCGAACTCGACGGTGAACGCTACATGGCCAATGTCTGGCCATCGGACCAACTGGGCTGGCGCTTCATCGGCCTGGTCAAGCAGAGTGAAGTGATGGCCTCGGCCACCCGCCTGACCTGGCTGATCGGCGGTATCGCGGCGGCACTGGCACTGCTGTTCGCGTTTGTCGGCGCCAGCTTCGCCAAGCTGATCGTGCGGCCGATAGCCGATGTGTCGCGCGGCCTGGAAGGCATTGCCCAGGGCGAAGGCGACCTGACGCGCAACCTGAACGTGCGCGGCAACGACGAAACCGCGCAACTGTCGGGCTGGTTCAACCAGTTCCTGGGCGCCATCCGCAGCCTGATCCAGCACATCATGAAAGCGGCGGACGGCATCCTAACCAACTCCCAGAGCGCCACTGCGGTATCCAACGAAATGGCTGACGCCGCCAGCCGCCAGCGCGAAGCGGTGGACATGGTCTCGACCGCGTTCCACGAAATGGTCGCCACCGCCAACGAGGTTGCCCGCTCTTGCAGCCAGGCCGCCGACTCGGCCGACAATGGCCAACGCCAGGCCTCCGAAGGCCAGCAACAGATCGATGCCGCAGTGGGCAGCGTCGACCAGTTGAGCCAGGGCATCGCCCAGTCTGCACAGTCGATGCAGCAGCTGGAGCGCGACAGCAACGCCATCCAGTCGATCCTCAGCACCATCCGCTCGATTGCCGAGCAAACCAACCTGCTCGCCCTCAACGCCGCCATCGAGGCTGCGCGGGCCGGTGAGCAGGGGCGCGGTTTTGCCGTGGTGGCCGACGAGGTTCGGGCGCTGGCCAAGCGCACCGCCGACTCCACCGCCGAAATCGACGGCATGCTCGGCAACCTGGCTCGTGGCACCAGCCAGGTGGCGGCGCAGATGAACACCAGCCTGGGGCTGTCGCAGGAATCGGTCGAACGGATCGGCCAGGCACGCACCAGCTTCGGCCAGATCCGCGAGTCGGTGGACATCATCCGCGACATGAACACCCAGATCGCCACCGCCGCCGAAGAGCAGCACCAGGTGGCCGAGAACATCAACCAGCACATCAGCCAGATCCATGGCGATGCACAGCGGGTGGCGCAATTGGCCAGCGATGCGAAGAGCGATGCACTCAACCTGACCCAACTGTCCAACGAGATGAACACGCTGGTACGCCGCTTCAAGACCTGAAAAAACGGCGGTGCAAAAAATAGTTTGCACCGCCCCTGTCACTTTTCGTATCTGGCGCGGCAACAGGGTTACTGAGAAACATTCACATCAGGAACCCACCCAATGTCCGTTGCCGCCCCCACGTACCGCCCTCACCTGCTGGCGCTTGCCGTCGCTTGCGCCAGCTTCAGCAGCGCACTGCTTGCCGAGGAGGCCGCTTCGACCGAAGCAGGCCTGAACCTGCCTGAAACCCGCATCAATGCGACCCGCGTGGCCGATGGCAGTGCCGAGGCCGGCTATGTCACCGATTCGCTGAAGAACGTCGGCGCACTGGGTGGCATGCCCCTGAAAGACACCCCCTACTCGATCAGCGTGGTGTCCAGCGAGCTGATCCGCAACGTGCAGGCCACCTCGACCGACGATATCTTCAAGCTCAGCCCGTTCACCCAGTTCACCTCGCCCTCCGGAGCCGGCTACGCCAGCTCCGTGGCCATCCGCGGCTTCAACGACCTGGGCAACCTCAACATCGCCAACGACGGCCTGCGCTTCAGCAACGGCTCCGACAGCGGCAACTTCGTCGAAGAGATGGAGCGCCTGGAGATCGTCACCGGCCTGAGCGGCTTCCTGTATGGCCCCGGCAGCCCCGGCGGGCTGGTCAACTACGTGCTCAAGCGCCCCACCTACCAGCGCTACAACAGCGTCACCGTGGGCAACGCAGGCGGCGAGAACGGCTACCTCCATGGCGACTTCGGCGGCCCGATCGACGATCAGGGCGTACTGGCCTACCGTGTGAACGTGCTGGCCCAGGATGGCGAGACCGCCATCGACCTGCAGAACCGTCGCCGCAAGATGGTCAGCCTGGCGCTGGACTGGAACATCAGCGACGACCTGCAGGTGCAGTTCGACGCGTCGTACAAGAAGAACCAGACCCACGGCCTGACCAGCTACTGGTACTTCGCCGACCAGCGGCTGCGCCCCGATGCCGACCAGCTCGACAACGACAAGCTCTACAGCCAGCGCTGGGCGTTCTCCGACAGCGAGCACGAGCGCGTCGGCAGCCGCTTCAACTGGCGCCTGAACGAGGTGTTCAGCCTGCGCGGTGCGCTGGCCCATGACCGCAACCGCACCCAGTACGCCTACACCGGCCCCACCGTCAACACTGCGGGCGTGTACAGCCAGCCGCTGTACGCCTTCGCCCCGGTCGAACGCGAGGAAACCTCGGCCTACCTGTTTGCCGACGCGGCCTTCGCCACCGGCGGCATCGGCCACAAGGTGACGTTCGGCTACCAGGGCAACGTGGCGCGGGTGCGCGACTACACCGACTACATCCCCTTCCCGGGCCCGCAGTACCAGCCGGTGGGCGGCAACGCTTCGATTCCGCTGGGCGAGACGCCGCAGTACGCCAAGCCGGACTACTCGATCGGCCATGGCGACCAGCGCTTGTCGGCGCGCACCCAGGCCGACAACCTGCTGATTGGCGATGTGATCACCTTCAACGAGCAGTGGTCGACCATCCTTGGAGTGACCCGCACCCGCATCAAGACCTTCAGCGACAACTTTGTGTGGGTCGAGTCGTTTGGCTCGCCGAGCCAGATCGAGCACTACAACCAGAGCAAGACCTCGCCCAACGTCTCGCTGATCTACAAGCCGCTGCCCTGGCTGACCACCTATGCCACCTACATCGAAGGCCTGCAGGCGGGTGGCTTTGCGCCCAACACGGCGCTCAACGCCGGCCAGGCCATGGCCCCGGCTGTCAGCGAGCAGTATGAGGTAGGGATCAAGGCCGAGGTGGGAGAGGCCTTGCTGACCATGGCGCTGTTCAACATCGACAAGCCCAATGGCTACACCAACCAGCAGCAGATCTACGTGCAGGACGGTCGCCAGGAGAACACCGGCGTGGAGTTCGGCATTACTGGCAAGCTCACCCCGCAGTTGACCGTGGTCAGTGGCTTGACCTTGCTCGACCCGCAGGTGAAGAAGGCGGCCAATGCCAGTGTCGAGGGCAACAAGCCGGTGGGCGTGGCCAGCCAACTGGCCAAGGTGTATGCCGAGTACGACCTGACGGGCGTGCCCGGGTTTGCCCTGACGGGGGGCGCGTACTACACCGGCAAGCAGTATGTGGATGAGGCCAACCACTACAGCTTGCCGTCGTTCACCACCTTTGATGCGGGGGCGCGTTATCGTTTGCCATTGGCGGACAATGCCCTGACCCTGCGCACCAACGTCAGCAACCTGACCAACAAGGAATACTGGTTGAGCGACCACTTCCTGGGCGCGCCGCGTACGCTGACGTTCTCGGCGCAGCTGGAGTTCTGAGGTTTCGCCCCGGGCGGCCCCATCGCGATCTATTCGCGGTGGGCACCCTGCATCCTCAGCACCCCTCCTCCGCCTCCACCAGGTCCGCATACCCCTCCCGCCGACGCACCACCCGATGCGCCTTGCCCTGTACCACCACCTCTGCCGGCCGCGGCGGGAGTTGTACTGGCTGGCCATGCTCATCGCATACGCACCCGCACTGAACACCGCCAGCAACGCGCCCTGATCCACCACGGGCAGATCACGCGCCAGCGCCAGATAATCCCCGGTCTCGCAAATCGGCCCCACCACATCCACGGTCTCGCTAGGCGCCTGCGCCGCCACGCTCCAATGCCCGCTGAAATCCGTATGGCTCACCGGCCATATCGTGTGGTGCGCACCATACAGCGTAGGCCGCAACAGGACGTTCATGCCCGCATCGACGATCACGATCCGACGATCCCAGCCCTGCTTGATGTACTCGACACGCGTCAGCAACACGCCCGCATTGGCACTGATCGAGCGGCCCGGCTCGATCACGAACCTCACCCCACGGGCTTTCAGCCCGCGCAATCGCGCACAGATCGCCGCACCCATCGCCTGCAGCGCCCCCTGCGCATCCTGCCCCCCCGCATACGTGGCCGGGAAACCACCGCCGATGTTGAGCGTGTCCACTCGCCCGCCCAAGGCTGCCACCCGCTCCAGCAAGCCCTCGATCACCTCGATGGCCGCCAGGTAGGTGCCGGTGTCATGGATCGGCGATCCGAGGTGCACATGCACCCCCTCCACCGTCAGATGCATGTACCGGCCCGGCACGAACAGCACAGGCGCCTGGCTTACCGGTATGCCGAACTTGGTCTGGCGCCCACCGGTCGAGGTCTTCTGCGGGGTGGCGGCATCCGCCACATCGGGGTTGATGCGGATCGAGACCTTGACCCGCCGCCCGCACTCGCCGGCAATCGCATCGATCCGCTCAAGCTCGCCCTGCGACTCGACATTGAACAGATGAATACCGGACTCGACCGCATAACGAATTTCCTCGGCCGATTTGCCTACTCCGGCAAACACAATGGTGTCGGGGGCCGCCCCCGCCAGCAGCGCACGGTAGATTTCCCCGCCACTGACCACGTCTATCCCGGCCCCCTGCTGCACCAGAAATTTCAGAATGTGCAGGTTGCTGCAACTCTTGACCGAGTAGCAGATCAGCGGATCAATCGGCGAGAACGCATCCTTCAGGCTCTGAAAGTGCGCGGCCAGGGTACCCAACGAGTACACGAACAACGGCGTCCCCAACTGCGCCGCCAGCGCGTTCAGGTCCACGTCCTCGCCATGCAGCACGCCTTCGCGGTAGTTGAAACGGTCCATTGCACCTGCCTCCAGTCGGTTGAGGTGCGCATTATCCAAAGCGCCTGTCTAGATTGAAAATACCAATCCATGGGCGATCCATTCATATTTGATATGCTTTTCAGCCCCTCCACACCCAAGGCGCACCCGCGATGCCAACGCTGAACTTTCGCCACATCGAGATTTTCTGGGCGGTGATGACCAGCGGCAGCGCCACCGGGGCGGCGGCGCTGCTGCATACCTCGCAACCGACCATCAGCCGCGAGCTGGCCCGCATCGAATCGATCACGCAACTGACGCTGTTCAAGCGTGCCAACGCACGGTTGATCCCGACCGAGCAGGCCCTGATGCTGTTCGACGAGGTCAAGCGTGCCTACTTCGGGCTGGAGCGCATCACCCGCGCAGCCGATGCCATCCGCCAGCACAAGCAAGGCCAATTGGCCCTGGTGTGCCTGCCGGCATTTTCCCAGGCGCTGCTGCCGGGGGTGTGCAAACACTTCCTGGACCTGTACCCCGACGTCTCGATCAGCATCACCCCGCAGGACGCACCGCTGCTGCACGAATGGCTGTCGTCACAGCGCTATGACCTGGGCCTGATCGAAGACAGCGTGGCGCCGGCGGGCACCCAGGCGCACGGCCTGTTCAGTGCGGATACCGTGTGCATCCTGCCCGCCCGGCATCGGCTGGCGGCCAAGGCTCTGCTGACACCCGAGGATTTCGCCGGCGAAGACTTCATCTCGCTGGCCGGCGACGATCCCTACCGGCACCAGATCGACAGCTTGTTCGAGGGCCGCGGTATCAGCCGTCGCCTCAGGGTGCAGACCCACAGCGCCGCCGCCGTGTGCGCCACCGTGGCACAGGGCGTGGGCATCGCGATCATCAACCCGCTGACCGCACTGACCTATGCCCCGCTGGGCCTGCAGATCCGCCGCGTCTCGTTCTCCATTCCCTACACCGTGAGCGTGGTACGCCCGCTGCACCGGCCCGACTCGCCGCTGGTGGACAGTTTTGTGCAGGCCCTGCAGCACCACACCCTAGCGCTGCACCATCAACTGCAAGGCCTCACCGCGTGCCCGTGAGCGTCGGCAAAAAGCAAAACCAGTACTAAAGAACCATTGTTCGCCCCCGGCGCCACTGCTATTGAGTGTGCCGCTTTTTTGCGTACTGGCACATTACTGCTACCCGACCACCCTGCTGGCTTTACCCCCACGCGTTTCGAGATGCCCGCCATGATTGAGAACACCGATGTGATGTACCGCCTCCTGGTACAAAGCGTGATCGACTATGCGATCTACATGCTGACCCCCGAAGGCGTGGTCAGCAACTGGAACGCCGGCGCGCAGCGGGCCAAGGGCTACACCAGCGAGGAGATCGTCGGCCAGCATTTCTCGGCGTTCTACAGTGCCGAGGACCGTGCCGCGCAACTGCCCCAGCAAGGGCTTGAAATCGCGCGCAGCATCGGCCGCTTCGAAACCGAGGGCTGGCGCCTGCGCAAGGATGGCCGCGCGTTCTGGGCGCACGTGATGATCGACGCGGTGCACGACGGCAACGGCCAGTTGCTGGGCTTTGCCAAGATCACCCGCGACGTCACCGAGCGCCGCCAGTACGAACTCGACCTGCTGGCGGCCAAGGAGCTGGCCGAAGCCCAGCGTGAGAAGATGGCTACGCTGTCACAGTTCCTCGACTCGGTGATCAACAACATTCCGTCCAGCGTGATGGTGCTGGACGTGGCATCGCGGCAAATCCTGCTGGCCAACCCCAAGGCCGAGCAACTGTTCTCCAACCAGCAGCGCGCGCTGGTGGGCAGCACGCCGCAGCAGAGCCTGGTGCCGGTCATGGCCGGCTACATCGAACACCTTACCGAGCACTGCCTGAACCACAACGGCCTGCACCTGACCGAAGACCACCTGGACACCCCGCAGGGCCTGCGTACGCTGCGCTCGCGCACGCTGCTCAGCAGCAACCCGGAGGTCGGCGGCCACTATGTGCTGCAGATCGCCGACGACGTCACCGACGAAATCGCCGCTCATGCGCAGATCCACCATATGGCCCACCACGACGAACTGACCGGGCTGCCCAACCGCACGCTGTTCCACAACTGCCTGGAAGAAGCCCTCGCCGCCGGCCAGGCGCGCCAGCAGATGACTGCGGCACTGTGCCTGGACCTGGACAACTTCAAGAACATCAATGATGCCCTCGGGCATGCCTTCGGCGACCGCCTGCTGCGTGCCCTGGGCCAGCGCCTGCGTGCCGTGCTGCGTGATCAGGACACCCTGGCGCGGCTGGGCGGCGACGAGTTCGCGGTAGTGCTGCCGCACCTGATGCGCGTCGAGGACGCCCAACGCACCGCGACCCGCCTGATCGAAGCGGTAGCACCGGCATTTCTCATCGACGGCCACAGTTTTTCGGTGGGCTTGAGCGTGGGCATCGCCCTTGCGCCGGCCGATCATGTGCAGGCCGACCAACTGCTGCGCTATGCCGACATGGCGCTGTATGAAGCCAAGCGCAACGGCCGCAACCGCTTCGAGCTGTTCCGCCCCGAGCTGGACGAGGCCGCCCGTCGGCGCCGCATCATGGAAACCGACCTGCGCACGGCGCTGCACCTGGGCCAGTTGCACATGCACTACCAGCCAATCATCGGCAACGGCGAGCAGATCACCGGCTACGAGGCGCTGATGCGCTGGCAGCACCCGAGCAAGGGGCAGATCATGCCAATGGACTTCATCCCGATTGCCGAAGAAACCGGGTTGATCCACGAGGTCGGTACGCGAGCATTGAACCTCGCCTGCCAGGAGGCCGCCAGCTGGGCCACCGAACAATCGGTGGCGGTCAACCTGTCACCCGTGCAGTTCAAGAACAGCGAGCTGGTCGAGATTGTGCAACTGGCCCTGGCAGACTCGAAACTGCCTCCCTCACGCCTTGAGCTGGAGATCACCGAGTCGGTGCTGCTGGAGAACAGCGAGAGCAACCTGCGCACCTTGCAAGCGCTCAAGGACCTGGGCGTGTGCATTGCACTGGACGACTTCGGCACCGGCTATTCGTCGCTGGGTTACCTGCGCTCGTTCCCCTTCGACCGGATCAAGATCGACAAATCGTTCGTGCATGACATGGGCGAAAGCCGCGAGGCGATGTCGATCATCCGCGCCATCACCGGCATGAGCAGCAGCCTGCTGATCAACACCACGGCCGAAGGGGTGGAGACGGTGGCGCAGTTCAAGCAGTTGCAGGCCGAGGGCTGCTCGCACTTTCAAGGGTATCTGTTCGGGCACCCGCAACCGGCCGAGACACGCCGCAAGAAAACGGAGTGAACGGACGGCCAGAGCGAGCTACTGACTGCTCTGGCCCCTTCGCTGGCAAGCCAGCGCCCACAGGTCTGGGCGCCCTTTTCGAAGACGGCGCTGTCCCTGCGGGAGCTGGTTTGCCAGCGAAAGAGCACCTGGCGCGCCTCAGGCCACCCGGTCATACAACGCCCGCAGTTGCTGCACCGCCGCCTCGATCTGAGTCACCTTGACCCCGCCATACCCCAGCACCATCAGGTTCTGGTCATCGGCCTGCGGGTCCACACTGTAGCCGCCACGCAGCACCAGGCCGAACCCCTCGGCCTGGGCCAGCATCTTCCTGGCCGTACCCGGCGCGCCAATGCGCACCGCCAGGTGCAACCCCGCCTGCCCCGACGAGTAGCTGATCAGTTCGCCAAAGCAAACATCCAGGCAGTGCTGCAGGTAACTGCGCCGCTCGGCGTACTCGGCGCGCATCTTGCGGATATGCCGGGCGAAATGCCCCTCCTGGATAAAGTCCGCCATCGCGGCCTGCACCGCCAGAAACCCCGGCCGGTACAACTGTGTCAGCCCCTTGCCGAACGCGTCGGCCAACGCCTCTGGCACCACCAGGTAGCTCAGCCGCAACCCCGGGTAGGTGACCTTGCTGAACGTGCCCAGGTAGATCACCCGGTCCTGGCGCCCCAGGCCCTGCAGCGAGGGCAGCGGCTCGATGTCGTAGCGGAACTCGCTGTCGTAGTCGTCCTCGACCATCCACAGGTTCTGCGCCTCGGCAAAGGCCAGCCAGTCGCGCCGGCGCTGCAACGTCATGATGTTGCCCGTAGGGTATTGATGCGACGGCGTGACAAACGCCAGGCGTGGCGTGGCGTGCGGTTCGGGCGTCGGCAGGCAGGCGCCCTGGGTGTCGATCTGCAGCGCGGCGCAGTGCAACCCGGCAGCCGCGAACACCACTGGCGCGCCCCAGTGACACGGGCTCTCGAGCCACACCGTGTCGCCCACATCCGCCAGCAGCCGGGCCACCAGGTCCAGCGACTGGTGGGTGCCCATGGTGATGATGACCTGCGCCGGGCTGCAGCGCACCGCGCGGGCGGCATACAGGTAGGCACTCAGGGCCTCGCGCAGCGGCCGGTAGCCGCCCTGGTCCACATAGCCGCCAAGGTCTGCGTGACGCTTGCTCAGGTAGCGATTGTGCAGGCGCTTCCACACATGGAACGGAAACAGGTCGGCATCGGCCACCCCGGGCACAAAGGCCCCGGCCACCCGGGCTAGCGCGCCAAAGCGCGCGGTGATCGCCTTGCCACGCGCCGACAGCGGTGCCTGGCCAACCCCTTCGCCTGGCAGCACCTCGACACTCACCTGCGGCAAGGTGTCGGCAACAAAGGTGCCACTGCCTGCCCGCGCGTACAGGTAGCCTTCATCCAGCAAGCGCTCGTAGGCCAGTGACACCGTCAACCGCGACACCAGCAACTGCTGCGCCAGCGCACGCGTGGAGGGCAGCTTGTGGTCCACCGGCAGGCGCCCCTGCAGGATCGCCGCCTGGATCGCCTGGTAGAGCTGGCGCTGCAAGGTCACCTCGCCGCCACGCTCGAGTGTGCCGACCAGCAGGTCATGCAGCAGCGAACCCATCAGCGTCACCCTGTACCCGAGAACAAGGCCACGAGCATACAAGTGGCCTTAACAGTTGATCAACTCTGGATATAACCGATATAGCCAAAGTGACCTATGTTCGATCGGTACCGGCGCGATGCACCCGCTTGCGCAGCCTTCGACAGAGTGACGTTCAGTGACCCTACACACACCTCCTGCCTTCGACGCGCTGCTGGCTGCAGCGCCGCCCCGGGTTTCAACCGAACAGGCCTGCGCGGTGGCGGCGCAGTACTTCGGCCTGCACGGCGACTGCCGCCTGCTCAGTGGCGAACGCGACCTCAATTTCCAGCTCACCTGCAGTGACGGCGCGCAGTACGTGCTCAAGATCGCCAACGCGGCCGAAGACCCGCTGGTGACCGACTTCCAGAACCAGGCGCTGCTGCATATCCAGCAATGCGACCCGTTGCTGCCCGTGCAGCGCGTGTACCCCAACCTGGACGGCACCTATCAGGTACCGGTGCGGTTCGACGGCCAGCCGCTGCTGGTGCGGCTGCTGTCGTTTGTCGAGGGCGTCTCGCTCAACCATGTCGCGCAGCCGAGCGCGGCGCTGCGTAGCAGCCTGGGCGAACACCTGGGCCGCCTGGGCCTGGCGCTGCGCGGTTTTTTCCATCCGGGTGCCGGTCACGAGCTGCTGTGGGACCTCAAGCACGCCTCGCGCCTGAATGACGTGATCGGCCTGATCGAAGACCCGGCGCAGCGCCAGCTGGCACGCCATTTCCTCGACAACTTCGAACGCAATGCCCAGCCCCGGCTCAAGGGCCTGCGTGCCCAGGTGATCCACAACGACCTCAACCCGCACAACGTGATCGTCGACGCCCACTCGCCGCACCCGGTGCGCAACATCCTCGACTTTGGCGACATGGTGCACGCACCACTGGTCAACGACCTGGCCGTGGGCGCCGCGTATCAGCTGGGCAACCACGGCAACCCGCTGCAGCATGCCGCGCCGTTCATTGCCGCGTACCACCGTGTCGCAGCGCTGGAGCCGATCGAACAGGAGCTGCTGGTCGACCTGATCGCCACGCGCCTGGTGCTGACCGTGACCATCACCAACTGGCGCGCCGCGCTGTACCCGGAAAACCGCGCCTACATCCTGCGCAACGCGCCTGGCGCCTGGCGTGGCCTGCACGCCCTGGCCGAGCTGCCGCGCGAAGCCGCACAACAACAGATTCGTCGTATCTGCTCCCAGGAGACGCTGTAATGACCATGATCAACGGCTTCACCGCCACCGATGCCGAACGCCTGAGCGCCACCGAACGTGCGCTGATCGAGCGCCGCGAACGCACGCTGGGCCCGGCCTACCGGCTGTTCTACGAACACCCCCTGCACATTGTCAGGGGTGAAGGCGTGTGGCTGTACGACGCCGACGGTAAGCGCTACCTCGACGCCTACAACAACGTGGCCTCGATCGGCCATTGCCACCCGCACGTGGTCAATGCCCTGCATGCACAGGCCCAGGTGCTCAATACGCACACCCGCTACCTGCACGAAGGCATCCTCGACTACGCAGAGAAACTGCTGGCCACCTTCCCGCCCGCGCTGAACCAGGTGATGTTCACCTGCACCGGTAGCGAAGCCAACGACCTGGCCCTGCGCATCGCCCGCCAGCACACCGGTGGCACCGGCCTGATCGTCACCGAGCTGGCCTACCACGGGGTTACCGAACAGATCGCGGCGGCGTCGCCGTCACTCGGTGCAGGCGTGCCGCTGGGCGACTTCGTGCGTACCGTGCGGGCCCCGGACGCCTACCGCCTGGGCGCCGAGAACGTGGCACGGCTGTTTGCCGAAGACGTGCGTGCCGCCATCGACGACCTGCGCCGCTGCGGCATCAAGCCGGCAGCGCTGCTGCTGGACGGCATCTTCGCCAGCGACGGCGTGCTCGCCGACCCGGCCGGCTTCATGCAGCAGGCCGTGGCGCTGGCTCGCGAAGAGGGCCTGCTGTACATCGCCGATGAGGTGCAGTCGGGCTTTGCGCGCACCGGCGCGCACATGTGGGGCTTCGAGCGCCACGGCCTGCAGCCGGACATCGTCACCCTGGGCAAGCCCATGGGCAACGGCCAGCCGATCGCCGCCGCCGTGGTGCGCGCCGAGGTACTCGAAGCGTTCGGGCGCAACGCGCGCTACTTCAACACCTTCGGCGGCAACCCGGTGTCGTGTGCGGCCGCCAACGCGGTACTGGAGGTGATCCAGGGCGAGGACCTGCTGAGCAACTGCGCGGCCATCGGCGCGTACTTCAAGGCCGGCCTGCAGGGCCTGGCCGAGCGCTATCCGCTGATCGGCGACGTGCGCGGGGCCGGGCTGTTCGTGGGGGTGGAGCTGGTCACCGACCGCGTCAGCAAGGCCCCCGCCACCGAGGCCACGCGCCAGGTGGTCAACGGCCTGCGCGAGCGCGGTGTGCTGATCAGCTCGGCGGGGCCTGCGGCCAACATCCTGAAGATCCGCCCGCAGCTGATATTCCAGCGCGAGCACGCCGACCTGTTCATCGATACCCTGGACAGCGTGCTGCGCGACCTCGGCTGAGCGCGCCGCTCAGAGCCTGAAACTGCCCACCAGCTGGGTCAGGCGCGCCGCCTGCTGTTGCAGGTCGGCGCAGGCCTGGAGGGTCGAGGTGAGGTTGTCGACCCCTTCACGGTTAAGGCTGTTGATCTCGCGAATATCGCTATTGATCGAGCCCACCACCGCCGTCTGCTCTTCGGTGGCGGTGGCCACCGACTGGTTCATGCCGTCGATCTCGCCGATACGCAAGGTCACGCTGCCCAGCCGTTCGCCGGCCAGGTTGGCGATCGCCACACTGTCTTCGCTGTGCCGCTGGCTCTGGGTCATGGTGCTGACCGACCCCCGCGCGCCCACTTGCAGCTCCTCGATCATGCCCTGCACCTGTTGCGCCGATTCCTGGGTACGGTGCGCCAGGTTGCGCACCTCATCGGCGACGACGGCAAAGCCGCGCCCCGCCTCACCGGCACGGGCCGCCTCGATGGCGGCATTGAGCGCCAGCAGGTTGGTCTGCTGCGAGATGCTGGTAATCACCTCGAGAATCTGACCGATGTTCACGGTCTTGCCGTTGAGCGTCTCGATGCTGCTGCTGGACGTGGCGAGCATCAGCGAAAGCCGGTTGATCGCGGCGATGGTCTGCTCCACCACCTGGCGCCCGGCTTCGGCCTGCTCGCGCGCATCACTGGCCTTGTGCGAGGCTTGCGCAGCATTGCCGGCGATCTCCTGGGCCGCAGCGCCCAGCTGATTGATGGCCGTCGCCACACTGTGGGTACGGGTGCTTTGCTGCTCGCAATTGAGCATCGAGGCATTGGAGGCCTCGACGACCCGCCGGGCCACCTGGTTGACCTGGTCGGTGGCCGAGGCGACTTCACGCAGCGACGCATGCACGCGCTCGACAAAGCGGTTGAACGCCGTGCCCAGCACACCGAACTCGTCACGCGCGCGGATCGACAGGCGCCGGGTCAGGTCGCCCTCGCCGTCGGCAATATCTTGCATGGCACGGGTCATCTGCAGCATCGGGCGCATCAGCAGGCGCATCAACGCGCCCAGCAACAGCACGCTGATCACCACCGCCAGCGAGGTGGCCAGCAGCGCAGAGCGACGGTAATCGCTCAGCGCAGCGAATGCCTTGTGCGGGTCTACCGACAGGCCGATGTACCAGTCCAGCGACGGCAGGCCGCGCACCGGGGCAAAGCTGACGATACGTGGCCCTTGTGCAGACTGCACCTCGCGCAACCCGGCACCGGGTTGCAGGGCCTGGCCGGGGTACACCTGCTCCAGCGACTGCATTACCAGTGCCTTGTCCGGGTGTACCAGAATGCGACCGTCGGCACTGACCAGGAACGCATAGCCCATGCCATTGAAGTCCAGCGCATTGATGCTGTCGGCCACCGCCTGCAACGGCAGATCGCCCCCCGCCACCGCCACGCGCTGGTCACCCTGGCGTACTGCGGCGGCGACACTCACTACCAGCCCGCCGGTGGTGGTATCGATATAGGGTTCGGTAATCGCCGGCCCCTGGCTGGCCAGCGCACCCTTGTACCAGGGCCGTGCACGCGGGTCGTAGTCGGCCGGCATGGGCACGTCGGGGAAGGTGGTGAAGCTGGCGTCCTGGCCACCGACATAGGTGGCGCTGAACGTGCCGGCCAGGGCGGGCTGCTTGAGCAACTGCGCGGTGTTGGCCGTGGTCGGCGTAATCGCCACCGCCTGCGCCAGGTTCTCGATCAGCAGCACCCGCCCCTGCAACCAGTTGACGATGGTGTTGGCGGTGCTGCCGCCCATTTCCTGCAGGTAGCGTTGCAGGTTCTGGCGGATCGCCTGGTGCTGGCGGGCGTCGTTGTACGCCGTCAACGACGCAAAGGCGACGATCACGATCATGGAGACCGATAGCAGGATTTTGTGACTGAACTTCAAGTGTGTGCGCATGCGTTGGCGGCCCGTCCGGTGCTTGGTTGAACGCTCGCCACGGGCTGGCCCCACAACAAGCACGCACATTGTGTGCCGCGCGCGAACGCAGACTGCGCTGTTGTGCTCGGCAAAGCAGCTGAATCCCGGCGGCAAACAGCCGATTGCGCGGCGCTGGCGATTTCTGTCGTTTGGCGGATGTTCAAGCCTGCACTGCGCTGTCAGAGCCCCCTCACACCACATGAACACACATGCACTTTGGCCAAGACTGTCGGCTCATCGCAGCCCCACTCACGTTGAAGGGAAGACGCTCTATGCCACGATTCAAGCTCGGCACTCTGACACTGGCCCTGGCGCTTTCGAGCCCACTGCACGCGTTCGCCGCGCCCCTGCTCGACACGGCCACCGCCGCCGCCAGTGCCGACAGCCGCGCCGCGCAAAGCAACGCCTGGCTGGAGATCGACCAGGCTGCGTTCGAAAGCAACATCAGCCTGCTGCAACAGCGCCTGGCGGGCAAAACCGCCATGTGCGCGGTGATGAAGGCCGATGCCTACGGCAGCGGTATTGCGTTGCTGGTGCCATCAGCCATCCGCATGGGGGTCAGCTGTATTGGCGTGGCCAGCAACGAGGAAGCACGGATTGCCCGCGACAAGGGCTTCAAGGGCCGCTTGCTGCGCTTGCGCAACGCCAGCCTGAAGGAAGTCGAAGGCGCATTGGCGTACCGCATCGAAGAGCTGGTGGGCAACCTGGAGGTGGCACGCCAACTGGATGCACTGGCGGCCCGGCACAACGTCAACCTGCCCGTTCACCTGGCCCTGAACTCGGCCGGCATGAGCCGCAATGGCCTGGAGATGAGCACCGCGCAAGGCAAACTGCAGGCCGTCGACGTGACCCGCCTGGGCCATCTCAAGGTGGTCGGCATCATGACCCACTTCCCGGTCGAGGAACGCGAGGATGTGCTCAAGGGCCTGGCCACATTCAAGCAGCAGTCGAGCTGGCTGATCGAACACGCCGGGCTTGACCGCAGCAAGCTCATGCTGCACTGCGCCAATACCTTCGCCACCTTGCAGGTACCCGAGGCGTGGCTGGACATGGTGCGTCCCGGCGCGGCGCTGTATGGCTACCCGGTGGGCGGGCACACGGAGTTCAAGCGGGTGATGCAGTTCAAGTCGCAGGTCGCGTCGGTCAATGCCTACCCGGCGGGCAGCACCATCAGTTATGACCGCACCTTTACCCTGGAGAAGGATTCGCTGATCGCGAACATTCCGGCCGGTTACTCCGACGGGTATCGCCGGGCGTTTTCCAACAAGGCGTCGGTGCTGATCAACGGCCACCGGGCGCCGGTGGTGGGCAAGGTCACGATGAACACGCTGATGGTGGATGTGAGTGCCATACCGGGGGTGAAGTACGGCGACGAGGTGGTGCTGTATGGCAAGCAGGCAGACGATGAGATCACCCAGCAGGAAGTCGAGACCATCAACGGCGTGACGATGGCGGACCTGTATACGGTGTGGGGCAACTCCAATCCCAAGGTGCTCAAGGCCCGGTAACCGCGGGCCTTCCAGCCTTGCAGAGGCTGCTCCTGCGTCTTCGCTGGCAAGC
>NZ_JAAHBU010000235.1 GCF_010671725.1 Pseudomonas brassicae | reverse complement strand
ACTTTCGATGACGCCATTGCGGTTGCCCAACGCACCGCGCAGGCTGAAGTCCACGGCCTGCCCGGCGATCTGGCCGCCAGCTGCGTTGTCCAGGTCGGCCGCGCTCACGCGCAACAGCCCGCCGGCGAACAGGCCGCCGCCACGGTTGGCCAGGTCGGCGGTCTCGATGTTCAATGCGCCGGCATGCGCCGCCAGGCGCCCACCGTCGTTGTTCAGGCCGCCCAGGGCGATGAGCTTGAGCTGACGCGCCTGGATCACACCCCCCAGGTCATTGCGCAGCAGGCCACCGACCTCAGCGTGCAGCGCCCCCCTGCACGCTGGCCAGCAGACCGCTGCGGTTGTCCAGGCTGGCGGCATTGAGCTGTACGTCGCCGGCCTGGGCAATCAGCTTGCCGCCCTGGTTGTCGAGCGCGCCCTGGCTGTCGATGCGCAGCCCGGTCCGCGCCTGCACCGCACCGGCCTGGTTGCTCAGGTGCGCAGCGCTCAACCGCACCGCACCGTCCTGGCTGTTGATCAAACCGTCACGGTCGTTGAGCAACGCCCCCTCAAGGCGCGCGATCAGCTCGCCGTTGGCGGCCAGGGTGCCTTTGTCACTGTTGTCCAGGCTGGCGCCCGCCAGCTCCAGGCGGCCCTGGCTGAGCAGTTGCCCCGCCTGGTTGCGCACTGCCGCCGTGCCCTGCACCTGCAGGTCCGCGGCGCTGACCAGTTTGCCCTGGCGGTTGTCCAGCTGGTTGGCCAGGTTCAGCGTGATCGGGCCGGCGGTCAGGGTACCGTCACGGTTGTCCAGGCGCGCGGCCTGCACGTGCAGCGCGTCGGCGCTGTCGATGCGGCCACCCTGGCTGTTGTCGAGGATGCCGCCGCGCACATCGAGTTGTTGCTGGCCTGCACTGACGAGCAGGCCGGCACGGTTGTCCAGGTTGGCGGCGGTGACGCTCAGGCGCCCCTGGCTTGCCAGGGCACCGCCGGCGCTGTTGTCCAGGCCACCGGTCAGCGCCACCTGCAGGTCGCCCTCACGGCTGGACAGGGTGCCGTTGTTGCGGTTGTCCAGGGTGTCGGCAGTGACGCTCAGGCCCTGCCAGCCGGATACCAGCCCGCCCTGGTTGTTCAGCAGCACGGCACCCAGGCTCAGTTGCTGGTTGCTGATGAGTTTGCCGCCGGTGTTGTCGAGGGTACGGCCGATCAGGTTGAACTGCTGGTCGCTGGAGATCTCGCCCTGGCGGTTGTTCACATCGCGCAGGTTGGCCAGCGTCAGCGGCCCCCGGGCATGGATCACGCCGTCCTGGTTGTTCAGGTCGCCACCGCTGGCGAGCAGTTCCAGCGTCACCGCGTCACTGCCCAGCACGCGCCCGCCCTGCTGGCTCAGGCTGCCCGCCTTGAGCGTGATCGCGCCTTTGGCCGACACTTCGCCGCCGCTGCCGTTGAGCACTTCGTCTGCCGTGAGCTGAAGGCTGCCTGCGCTGTTTACAAGGCCCTTGGCGCTGTTGTCGAGATGCTCGGCCGCGAGCTGAAGGTGGGTTTTGGCCAGCAGCAGGCCGCCCTGGTTGTTCAGCCGTGCACTGCTCGCCTCGAGCACCTGGCCGGCGTTGATCAAGCCGTCTGCGGTATTGCTCAGCAGGCCGCCGATGCTCAAGCGCAGGTCACCCCGGCTGGTCAGCACGCCGCCTGCGTTGTCGAGGCTGCCCGCAGCGGCGTGCAGGCTGGCGGCCGCAATCTGGCCTTTGAGGTTGCTCAGGGCACGTTCGAGGGTGAGGCTCAGGCCCTGATTGCTCAGCACCTTGCCATGCTCGTTATTGAGGTTTCGCGCAGCCAGGTCGAACCCGCTGGCACTGGAGATCTCACCGCCTTGGTTGTCCACATCAGCCAGGCGCTTGAGCAGCAGTTGGCCGGGGGTATTGATCAGGCCGCCGCGGTTGTCGAGGTGGCCGTAGCGCAGGTCGAGTTCCAGGCTGTCGGCGCTGTACAGCTCGCCGCCCTGTTGGCGCAGCCCGCCGACGCTGGCGACAAGCGCCTTGCTGCTGGTGATGCGGCCACCTGCGCTGTTGTCCAGCAAACCGCTGTGCAACTGCAGACGGTCACCACTGGCCAGACGGCCGTCGTGGTGGTTGTCGAGTGCGCCGGTATCGATCAGCAACGCACCTTTGGCGCTGACCTTGCCTGCCTGGCTGTTGTCGAGGCTGGCGCTGGCCAGGCGAATCTGGCCATCGGCAACCAGTACACCACCCTGGTTGCGCAATGCACCCTGGCTGTTCACCACAAGATCGCCCGCACTGGACAGGCGCCCGCCGTCGTTGCCAAGCGACGCGCTGCGCAGTTGCAGGTTGGCCTCACTGGCGACAAGGC
>NZ_JAAHBU010000234.1 GCF_010671725.1 Pseudomonas brassicae | reverse complement strand
CCGCCCGCGCGGCGCTTCGCGGGTCAAGGCGAGTCGTCGCAGCGTAGCGCCCACATGTGTTGCAACGCGCCATCGCCTGCAGGGTCCGCCCTCACACCATCCGCCACAGCTGCAACACCGTCATCTTGCTGACCATCATCACGACAATCACGAACATGCCCAGGAACCCCGCCACGCCCATCCAGAACCACGCACGGTAGATCGCCTGAAACTGCGCCCCCAACGCCACACCACCCGCCACCGCCGCCACCGCCATGCGCTCCAGGCGCTTCTGCAACACCAGCACCGGCAACCACAACGCACCCACACACACGAATACGACCAGCGACGACAACACCCAATCGGTCAACAGCGACAACCCCGACACCCTCACCAGCGCATAACCGGTAATCACCTGCACACACCCCGCCGGGGTGGTGATCCAGGTGTCGTAACGCACCACCATCCTGGCCACCTGCGCAATCACATCAGGGTTGGCAGTGCGGCTGGCCGCAATCAGGTACAGGTAGGAGCCCATGCCGAACCCGAACAGGAAGATCGCCGCAATGACGTGCAGGTATTTCAACGTGAGGTACAGCATGCTCAAGCCTTCGCACAGGTGAAGTGCACATCCAGGCGGATGTTGGCCGGCTCGTCGATCGCCGCCAGGTACTCCTGCACGTCGATCTCTCCAACACAGGCACGCGCCCCCCGGCAACGGCCGGTACCCCCCCCGCCATCTTGGCCGCCAGGGCCACGGCGGCACAGCTCGGAATCTCCGGCCCTTTGTTGTTCAAGGCCGTCAGTTGCGCGTGCATCTGCAACGGCTGCCCCTCAGGATCAACCCCGCTCACGTCGAGGTACATCGCGCTTTTGCCATCGCCGAATCGCTCGAAACGCGTCCCCCAGCGATGCAGCCGCACAGCCCAGGCAGCAGGGTCGCGCACCAGCCCGACACGGATCGCGCACGCCAGCAGGTAGTTGGCCACACCCCCCAGTTTCAATCCCGAGCCTGCCTTGAAGCGCAAGGTACGCGCCGCGTAGCGCGTGGCGAACACGTCGATATCGGGCGCATCGACGTTGGCCAGCAGTCGGGTGCCCAGGCCAGGCATGCGGCGCAGTGTCAGGTCCATCCAGCCCGGCACCTCATGCACCCGGCCGTCCTTGAGCTGCCGGATCGGCCGCCCGGCATAGGCCAGCACGCCCAGCACCGTGGACAATCCCGGCATCCGGGCAGACGAGGTGATGCCATGCTCGATGGTGTCGATGCGCAAGAACCGTGCACGGTGCTGGTCGATGATGGCCGAGGAAAGGCTCGGCACCGAGCTGCACCCGCTCAACACGCACACCCCCGCCGCCTGCGCGCTGGCATCCAGCGTGGCAATGCCGGTGACGAAGGTACGACAATCCGACAGGTCGCAATAGTGCACGCCCGCCTCGATGCAGTGGCGCGCAACCGCGTACGACTGGTTCTGGAACGGGCCGCCCGTATGGATGACCAGCTGGATACCCGCCTCACGCAGCTTGCCAACGGTTTCGTCGGCCATGGCATCGATACACCAGCCTTCACAGAAGTTGCCGCCCAACGCTTGCAGCTCGGCTGCCTTTTGCGCGAGCTTGCGGCTGTCACGCCCCGAGATGAACAACGTGACCTCAGGCATCTTCACCAGATGATTGCAGATCAGACTACCGAAATTGCCGTAGCCCCCGATGACCAATACCCGAAATGCCATTTGCTCGTCCTTGACGTGATGAAGGTGCAATGCTGCCTCGACGGGCGCAAGGATGCCAGTCCTGGCTGCCACCTGTATGGCGCATTTGCGCAATCCCCCCGCTGAACAGGTCCATCGCCGACCGCCTCTGCCCCCGCCTCGCCAGGCAAGCATGAATATTGCAGTCACTGAGCGGATACGCGTGCCAGGCACTGCGAAAATCCGACTCAAACACTTACAATCCACCCCTTTGACTTCGAACCAGACAGGCCAGCCCGACCATGGCGCTCGACCCACCCACCATGTTGACCATCACGATTGCGCTCGCTGCTGCGGCCGCGCTGTACCTGGCAATCGAATGGCGCAGCATTCGCGAGCCTTCGTTGCTGTTCTGGAGTGCCGGCTTCGCCACGATCACCGTGGGTTCGACCCTCGCCCTGCTGCGCAGCAGCGGCATGCTGCTGATCGGCATCTGGTTCGCCAATGGCCTGTTGGTAACGGCCCACTGGCTGTTCCTGCTCGGCGTCGCGCGCTTCACCCATGCGCGCCTGTCGCGCACGTGGTACCTGGTCTTTGCCGCCTGGCTGGCCCTGTTGCTGCTGCCCGAAGATCACCCCTGGTCCCGGCTGATGCTGCTGGTCAACTCATTGCTGGTAGCGTTGTTGACCCTCAGGGCCAGCCTGTTGCTGCGCCCTCACGGCAAATCGCTGAGCGTCGGGGCGGTGCAGTTGCGTTACGTCCTGCTGCTGCACGGGCTGTTCTACGTGGGCAAGGCGATCACGGCGGTGGTGCCGGGCACGTTGATTGACCTGGCCGCGTTGCGCGGCGAGATCATCCAGATTTCGTTGGTAGAGGGTGCGATGGCGATCATGCTGATCGCCCTGTCGATGACGGGCACCGAGCGCTACCGGCGCGAGAAGCAGATCGCGCGCCTGGCCGCACGTGACCCGCTGACCGCCTTGTACAATCGTCGCGCGCTGGAGGTGCGTGCGCCGCGCGTGCTGGAAGACGTGTCCAGCCAACGGCCCGGCGCCCTGCTGCTGATCGATATCGACAACTTCAAACTGGTCAACGACCTGTACGGGCACAGTGCGGGCGACCGCCTGCTGGTGTCGCTGAGCGAGATGATTCGTGCAGCGCTGCCCAATGGCGCGCTCGCGGCCCGGCTGGGGGGCGACGAGTTCATCATCCTGCTGACCCACGCCACGCGCGAACAGGTGATGGCGCTGGGCGGCGCACTGCGCGAGCAGTTCCACAAGACGGCCTCGCACACGTTCACCACCCCCGAAGCCGTGACGCTGAGCATCGGCGCCAACCTGTTCGACCAGCCACCGGCGAGCCTCGCTGCACTGATCGAGCAAGGCGATGCCGCGCTGTATGACTCCAAACGTGGCGGGCGCAACCGGATTCGCCTGGTCGATCGTACCCTTGAGGGCGGTGATACGCTGGCGGCGTACTGAGGGGTGGGCCGGCTGGCCTATCCTTTGAATTCAAGCCCTGCCAAGGAGTACGCAATGCCCAGCCCCGATACTGCCCTGCTGCACAGCTGGCAGCAGAATGCCCACGCCTGGATCGACGCGGTGCGCAGCGGCGCCATCGAAAGCCGCCGCCAGGTCACCGACCAGGCAATCCTGCTGGCCATTCTTTGCCGTCAACCCGCGCGGTTCTTGACCTTGGCTGTGGCGAAGGCTGGCTGTTGCGTGCACTGGCGCAGCGCGGTATCGAGGCGGTCGGGGTGGATGGCGACCCGACCCTGGTGGAGGCCGCACGCGCGGCGGGCAGCACGCCCGTGCACCTGGCCAGTTATGACGCACTGGTGAACGCCACCGTGGAGGTGGGCAGCGGCTACGACCTGATCTGCGCCAACTTTGCCCTGCTGCACCAGGACATCATCCCTCTGCTCACCTCACTGAACGCACGGCTTGCCCCTGGCGGTGCGCTGGTGATTCAGACGCTGCATCCATGGACCGCCGCGGCCGGCCATTATCAGGATGGTTGGCGTGAAGAGACCTTCGCCGGGCTGGAGGGGCAGTGGCAACCCATGCCGTGGTACTTGCGCACCCTGTCCAGCTGGCTGAATGCACTGGACATGGCGGGATTGCGACTGGCCGTTCTGCAAGAGCCTCAGCACCCGCAAAGCCGGCTACCGCAATCGTTGCTGATGGTGGCCGAACAGCGCCAGTCACTCAGCTCAACTGCGCCTGGATCGCCTCGGACACAATGCTCGCCAGGCGCATGACCACGGCCGAGTGCCGGGCCTGTCGGTAGCACAGTGTCAGGGCAATGGAGGGCAACGGCGGCAGCCCGGCAGCCTGTTCGTCCACAAGCCGATTGCCCGCCGGCAACCCCAGCCGTGTTCTCACTGTGTAGCCCAGGCCCGCTTGCGTCGCGGCGCTCAACCCCTGCAGGCTGGAACTGGTGAACGACACCTGCCACGTCTGGCCCGTTGCTTCCAGGCAGCGGGTCGCTGCGGCGTAGAACGGACAGGGCGAGTCGAACATGATCAATGGCAACGGAGCCGCTGCGCCTGCCGTCCACATCACCGGTTGCGCCTGCGATCCGATCCAGCGCATCGGCAGGTCGGCGATCCGCTCGCCAGGGCGGCCATCACCCTCGCCCCAGACCACGGCCACATCCAGCGCGCCACTGTCGAGACGGCTGAGCAGTTCGGCGTTGCGGGCGATGCGCGCCTGCACCCGTACCTTGGGGTGTGCACGGGCAAACTGCCCCAGCACCGAGGGCAGAAACCCGCTGAGGTCTTCTTGCAGGCCCAGGCTTACCCAACCCTGCAAGGAGGCCTGTGACACGGCGAAGACCGCTTCGTCATTGAGGCTGACCAGCCGCTGCGCGTAGGCAAACATCTGCTCCCCCGCCTCGGTCAGGGCCAGCCCGCGCCCCGCCTTGCGCAGCAAGGGCTCACCCACCTGGGCTTCGAGTTTCTTCATCTGCGCACTGATGGCGGAAGTAGAGCGAGCAAGCTTGTCAGCGGCCAGCGCAAAACTGCCGGATTGCACCCCGTACACAAAGCTGCGCAACACATCGATGTCGAAACTGACGGGACGCATATTCATCCTGTTTTTCGGGACCGTTCTGAAAATAACTTGATATTCGGGACGAAGGTTACCTGACACGCTTGCGCCTCACAATGAAAACGCCAGGAGAGGATCGATGTCATTGGGCAAGCAGCATCGCTGGAAAGTATTGGGGGCCGGCGTCGCGGCCAACGCCTGTTTCTCCTGCATGGTGGGGGGCGTTCCGGCGACGGCGGTGTACCTGCGCAGCAGTTATCAACTGTCTGGTAGCGAGCTGGGGCTGGTGCTGGGGATTCTCGGTCTGGGGACGGCGATCAGCGAAATACCCTGGGGCTTGCTGACAGATCGCTGGGGCGACCGTCCCGTGCTGCTGACCGGCCTGCTCAGTGTGGCGCTGGTGCTGCTGTTGCTGGCCGCCGATGCGGCGCATGCGCCCAGCGCAACAAGCCTGGCGATCGGGCTGTGTGCGGCGGGCATGCTGGGCAGCAGCGTGAATGCCGCCAGCGGGCGCGCCATCATGCTGTGGTTCCAGGCGAGCGATCGTGGCCTGGCCATGAGCATTCGACAAACCGCCGTGCCGGGCGGCTATGCGATGGGGGCACTGCTGATGCCGTGGCTGGCATCGACCTATGGCTTCAAGGCGGTATTCGGTACGGGCGCAGTGCTTTGCCTGATGGGCTTCACCCTGGTGGCCTGTTGGATTCACGAACCGCCCGTGGTGCCGGCCCGGTCCGACGCCGTGCGTGCCAGCCCGCTGGGCGACAGGCAGGTCTGGCGCAGTGCAGCGGCCATCAGCCTGCTCTGCGTGCCGCAGTTTGCCGTGCTGACCTACGCTGCGGTGTTTTTCCATGATGCCCTGGGCGTCGGCGCAATGACCGTGTCGATCATACTGGCCCTGGTGCAGGTCGGCGCCATTGTCGGACGCCTGTGGAGTGGGCGATGGACCGATCGCAGAAACAACCGCCGGGCGTTTCTCAAAGGCTGTGCGGTGCTGAGTACACTGACGTTCGGGGGGTTGGGGATTGCCGTGCCGCTGCTCGACAGCTCGCCTGTGGCGACAGCCCTGTTGCTGCCTGCGGCCGTGCTGGTGGCCGGTGTGATGGCATCGGTCTGGCATGGTGTGGCGTACGCCGAACTGGCCGCGGTGGCCGGTATCCAACGCGCCGGTACCGCATTGGCGATGGGCAACACCGGTGTGTTTCTGGTGCTGTTCGCAACGCCCGTTGCCGCCACTGCAGCCGTCAGTCACTGGGGCTGGGGCATGCTCTGGGGGCTCTGTGGGGGCTGTGCACTGGCCGCCGCGGCGCTGTTCCCTGCGGTGTCCGGGCGCAGCCGCACGCTGGCGGCCACGCCCTGACCTTGACGCCAGGCGTGTGCGGCGATCAGCGGTAGCGTTCAAGCCAGTGCGCGTAAGGCGCTGGCAACGTCCAGGACGCCTTGTCGACACCCAGCTCCTTGGCTGCGAAGTAGGCCCAGTGCGGGTCTGCCAGGTGGGCCCGGCCGACCGACACGAGGTCGAGCTGACCTGCTTGCAGCGCACCCTCGGCCAGTTGCGGCGTACCGAAACCCCAGGCAGACGTCACCGGCAGGTCGGCTTCACGGCGCACACGCTCGGCGATCGTGCCGAGGAATGCCGGCCCCCATGGGATGTTCGTGTCAGGAATGGTAAAGCCGACGCTGACGCTGAGCAGGTCCAGGCCACCGGCCTTGAACCGGCGCGCCAGCTCGATGGACTCGGCCAGCGTCTGCTCGTCACGCCCGTCATACTCCAACACGCCAAAACGCGCGGTCAGCGGCAGGTGCTCAGGCCAGACTTCGCGCACGGCTGCGAGGGTTTCGAGCAGGAAGCGGCTACGGTTGTCGAAGCTGCCACCGTAGGCATCGGTACGCTGGTTCGAGTGCTCGGAGAAGAAGCTCTGGGCCAGGTAACCGTGTGCAAAGTGCAGCTCGATCCATTCAAAGCCCGCGTCACGGGCGCGGCGTGCGGCCTCGACGAAGTCCTGCTGAACACGGGCGATGTCGTCCAGGGTCATGGCACGCGGCACGTTCGGCAGGTTGGCACCGAAGGCAATCGCGGAGGGGGCAAGGGTTTCCCAGCCCCTGGCGTCACCTTCGGCAATATGATCGTCGCCTTCCCAGGGAATGTTGGCACTGGCCTTGCGGCCGGCGTGGGCGATCTGGATGCCGGGCACGGAGCCTGCCGCCTTGATGGCATTGACCACCGGCACGAATGCCTGGGCCTGTTCGTCATTCCAGATGCCGGCGCAGCCCGGCGTGATACGCCCTTCGGGTGCAACGGCCGTCGCCTCGACCACCACCAGGCCTGCGCCACCACGGGCCAGGCGGCGAGGTGCACATGGTGCCAGTCGTTGATCAGGCCGTCGTTGGCCATGTACTGGCACATCGGCGGGATCGCGATGCGGTTGCGCAAGGTGACATCTTTGAGCGTGTAAGGTTGAAACAAGGCAGACATGATCACTCCAGGAAGCGGCTTAGGTTCGATAGTTCGATCATAATCGAACTATGGCAATTCATGGAAGCCCCGTTATCATGTGCCCCATGCGAACCTATACCCATCCCAATCCCGAAGACCTCACCCTGGAGCGCCTGCTCTACGCCCTGAGTGATCCTGTGCGCATGGAGATCGTGCGCTACCTGGCCGGGGTCGCCGAAGCCACCTGCGGCGAGCTCGATGGGGGCCGCCCCAAATCGAGCATGTCGCATCATTTTCGTGTATTGCGCGACGCCGGCCTGGTGCATACCCGCAACGTCGGTACCACGCACATGAATTCGCTGCGCCAGCAAGCGCTGGACAGCCGCTTCCCGGGATTGCTGGGCAGCATTCTGGCGCAGCAGTAGGCAAATCCGGGAACGCTTCGCAGGCCGTGTCACCCGGCCCGCGAAAGCGTATCAGCCCTGGCAGAACCTCAGCCGATTACCGAACGGGTCATGCACTTCCAGCACCTGGCCCCACCCCTGCTGCACGATCTGCGGGCGACCGTAGCCATAGCGCTTGGCGAGCAACTCGTCGCGCAGCGCCTCGATGTTGTACATAGGCACAAACACCGTCGAGCCAGGGCTGGCGTCACCGTGGTGTTCTGAAAGGTGCAACTGCAGGCCGTTACGGCTGATGCCCAGGTACAGCGGCAGGTCGGCTTCGAACCGGTGTTCGAATTCGACGCTGAACCCGAGGAAGTCGAGGTAGAACTCGCGGGCCTTGGTTTCGTCGAAACTGCGCAGGATGGGGATTGGCCTGTCGAAGGTCACCGCCGGCTGGGGGCGTTCGGCGGGCAGCAACGCCGCCGCCGTGTTCCAGTCCTTGTAACCCAGTTGCTGGGCGACCAGTTCCAGTGCCGTGGCGTGAGGTACGTCCTGGTTGCGTGCAACCAGCGAGGCGCGCAACCGCTTGGCCATTTGCTTGGCGTGTTCGAGTGAAATCATCATTGCTCCTGGTGCCGAGGTCTGCCGGTGCTCGCATTGCCAAACCTCGACGTTCAAGAGAAACGATAGTGTCTGGGGGAACTGCAATGCTTTCACCTTTCCCTTCGGGAGCGAGCGGCAGGCAGCATCGGCCCGCGCCGATCATACACAGCCGTGCTTGAGCACGCATCTGTATGCAAGAAATCCAACCGATCTGTGTCTGGCACCGGCAACACCTGCCGGTTAGCGTGCAGGCCCACACGCATGATCAACGAGGCATACATGGACCTGGCAGGCATTTCCTTCGGCACCACCGACTGGGCAACGATCGCACCCACCGAGCATGCGGGCCAGACTGGCATGGCGTACTGGCGCACCCGCCAGTTCGGTTCGGCGCGGGTACGCATGGTCGACTACACCGCCGGCTACCTGGCAGACCACTGGTGCTGGCGCGGCCACGTGCTGCTGTGCCTGGAGGGCGAGTTGCACACCGAACTGGAAGACGGCCGCCAGTTCACCCTGACACCCGGCATGAGCTACCAGGTGGGCAACGATGCCGAGGGGCACCGCTCGTTCACGACAACCGGGGCGAAACTGTTCATTGTCGATTGAGCCGCGCGCTCAGGCCCTCCCCGAGCGCAATGCGCTTGCCACCCTGCTGCCCCACCTCCGGTGCCTGCCCGTCGCGTTGCTTGCCTTGCCGCGCCTGCCCCACCAGCCGCGCAATCAGCGGCCCCTCGGGCAAATGGCGCCAGAAGCGCCCGGGCATGTGCTGGCGCATGGCGTCGGGGTTGACCCGCGCCGGGTTGAAGGTGTGCCGGTAATAGGTGCGCCACAGCTCTGCACCCGGATCGTCGGCGTGGCACGCCCACTGGCGCCAGGCCTCGGGGCATTGGCGCTGGTACTCCAGCGCCTGGCCGTCGAAGCGAATGCCATCGCGCGGGGTGGCGATCAACCAACGCTGCCGGCCCAGGCGATCGGCAAAGTGGCTGCTGGCGCTTTCGAGGATGTCGTGGGCCGGCTCGTGAAACGCCACCAGGTCCAGTTGCAGCTGTTCGGCCAACCCCGCTGGCAATGGCACGAAGCGCACGAAGGCGTGCAGGTGATGGGCTTCGCGGCTGACCTGCTTGATCCGCCGCTGCAGCTCACTGCCCAGGCGATCGCCTGCCAGCATCGCGGTACGATCACCATGGGCAACGCGCCAGAGCACTTCATACAGCAGGTTCCAGCGCTGCTCGCCGCGATAGCGCGCAGCCTGCTCCAACTGCCCCAGCAAGGCCGCCGGCACCCGCGTGCGGTAGGGGCCCGGCCCTTGCGGCAACGCCGCAGGCACGGCCAGCAGGTCGAGCATCGGGCCGCTCGACCACACCACGTCGGTGGGGTCGATGCCATGGCCAAGCAGCACGCGGGCCTGGTCACGCCAGGTGCCGAAGTGGTCGTCGCAGTCCAGCGCGATCACCCCCACAACCCCATCTGCACGGGCGCTGCGGCTCACGCAGGCGTGCATGCAGCAGGCTGCTGCGCATGTCGGCCAGCGGCGGGCGGTAGTCGCTGGTGACGATGAACGGGCGCGCCTTGTCGAGCACGCAGCGCAGCTGGATGAGGTCGTCATAGCGGATGCGCCGCTCACGGCGCAGTGCCACCAGGCGCTGCACGCTGCGTAGACCGATGCCCGGAATGCGTGCCAGCAACGCCGGTTCGGCGCGGTTCACGTCGAGCGGGAACACCTCGCGGTTGGCCAGCGCCCAGGCCAGCTTGGGGTCGATGTCCAGTGCCAGGTTGCTTGAGGTGGTCAGCAGTTCGCCAGCCGTGTAGCCATAGCCGCGCATGAGAAAGTCGGCCTGGTACAGGCGGTGCTCGCGCAACAACGGCGGCGCTGCCAGCGGCACGCTGCTGGGGCTGTCGGGGATCGGGCTGAACGCCGAATAGTAGACGCGTCGCAGCCCATACCCCTGATACAGCGACTCGGCATTGAGCAGGATGGTGCTGTCGTCGGTGGCATCGGCGCCCACGATCATCTGGGTACTCTGCCCCGCCGGGGTGAAGCGCGGCGCCTTCAGCTCGCCCGCCACGGCCTGCTGGCCGCGGTGGATGGTGCCCATGGCCTGGCGAATGGTGCTGACCTGTTTTTCCGGGGCCAGGCGCTTGAGGCCGGCTTCGGTGGGCAGTTCGATGTTGACGCTGAGGCGGTCGGCCAGGCGGCCGGCTTCTTCGATCAGCAGCGGGTCGGCGTCGGGAATCGTCTTGAGGTGGATGTAACCGCGAAACTGGTGCTCCTCGCGCAGCAACTGCGCCACCCGGATCAGTTGCTCCATGGTGTAGTCGGCAGAGCGGATGATGCCCGAGCTCAGGAATAGCCCGCTGATGCAGTTGCGCCGGTAGAAATCCAGGGTCAGGCGTACCACCTCCTCCGGCGTGAAGCGCGCCCTGGGCACATTGCTGGAGCGGCGGTTGACGCAGTACTGGCAGTCGTACAGGCAGAAGTTGGTGAGCAGCACCTTGAGCAACGACACACAGCGCCCGTCGGGGGTATAGCTGTGGCAGATGCCCACGCCGTCGGTGGCGCCAAGCCCCTCGCGCCCCCGCGAGCTGCGCTTGGGCGCACCGCTGCTGGCACACGAGGCGTCGTATTTGGCGGCGTCGGCAAGAATGCCGAGCTTGGCGATGAGTTGCATGGGGGCAGGCCTCTGTACTGATTATCCATACAGTATTCCGAGCGTAGTGCGCATGCAAGTGCCTGTCGTCGTTCGCGCACCGACGCTGCAACCCATGAACAATTCTTCATGTGCGCGCAGGCCCCCGATTAAAGGGCGGCAGACGCTGTCGGGCACGCACGGACGCACCCACAACCTTGAGACCATCGGCCGCCCTGCGTAGGATCGCCGTCCGCCCGCGCCTCTGGTCGATAAGCGCGACGTACCCGCTTTCGCAAGAGTCTGCACATGCCGCAACCGATTCCGCTCAAGGATCACGAAAAAGAAACCCACCTGGTCAACCGCAGGCTGGTGGCGTGTGCCGTGTTTGTGCTCGCGCTGGTGGCGGTGCTGGTAGGCAGGCTGTACGTACTGCAGGTGGTGCAGCACGATTACCATTCGGCCGTGTCGCAGAACAACCGCGTGCATGTGCTGCCCATCGCGCCGGAACGCGGCTTGATCTACGACCGCAACGGCGAAGTGCTGGCCGACAACAAACCCAGTTTCAACCTGACCCTGACCCGCGAACGCGCTGGCGATACGCCCCAGGTACTGGACAGCCTGGTGCAGATCCTGGGCCTGAGCGAGGAAGACCGCCTGGGCTTCGAAAAAGACCTGCGGCGTGGGCGCAAGCCCTTCGAACCGGTAACCCTGATGTTCGGCCTGACCGAGCAGCAGATCGCGCTGATCGCGGTCAACCAGTTCCGCCTGCCAGGGCTGGAGGTCGAGGCGCAGTTCATTCGCGAGTACCCCATGGGCCCCCATTTCGCCCACTCGGTCGGTTATGTGGGGCGCATCAACGAGAAGGAAGCCAAGCAGCTCGATAGCACCGAGTACCGTGGTACGCAGTCCATCGGCAAGACCGGCATCGAACATTTCTACGAAGCCCAGTTGCACGGTCATGTGGGCTACGAAGAAGTCGAGACCAACGCCCAGGGCCGCATCATGCGGGTGCTCAAGCACCAGTACCCGGTACCGGGGGCCAACATCGTGCTGAGCCTGGATGCGCACTTGCAGCAGGCAGCGGAGAACGCCCTGGGGGATCGACGCGGTTCGGTGGTGGCGCTGGACCCGGCCACCGGCGAGGTGCTGGCCATGGTCAGCAACCCGAGCTTCGACCCCAACCTGTTCGTCAAAGGCATCAGCTTCAGCCAATACGCCGCGCTGCGCGACTCGATCGACCGCCCGTTGTTCAACCGCGTACTGCGCGGGCTGTACGCGCCGGGCTCGACGATCAAGCCGCAGGTGGCGATTGCCGGCCTGGACAGCGGCGTGATCACACCGGCCAGCCGGGTATTCGACCCCGGCTACTACGAGTTGCCCAACTATGAGCACAAGTACCGCAACTGGAACCGCAGCGGCGATGGCTGGGTGGATATGTACAGCGCGATCATGCGTTCCAACGACACTTACTTCTACGACCTGGCGCACAAGCTGGGGGTGGAACGCCTGCATGACTACATGAGCGAGTTCGGCCTGGGGCAGAAAGTCTCGCTGGACATGTTCGAGGAAGCCCCGGGGCTGATGCCATCTGCGGCCTGGAAGCGGGCAAACCGTCGCCAGGCCTGGTTTCCGGGTGAAACACTGATCCTCGGGATTGGCCAGGGCTACATGCAAGTGACGCCGTTGCAACTCGCCCAGGCCACCAGCCTGCTGGCCAGCAAGGGCGTCTGGCACCGCCCGCACCTGGCAATGCGGGTGGGCGACGTGGCGCCGCTGGACACCCACCCGATGCCGAACATCGTGCTGCGTGACGGCCATGCATGGGATCAGGTCAACCAGGGCATGCAGATGGTGATGCACGCGCCACGCGGTATCGCGCGTGCCGCAGCGGCCGGGGCGCAGTACCGGATTGCCGGCAAGAGCGGCACGGCGCAGGTGGTGGCGATCAAGCAGGGCGAGCGCTACAACCGCAACAAGACCCTGGAGCGCCACCGCGATAACGCGCTGTTCGTGGGTTTTGCACCGGCGGACCGCCCCGGCATCGCGGTTGCGGTAATGATCGAGAACGGTGAAGCGGGGGGCCGCGTGGCCGGGCCGGTGGTGCGCGAGATCATGGATGCCTACCTGCTGGATGCGCAGGGTCGACTCAAGCCCGAATACGCGGGTGCATCCGCCAAAGGGCCAGTGCCGCACGCCTGACGGTACGGGCCCCTGTGTGCCGGGCGCAGAGGCCTGTCAGCGCCCCGCCCCCACCTCATCCTGCGTGAGGATCGCCTTGGCCAGCTCTTCATCGCTCGCCTTCAGGTCGGGGTTCTGCTGGCGGATGCGCTGCAGCATCGACTCCAGGTACACGCCCCGGATGGCCCCGCCACTGGCGATGAAGGTAGAAGCGTCATCGCGCGCCGGAATTACGATCTTGTCGTCCTTGAACGTTGAGTACAGCGAAGCGGACACCCCGGCAGACGTGGCGACATCGCCAGCATCCACACGGGCCAGGGCCGTGCCGAACGGCAGACAGAGCACAAGCGAAGAAACCAGCAGTATGCGACGCATGACGGTGCCTCCAGAGTGGAATAGCTACATCCCATAGGATAGCCAGCGCGCAACAAGAGTTCCGTCCCCTCCCTGCGCGCACTGGCGCAAACGCGTCAGCGAGGTGACAATCGCCAGCAGCCTTCCACCGCCCCGCCAGGACATTCCCATGCTTGAGATACTCGGCAAAGCCTCATCGATCAACGTGCGCAAGGTGCTGTGGACCTGCGCCGAGCTGGGTATCGCCTTCGAGCGCGAAGACTGGGGCTCGGGGTTTCAGTCGACGCACACGCCGGGGTTTACCGCACTCAACCCCAACGCCATGGTGCCGGTGATCAAGGACGGCGACTTCGTGCTGTGGGAGTCGAACTCGATCATCCGCTACCTGGCCAATCAGTACGACGGGCAACACCTGTACCCCGGCCAGCCCAGGCTGCGCGCGCGGGTCGACCAGTGGCTGGATTGGCAGGCCACTGACCTCAACGGCGCATGGAGCTATGCGTTCCTGTCGCTGGTGCGTCACTCGCCCGAACACCAGGACCCGGCCGCCCTGGCCAGCGCCTGCGAGCGCTGGACGCGCAACATGCAGATCCTCGACCGGCAACTGCAGGCAACCGGCGCCTACGTCAGCGGCGAGCACTTCTCGCTGGCCGACATTGCCCTCGGGCTGTCGGTCAACCGCTGGTTCGAAACGCCGCTGGAGCACCCGGAGTTCCCAGCGGTTCGGGCCTACTACGAGCGCCTCACCGAGCGCAAAGGATTCGTCGCCCATGGAAGAAACGGTACCCCGTGACGCCGCACTCACCCACGACACTTCGCTGCGCCGGCGCTCACTGCTGGCCGGCTGCAGTGCGCATGCGGTGCATGATGGCCTGACCGATGTGATCTATGTCCTGCTGCCGTTGTGGCAGGCACAGTTCGGCCTGAGCCTGGCCCAGGTCGGGCTGCTGCGCGGCGCCTACTCGGGGACGATGGCCGGCTTCCAGTTGCTGGCCAGCCGCGCAGCCCGACGCTGGGGGCGCGAGCGCCTGCTGGTGGGGGGCACGGCGCTGGTCGGCCTGGCCTACCTGG
>NZ_JAAHBU010000233.1 GCF_010671725.1 Pseudomonas brassicae | reverse complement strand
TTGAACGAGTAGCCGGTCGGGATCACCAGGCCGACCGTAGAGCTGCCAATGCCCAGGTGCTCAAGCTTGCGCATGATCTGCGGCAGCACGGCATCGGACGAGGCCGTACCCAGCACGATGCTCAGCTCTTCGCGCATGTACTTGAGGAATGGAAACAGCTTGAGCCCCGAGACGCGCATCACCGTGCCCAGGATCACCAGCACGAACCCTGCACAGGTCACGTAGAACAGCGCGACCAGGCCGCCCAGGTGCTGCAGCGAGTCCAGGCCATATTTGCTGGTGGTGAAGGCGATGGCGCCGAACACGCCGATCGGTGCCAGGCGCACGATCATGCCCATGATGCGGAAGATCACGTGGCTCAGTTCGTTGATCAGGCGGGTGATGCCCGAGGCGGCTTCACCCACCAGGTTCAGCGCGCTGCCGAACAGCACCGCGAACAGCAGCACCTGCAGGATGTTGTTGTCGGCAAAGGCACCGATCACCGAATTGGGGATCAGGCCCATCAGGAACGCAGCGGTGCCCTGGATGTGCTGGCCGCGCTCGGCCAGCGCGCCGGCGTCGGCGGTGGACAGCTGGTCCAGATGGATGTTGGCACCGGTGCCGATACCGGAGGTAAAGGCGAGCACCAGGCCCAGGACGAGCGCGATGGTGGTCAGTACTTCGAAGTAGATGACGGACTTGAGGCCGATTCGGCCCACTTTCTTCAGGTCGCCAGCGCCGGAAATGCCGCTGACCACTACGCAGAACACAATCAGCCCGATGAGCATCTTGATCAGCTTGATGAAGCCGTCGCCCAGGGGTTTGAGTTGCATGGAAACTTCAGGAAAGCTCAAGCCGCAGGCGATGCCAAGCATCAGGCCGAGCACTACTTGCAGGAAGATCGAACGCGAGCACCATTTGAGCATGGGAGGGATCTCTGGTCGGTGTCTGGGCTTCTGGCGCAAGCGCTGAGCGACAGACTTAATTATTGTGGTCTTACCGGTATGTCCAGTGCAGGTGCAGTGTAGGCGCCCGTTTTGCGGGTTTGCAAGTGGTTTGCGGACAAATGGCCAGAAATTGGTTTTACCGGTCTGACCAGTTGTGGCGCGGTGCTAAGGCAAAAGCGCTTCAAGCGGCTCAAGCACGCACCTGTCACGCTTTTGCAGGGGCGGTGGTCAAGCCTTGGACAGGGCCAGATCTACCGCCGCAATCAATTTGCCCAGGTCCTTGGGCGGGGCTTTGTGAATGACACCGAACAGGTAGGCGCGCTGTTCGTCGGCATTGTCCAGGTCCGCGAAAAAGGCATTGAGCTTGACGCCCAGCACGTCGGCAAAGGTGAACAGCGCTTCGACACTGGGGGTGTAGTTGCCGGTTTCAAACCGGCTGATGGTCTTGGGGTCAAAACCGGTTTTTTCGCCAAGTTCAGCCTGAGTAAGCCCGGCTACCTTGCGGTAGCGTCTTATGGCCGGACCCAAACTTGATATATCCATCGTCGATTCCCATTTAGAATCAAGAACTTAACGATAAATTTTCGCGTTATACAACGTCACTATCCATCACTAAACCTTGCAAAAGGTGATGGTTTTCGTAGAATCCCCTGTTAGGACCGAATTTCAGGCACAAGGTTTCAAGGCCCGCAGTCAGGGCGTTGGCGTGCACCCCATGGAGCTTTAAAGTGCGTCTCAATCTGCCGGTCACGGCTGTCGAACAGACTTTTCCCGAACACCAGCGGCTGATTTCGGCCACCGATACCGCCAGTAACATCACCTACTGCAATGCTGAATTTGCCGCCATGAGTGGTTTCAGCCAGGCCGAACTGATTGGCAGCAGTCATAACCTGGTGCGCCATCCCGATATGCCACCTGCGGTGTTCGCGCTGATGTGGCAGTACCTCAAGGCCGGCCAGAGCTGGATGGGGATCGTCAAGAACCGCTGCAAGAACGGCAATTTCTATTGGGTCAGCGCCTACGTCACGCCGGTGCTCGAGAACGGGCGGCTGGTCGGCTATGAGTCGGTGCGCATCAAGCCCACTCGTGACCAGGTGCAGCGTGCCGAAGCGCTGTACGCACGTTTGCGCGAAGGCAAGCCCGCCGTGTCGCGCGGGCGCCGCCTGGCGGTGCAGGCCAGGGTGCTGGGCGTGCCGATGGTGGCCGCCGGGTTGGCCCTTGGCGCCCATCAGTGGGTAGCCGGGCTGCCTGCCCACGTCATCACCGTGGGCCTGTTCGCTGCCGTGGGGCTGTGGGGGCACAGCCGTCTGCGCCAGCAATTGCAGCAGATCGTGCACAGTACCCCGCAGACCTTTTCCGACCCTATCAGCGCACTGACTTACAGCGATGCACTGGGCCCCACCGCGCAGTTGCAGATGATCCTGATCAGCGAAGAGGCGCGCCTGAAGACTGCGCTCACCCGCCTGAGCGACCTGGCCAACCAGATGGCCGTGGCCGCCACCGACTCCAGCCGGTTGTCGAGCACCACCGAGTCGGCGCTGCTCGAGCAGCGCGCCGAAACCGACATGACGGCCGCCGCCATGACCGAAATGGCGGCGTCCATTGCCGAAGTTGCCGTGCATGTACAGCAGACCGCCAGCGAGGCCGGCACTGCCAACCTGCTGGCCGAGCAGGGCAGCCAGGTTGCGGGTACCTCGCGTGAGGCCATCCAGCTGCTGGCCAGCACCGTGACCCAGATCAACCAGGCGGTCGGCCGGCTGGCCGGGCAGACCCAGGACATCATGCTCGCCGCCAGTGTGATCCAGGCCATCGCCGACCAGACCAACCTGCTGGCCCTCAACGCCGCCATCGAAGCCGCGCGGGCCGGCGAGCAGGGGCGCGGTTTTGCCGTGGTGGCCGACGAGGTGCGCGCGCTGGCGGGCAAGACCCGTGAGTCGACCCAGCAGATCCAGGGCATCATCGAAACCTTGCGCAGTGGCGCCGAGGACGCGGTGAGCATTGCCAGCCTGGGCATCCAGGAAGCCGAACAGGGCGTGGCCCAGGTGGTCGAGGCGCAACAGGCCCTGCAGGGCATCCGCCAGGCGGTCGAACGCATCACCGACATGACCCAGCAGATGGCTGCCGCTTCGCAGGAGCAGTCGCATGTGGCCGAGGACGTATCGCGGCAGATCAACCGGGTGGCCGGCACCGTGCAGAAAACCGCCGACAACGCCAATGCTGCCGCCACGCGCGGGGGTGAACTGGAGCATATTTCTTCTGGCCTGCGTGCGTTGGTTGAACGCTTCAACCGATAGCTGTCAGGGTGGTCACGCATCATGGATGATAATTACCGCGCGGCCGTCGATGCGGCCGCGATCTTTTCCGAAACCGACCTGAGCGGGCGTATCACCTACGTCAACCAGCAGTTCTGCAGCATCTCCGGCTACCGCCGCGACGAGTTGCTGGGGGCCAATCACCGCATCCTCAATTCCGGCCTGCACGGCCGTGAGTTCTTTGCCGGCATGTGGCAGTCACTGGTGGCGGGCAAGGTGTGGAAGGGCGAGATCTGCAATCGCGCCAAGGATGGGTCGCTGTATTGGGTCGACAGCACCATGGTGCCGTTGCTCGACCCGGCCACCGGCAAGGTGCGCAAGTATGTATCGATCCGCTTTGACGTCAGCGAGAAGCGCCAGCTTGTGCATACCCTGCAATGGCGAGTGGGGCACGACGTGCTCACCGGGTTGCCTAACCGTGCGTACCTTTCCGACCTGCTGAACCAGGCGCTGGAGTTCTCGCGCACCGAGCGCTCCGCGTTGGCGGTGTGCATGCTCGACCTGGATGGCTTCAAAGCGGTCAACGACGGCTACGGGCATTCCAGCGGCGACCTGCTGCTGGTGGAGGTGGCGGTACGCCTCAAGGGTATCCTGCGCGGTGGCGATGCGGTGGCGCGCTTGTCCGGTGACGAGTTCGTGCTGATCCTGCGCCATGTCGAAAACCCTGCACAGTTGCGCACGGTGTTGGGCCGTGTGCTGTCGGCCGTGGCGGCGCCGTATTCGATCCGAGACCAGCAGATCAGCGTCAGCGCCAGCATCGGGGTTACCCTGTACCCGTCTGACAATGACGATGCCGATACCCTGTTGCGCCATGCCGATCAGGCCATGTACGTGGCCAAGCAGAGCGGGCGAAACCGTTTTCATCTGTTCGATGTGTTGCTGGATCAGGAGGTCAAGGCCACGCACCAGACGGTGGAGCGCGTGCGCCGTGCGCTCAAGGGCGGTGAACTGCGCCTGTTCTATCAGCCCAAGGTGAACATGCGCAGCGGCGCGGTACTGGGCTTTGAAGCGTTGTTGCGCTGGCAGCATCCGCTCAAGGGGCTGGTGCCGCCGGCACAGTTCCTGCCGCTGGTGGAGCAGACCGACCTGATCGTGGACATCGGCGAATGGGTCATCGAGCAGGCCATGGCGCAGATGCAGCAATGGCAGCAGGCCGGGTATCGCTGGTCGGTGAGCGTGAACATCGCCGCGCGGCATTTTCAGCGTGCCGACTTTGTCGAGCGCCTGCGCCTGTTGCTGGCCGACCATGAGCGCGTGGCGCCGCGCATGCTGGACCTGGAGATCGTCGAGTCGGTGGCGATCGAGAACATCCAGCGGGTCAGCGAATGCCTGGAAGCCTGCCAGCAGTTGGGCGTGCAGTTTTCGCTGGATGACTTTGGCACCGGCTACTCCTCGTTGAGCTACCTCAAGCGGCTGCCGACGCAGACCATCAAAATCGACAAGTCATTCGTGCGCGACATCCTGCATGATCAGGATGACCTGGCCCTGACTCGCGCGGTGATCGGGTTGGCGCGGGCCTTCGGGCGTCAGGTGATTGCCGAAGGGGTGGAGACGGTCGAGCATGGTGAAGTGCTGATGGGGCTGGGGTGTGAAGTGGCGCAGGGCTACGGAATTGCCCGGCCGATGCCGGCGGCAGAGGTGCTGGGCTGGGTGCGCGGTTATGTGCAGCCGCATGAGTGGGTGGTGTCGGCGCAGTCTGTATAAGGCTCAACGCCCCTTCGCTGGCAAGCC
>NZ_JAAHBU010000232.1 GCF_010671725.1 Pseudomonas brassicae | reverse complement strand
CTTGCCAGCGAAGGGGCCCATACGTGTATACATTTATAGAAATGCACCATTTAATTTCATAAAAACGACATTTTGCCCTGTTGCGGTGCGAGTGGTTCTTGGTAAAGTCCTGAAAAAACCAATAAGTCCAACTCTCTCTGGTGAATGTCTCCATGATCGAATCCGTCGAAGATTTCCTCGCGCGTCTCAAGCAACGCGACCCTGCCCAGCCCGAGTTTCACCAAGCGGTGGAAGAAGTGCTGCGCAGCCTGTGGCCCTTCCTCGAAGCCAACCCGCACTACCTGCAGGCCGGCATTCTCGAACGTATGGTCGAGCCAGAGCGAGCCATCCTGTTCCGTGTGTCGTGGGTCGACGACAAGGGCAAGGTGCAGGTCAACCGCGGCTACCGCATCCAGATGAGCAGCGCCATCGGCCCGTACAAGGGCGGCCTGCGCTTCCACCCGTCGGTGAACCTGGGCGTGCTCAAGTTCCTCGCCTTCGAACAGGTCCTGAAGAACTCGCTCACTTCGTTGCCCATGGGCGGCGGCAAGGGCGGTTCGGACTTCGACCCCAAGGGCAAGAGCGATGCCGAAGTTATGCGTTTCTGCCAGGCCTTCATGAGCGAGCTGTATCGCCACATCGGCGCCGACCTCGACGTGCCGGCCGGTGACATCGGTGTGGGCGGCCGCGAGATCGGCTTCCTGTTCGGCCAGTACAAGCGTCTGGCCAACCAGTTCACCTCGGTACTCACCGGCAAGGGCATGAACTACGGCGGCAGCCTGATTCGCCCTGAAGCCACCGGCTACGGTTGCGTGTATTTCGCCGAAGAAATGCTCAAGCGCGACGGCCTGCGTATCGACGGTCGCCGCGTGGCCATTTCCGGTTCGGGCAACGTTGCGCAGTACGCCGCGCGCAAGGTCATGGACCTGGGCGGCAAGGTCATCTCGCTGTCCGACTCCGAAGGCACGCTGTACTGCGAGGCCGGCCTGAACGACGCGCAGTGGGACGCGCTGATGGAACTCAAGAACGTCAAACGCGGCCGCCTGAGCGAACTCAGCAACCAGTTCGGCCTGGAGTTCCGTGCCGGCCAGCGTCCATGGAGCCTGGCGTGCGACATCGCGCTGCCGTGCGCCACGCAGAACGAGCTGGACGCCGAAGACGCCCGCACCCTGCTGCGCAATGGCTGCATCTGCGTGGCCGAAGGCGCGAATATGCCAACCACGCTGGAGGCGGTGGATATCTTCATCGAGGCGGGCACCCTGTTCGCCCCGGGCAAGGCGTCCAACGCCGGCGGCGTGGCGGTCAGCGGCCTGGAAATGTCGCAGAACGCCATGCGCCTGCTGTGGACGGCCGGTGAGGTGGACAGCAAGCTGCACAACATCATGCAGTCGATCCACCACGCGTGCGTGCACTACGGCGAAGAGAACGGCCGCATCAACTACGTCAAGGGCGCCAACATCGCCGGCTTCGTCAAGGTGGCCGATGCCATGCTGGCGCAGGGCGTGGTGTAAACCTTCAGGCCCGAGGGGCGCTGCCGTCTATCTGCGTCGATAGGCGCGGGCGGCGTCGCGGTCCTTTTCCTGCTGCCATTGTTCTTCGCGCTCGTCCCAGTGGCGGGCGCGGTAGTCCTGCGCATCCTGGGTCTGCTGCATGGCCTGGCACTGGCGAAAGCCATCGTCCCAACCGGTTTCATACTGGCGATTGTGCAGGTAGCGCGGCACGTCCTTGCGAAAATCCCCGGCCATGATCCCGGCGGCCTGGCGGCCACTGCTGCAGCCGTCCTGGAACCCGTCGGCGTAGGGCGGCGGGTAGCCCTGGTTGATCAGTTGTTCATGGGTGCTTGCGCACCGCCCAGCAGTACCGCCACCAGCACCCAACGCCACCGCATGTTCAGACTCTCCACCGTATTGCGTGAAGTCTAGGTGGTGGTTTGTTGCAGGGGCGTCAAAACGGTGTGAAGCACTTGAACCAGGGTGTTGCATGCGCCACAAAACCCTGTGGGAGCTGGCTTGCCAGCGAAGGCGGCCTTACAGGCGAAGAGTCAGTAGTTGTACCACTTCACTTCCAGCATCACCTCGTTCTGCGCCGCCGCCAACTGGCTGAACTCGCGCTTGGCACTCAGGCGCACCCCCAGGTTGCGCGACAGTTCCCACTGCTGGTTCAGGCTCATGCTGCGGCGCACTTGGCCATTGGTGAAGTAATCGCCCTTGGCTTCCAGGCTCAGGTTGCCCAGCCCGTTGCGCCACAGCACCCCGGTATTGAACCCAGCCGCCGGTGCCACAAACGCGGCAAAGTCATTGTTGTGCTCCACCCGCAGCGTGCCCAGGGCAAAGCCGAGCATGTCCTCGCCCAACTGCCAGGTGCCGCCGGCACCGCCATTCACATGGCTGACCAGCACCTCGTTCTGGTGTTTGCCCAGCACCCGCTCCAGCCCGCCCGTCACCTGCCATGACCAGGGCTTGAGCAGGTCGTTGCGTGGCGTCAGCGAACGGATCGTGGCCAGGTCCAGGCGCTGCACCTGCCAGTCGTTGCGTTCGTACTGGCGCACCTTGAGCTGCAGAATCTCGATCTGCGCACCCAGCGGGAAGCCATAGGCATTGTCATTGAGGTCGTGATACGCCATGCGCAGGCCGTACTCGGCAAACGCGCGGTCCTCGCGGGTGCCCACGCCGAGTTGCCAGGTACGCGATTGGTGGCCGTCTTCCGGCAGCCCCGGGCGCTCCACCTGCAACGGTGGCGGCGGGTTGCGGTTGATTGCACGCAACAGTTCGAAGCTGCGCTTGGCCCGCGCCGGGTTCGCGCTCCTGGCCGTTGGCGCGGTAGCGCTCCAGGCGGTAGGCGGCGTCCTGCACCAGCGCCTGGCGCTCGCGCGGCAGGGCGGCAAATTCGGCGCTGTGCAGTTGGGCAGTATCGGCGCTCACCGCCAGCACCTGCTGCTGCTCGGCAGCGTCCAGCGGTTTGGCGCGCTCCAGCAACTCGCGCTCGCGCGACGGGCGGTAGTCGGTGCGTGCCACCAGGCCGGCCTGCTTTACCGCCTTGACCGTATCGGTGGGGATCGCCGTGAGCGGGAACTGCGAGGTCAGGTCCAGGCTCGGCCGTGCCACCTGCAACAGTTCCAGCAGGCGGTACGAGCAGTTTTCGTCAAAGAAGAAGTAGTCGAACTGGATCTGCTTGAGCTCCCAGATATGTTCGACCATGCGCCCGGTTTCTTCCGGGGTCAGGTTCAGCCGGTACTCCCACAGGTCGCGGTTTTCCAGGCTGCGGTATTCGGACAGCTTTTCCTGGTAGGGCACCAGCGCGAACAGGCCCGGGTAGCCGCCCATCAGGCCCTTCCAGGCATACAGGATGCTGTTGTCATTGCCTTCGATGTAGGCACCGAAGTTGATCGCGTAGCTCAGCAGCGCGGTGTTGTCGCTTTGCACACCTGCCTGGTCGATACGCAGCAGCGTGTGCCCGAACATCGACGACGGGCTGTTGAGGTAGGCGGCTGGGAAGATCATCACCGCGCTGTGCGGCGAGACGTCCTTGAACCACTGCGTGTAGTCCTTGCAGTCGGGGGCCGGCAGGTCGCGCAGTTGCAGCTGATCGCGCAGCCAGCGGGTGCGTGCGGGAAATACGCACTGGGCATGCTTGTCGCCCAGGCTGGCTGGGGCATACAACGCCTCGTAGGTGGCCCGCAGCTCGTGCTCGGGGTGGTGCGCACCGTCCTTGGCCAGGAAGAAGCGCGGGTCGTCGACATAGCTGCGCCAGCCGCCAAGTTTGGCCGTCTCGTAGTGGCCCAGGGATATCCAGTAGCGATCAGAGGCCAGCGCGCGCAGGCGCGAATCATCAACTGCGGCAGCAGCGTGCAGCGGTGCACAGGCACACAGCACCAGGTAGGCAAGGCGTTTGAGCATGTCGGGCAACTACGTCTGAATGATGCCGATAGAGGCGGGCAAACAACCCGCCCCATCCAGGGGCGGGTGGGCCGAGCTTAAGCCGGGGTGGCGTATTTGGCCAGGCGGGCGTCGCTTTTCAGGACGGCGAGGGTGTTGGTGTGAACATCTTCTGCGGTTGCGTCGGCAGTCGTGAAGATTTCCTGGAAGTGCTGGTGGGTCACGGCGGCGAAGTGCGCCCGGTCTTGCGGTGCAACGCCCAGTACCACCGCGTAGGTGGTCAGTGCTTCGCCCTGGCCTTGCGCCATGTCTTCGGACAGTTCGTTCAGCATGCCATTCATGGCGATCCACGACTTGCCGCCGTAGGTCAGTGCCGCGTTGGTGGAACAGCCGTTGGTGCCCGAGGTCATGCCGAAGGTGGCGTTGCCGGAGGTACCGTTGGTGGTGGACGCAAGGAAGTGAGCCGGTGTGCCGCGTTGGCCCTCGAACAGCATGTTGCCCCAGCCGCAGTCCGGGCCGCCTGGCGCCTGGGCCATGGCGTTGAGCGAAACTGCGGTGAACAGAGTACCCAGAAGAATCCGTTTCATAGCATTGTTCTCTTTCTGATGTTCAAACCAAAGGTCAGGGTTATCTGGCATGTCTGTAGGTTCAGTTGCCAGGACGGGTCGGTTGTTTACCCAGCCGCGCAGTTTGGAGTTTAGGCATGTTCTAAGGGTTCCGTAATTAATTGCGAAAGATTGCTTGAAAAAATTGACGTGGGGCAGCTTTTCGACCCCGCTGCATAAAGCGTTGAAGAGCCTTGCAAGCCGGGCGCAGGCGGCGCCAGAATGCCGTCATCCGCCCCGCCGAAGTAAGGAAGCCCGATGCCCGATTCTGTTGCTGCGAGCCTGCGTCTTGCGCCCGAAGCCCTGACCCGGCCGTTTTCCGCTGAACAGTTCGCCTTTTCCACCACCAATGATCTGGAGCCCTTTCGCGGTGTGCTAGGCCAGGAACGTGCTGTCGAAGCCTTGCAGTTCGGCGTCGCCATGCCACGTCCCGGTTACAACGTATTCGTCATGGGCGAGCCGGGCACCGGCCGCTTCTCGTTCGTCAAACGTTACCTCAAGGCCGAAGGCAAGCGCCTGCAGACCCCGTCCGACTGGCTGTACGTCAACAACTTCGACGAGCCCCGCGAGCCCAAGGCCTTCGAGTTGCCGTCGGGCAGCGCCGGCGCGTTCATCGCCGACATCAGCGGGCTGATCGACAACCTGTTGGCGACCTTCCCGGCGGTGTTCGAGCACCCGTCCTACCAGCAGAAGAAAAGCGCCATCGACCGCGCCTTCAACCAGCGCTATGACCGCGCCCTGGACGTGATCGAGCGGCTCTCGCTGGAAAAGGACGTGGCCCTGTACCGCGACAGCAGCAACGTTGCCTTCACGCCCATGGCCGATGGCAAGGCGCTGGACGAAGCCGAGTTCGCCCAGTTGCCTGAAGCCGAGCGCGAGCGCTTCCACGAAGACATCTCCGGGCTTGAGGAGCGCCTCAACGAAGAGCTCGCCAGCCTGCCGCAATGGAAGCGCGAGTCCAACAATCAACTGCGCCAGCTCAACGAAGAGACCATCACCCTGGCCCTGCAGCCGCTGCTGGCGCCGTTGTCGGAAAAGTACGCCGAGAACGCTGCGGTATGCGCCTACCTGCAGGCCATGCAGGTCAACCTGCTGCGCACCGTGGTCGAGCAACTGGTCGACGACAGCAAGACCGATGCACTGGCGCGCAAGATGCTCGAAGAGCAGTACGCGCCGAGCCTGGTGGTCGGCCATCACGCCAGCGGCGGTGCGCCGGTGGTGTTCGAGCCGCATCCGACCTACGACAACCTGTTCGGCCGCATCGAGTACGGCAACGACCAGGGCTCGCTGTACACCACCTACCGGCAGTTACGCCCGGGTGCGCTGCACCGTGCCAACGGCGGCTTCCTGATCCTGGAAGCGGAGAAGATGCTCGGTGAACCGTTCGTGTGGGACGCGCTCAAGCGTGCCCTGCAATCGCGCAAGCTGAAGATGGAGTCGCCGCTGGGCGAATACGGCCGCCTGGCCACCGTGACGCTTACCCCGCAGATGATCCCGTTGCAGGTCAAGGTCGTGATCATCGGCGCGCGCCAGCTGTACTACGCGCTGCAGGACCATGACCCGGACTTCCAGGAGATGTTCCGGGTGCTGGTGGACTTCGACGAAGACATCCCGATGGTCGACGAGAGCCTGGAGCAGTTCGCCCAGTTGCTCAAGACCCGCACCAGCGAGGAGGGCATGGCGCCGCTGACTGCCGACGCGGTGGCGCGTCTGGCCACCTACAGTGCGCGCCTGGCCGAGCACCAGGGGCGTTTGTCGGCGCGTATCGGTGACCTGTTCCAGCTGGTCAGCGAGGCGGACTTCATCCGCCACCTGGCCAACGACGAGATGACCGACGCCGGCCACATCGAGCGCGCGCTCAAGGCCAAGGCCACGCGCACCGGGCGGGTGTCGGCGCGGATTCTCGACGACATGCTGGCCGGGATCATCCTGATCGACACCGAAGGTGCGGCAGTGGGCAAGTGCAATGGGCTGACGGTGCTGGAGGTGGGTGATTCGGCCTTCGGTGTGCCGGCGCGTATCTCCGCCACGGTGTACCCCGGCGGCAGCGGCATCGTCGACATCGAGCGCGAGGTCAACCTGGGCCAGCCGATTCACTCCAAGGGCGTGATGATCCTCACCGGCTACCTGGGCAGCCGGTATGCACAGGAGTTCCCGCTGGCGATCTCGGCCAGTATCGCGCTGGAGCAGTCCTACGGCTATGTGGACGGCGACAGCGCCTCGCTGGGCGAGGCCTGCACGCTGATCTCGGCCTTGTCCAGGACCCCGCTCAAGCAGTGCTTTGCGATCACCGGCTCGATCAACCAGTTTGGTGAAGTGCAGGCGGTGGGTGGGGTCAACGAGAAGATCGAGGGCTTCTTCCGCCTGTGCGAGGCCCGCGGCCTGACCGGCGAGCAGGGCGCGATCATCCCGCGGGCCAACGTGGCCACGCTGATGCTCGATGAGCGGGTGTTGCAGGCGGTGCGCGCCGGGCAGTTCCACGTGTACGCGGTGAGCCAGGCCGACGAGGCGCTGAGCCTGCTGGTGGGCGAGCGGCGGGGCAACCGAACGAGGAGGGCGAGTTTCCCGAAGGCAGCATCAACGCACGGGTGGTGGAGCGGCTGCGGGTGATTGCCGAGATGATCAGTGAAGAGGACCTGAAGGAGGCCGAGAAGGCGTTGGCCGAAGAGGCGCTGGCGCAGGTCAAGCCTTCCTGAGACCGTGGTGGCCCCTTCGCTGGCCAGCCAGCTCCCACAAGGACTGCGCTGATCCCTGTGGGAGCTGGCTTGCCAGCGAAAGCGGTCTGTCAGCCACCGTCGCCTTTTGAATGACGTGACCACTCGGCGCCGACCGCTTGTCGCCGGCGGATTTCTTCTATTCTCAAGGGCAGGGACAGTCGTAGGTAAAGGATCGAAACAGCCTTGCCACAGGCTGCGCAACGTTTCACCGAGGACCGTCGCCATGCCGCGTACCCTCAGCCTCACCCGTCAGTGCCTGGGCCTGGTGACCCGCATTGAATGCCGTATCCGCCCATTGGCCGGAGACACCGGCATGTGGACACTGCTGTTCGCCGCCGGCATGGCTGGCGAGCAACCTTCCGCCATCAAGGCCCAAGGGCCGTTTCATGGGCCGTTCGTGGCCGAGTCGGTACTCAGCGCGATCGTCGACAGCCTTACCCTGCACGGCTACAAGGTGACTGACGACCCGCAGATCTGGTGCGTGCACCTGCAGGCCCAGTTGCGGCGCATCAACGGCGAGCGGGTACATCACGTGGGCGACCTGCAGTCCAACCCGGACACCTGAAGCGCCCGAGCTCACCCCACACGCCGCCTGCGGCAGCGTGTCGCGGGCTTTTTCTGTCACAGGCGGCTGGTATACTCGCGCTCGTTTTTCCCGCCACCTGGTGATTTGCTCAATGGAACGCTTTATCGAAAATGCGATGTACGCCTCGCGCTGGCTGCTCGCACCGATCTACTTTGGTCTGTCGTTGGGCCTGCTGGCGCTGGCGTTGAAGTTCTTTCAGGAGATCTTCCATGTGCTGCCCAACATCTTCTCGCTGGCCGAGGCCGACCTGATCCTGGTCTTGCTGTCGCTGATCGACATGGCCCTGGTCGGTGGCCTGCTGGTGATGGTGATGATCTCCGGCTATGAGAACTTCGTGTCGCAACTGGACATCGCCGAGGGCACGGAAAAGCTCAACTGGCTGGGCAAGATGGATTCTTCGTCGCTGAAGATGAAAGTCGCCGCCTCGATCGTGGCGATTTCCTCGATCCACCTGCTGCGCGTGTTCATGGACGCGCGCAATATCGAGACCCAGTACCTGATGTGGTACGTGATCATCCACATGACCTTCGTGGTCTCGGCGTTCGCCATGGGCTATCTGGACAAGATGACCAAGCACTGATCACCAGGCACTGCCGCTGCATGCGCCGCCCGTCCGTTGCGAAACGGACGGGCGGTTGCGTTTATGCCTTGTGCTTTGCGCAGCGCTGTACAAAAAATGAACGGTCTGCCGAATGTTCCAGTAGCGAGGTGTCGCAATGAACCTGCATCAACTGAGCAGCGAGGCCAAGGCCGGCCATGTCGAAGAACTCAACCTGATCGCCATCGAGGGCGGTGACTTCGTGCTGGAGGCGCGGGTCAAGGGCAAGGCGCACCCGTTGTCGGACGCGCGTGGTGAGCGCTTGAAAGTGCATTCGGTGGTGGACGCCCAGCGCCTGCTCAATGGTCTGCCGGCCGTGCCGCTGCACCTGGTGCACTGGTCGGTACAGGACGAGATGTGTGGCATGGAAAGCACCGGCGAGGAAGACCTCAAGGTGCCGATGCCGCGACGTTCTGCCTGGTAGCTGAACTGCTCGACTGCAGTGTGCTAGGCTGCTGGCCCTTTTCACAAAGGGCGCGGCCTCAGTGCGCCCTGTAGCGGAGCAGAACCATGTCCGAACTCAACCTGTCCACCGACGAAACCCGCGTCAGCTACGGCATCGGCCGTCAGCTGGGTGGTCAGCTGCGTGACAACCCGCCACCAGGCGTCAACCTGGAAGCGATCCTGGCCGGTCTGACCGACGCCTTCAACGGCCAGGCCAGCCGCGTCAGCGAAGAAGACCTGTCGGCCAGCTTCAAGGTCATCCGTGACATCATGCAGGCCGAAGCGGCCGCCAAGGCTGAAGCTGCAGCTGGCGAAGGCAAGGCCTTCCTGGTTGAAAACGCCAAGCGTGACGGCATCACCACCCTGGCTTCGGGCCTGCAGTTCGAAGTGTTGACCGCCGGTGAAGGCGCCAAGCCAAGCCGTGAAGACAGCGTGCGTACCCACTACCACGGCACCCTGATCGACGGCACTGTGTTCGACAGCTCCTACGAGCGCGGCCAGCCTGCCGAGTTCCCGGTTGGCGGCGTGATCGCTGGCTGGACCGAAGCGCTGCAACTGATGAACGCCGGCAGCAAATGGCGCCTGTACGTGCCGAGCGAGCTGGCTTACGGCGCCCAGGGCGTTGGTAGCATCCCGCCGCACAGCGTACTGGTGTTCGACGTCGAGCTGCTGGACGTACTGTAAGTACCTCGCAGGGCCTTGCGGCCCTCATCGCGGGTCAAGCCCGCTCCCACAGGTACACCGCCAGTCTCATGATTGCAGTGATCCTTGCAGGAGCGGGCTTGACCCGCGATGCTTT
>NZ_JAAHBU010000231.1 GCF_010671725.1 Pseudomonas brassicae | reverse complement strand
CGCACCGCAGCTCCCACATTTGCTGCAACGTACCATGGCCTGCAGGGTCGGCGTTGTCAGCCTTGTCAGCCTGGCAATACATCGGGGTGGCACAAACGCAACTGCGCCACCCTAGTCCAAACACCCCCTCAACCCCCATCTACACTTGTCAGTGCCCCCGCCCCCTCCCCGAGGACCACGCCATGCCCCACACTGACGTCCTGATCATCGGCGCCGGCCCCACCGGCCTGGTCCTGGCCCTGTGGCTGAGCAAGCTGGGCATCAAGGTGCGCATCCTCGACAAGACCAGCACGCCAGGCACCACCTCCCGCGCGCTCGCTGTGCAAGCACGCACACTGGAACTCTACCGCCAACTGGACCTGGCCGACGCCATCGTCAATGCCGGCCACCAGGTGCCCGCCGCCAATCTGTGGGTCAAGGGCCAACCCGCCGCGCGCCTGCCCTTCAACAGCATCGGCGCCGACCTCACGCCCTACCCCTTCCTCGAAATCTACCCTCAGGATCAGCACGAACAATTGCTGATCGAACGCCTGCAAGGCTTGGGCATCGACGTGGAACGCGAAACGGAACTGCTCGATTTCACTCAGCTCGACACCGGCGTCAGCGCACGCCTGCGCCTGCCCAACGGCACCGAAGAACACTGCAACGCACATTACCTGGCCGGCTGCGATGGCGCCCGTTCCACGGTGCGCAAGGGGCTGAACATAGGCTTCCCCGGCGGTACCTACCAGCAGGTGTTCTATGTCGCCGACGTGGACGCCAGCGGCCCCAGCATCAACGGCGAACTACACGTGGACCTCGACGAAGCAGACTTTCTCGCGGTATTCCCACTGGCCGGCGAAGGCCGCGCACGCCTGATCGGCACGGTCCGCGACGAGCGCGCCGAACGCCCCGAGCACCTGCGCTTCGAAGACGTCAGCCAGCGTGCCATCGATCACCTGAAAATCGATGTGCTCAAGGTCAACTGGTTCTCGACCTACCGCGTGCACCACCGCGTGGCCGAGCACTTTCGCCAGCGCCACGCGTTTCTGCTCGGCGATGCCGCCCACGTGCACAGCCCCGCCGGCGGCCAGGGCATGAATACCGGCATTGGCGACGCGATCAACCTGGCCTGGAAACTGTGCAGCGTACTCAAGGGCAAGGCCAGCGACGCGCTGCTCGACAGCTATGCGATCGAGCGCAAGGCGTTCGCCCAGCGCCTGGTGGCCACCACCGACCAGGTGTTCACCTTCGCCACCGCCGACGGCAGCATCGCCAACCTGCTGCGCACCCGCCTGGCCCCCGTGCTGATCCCGCGCATGGCCGCTTTTCGCGCAGCGCGAGGATTGCTGTTTCGCACGGTTTCGCAGTTGAGCCTGAACTACCGCCTGATGCCACTGAGCTGCGGCAGTACCGGCCATGTACAGGGCGGCGACCGCATGCCGTGGGTGGTGGCCGGCGAGCGCGACAACTTCAACGGGCTGTCACGCCTGTGCTGGCAGGTGCAGGTGTATGGCCTGGCCAGCAACGAGGTCAGCGCCTGGTGCGCGGCGCGCCACCTGCCGCTGGAGGTGTTCCCCTGGTGCCCGGCGTACGCCGCAGCGGGCCTGGCGCGCAATGCCCTGTACCTGTTGCGCCCGGACAGCTATGTGGCGCTGGCCGAAACCTCAGCCACCACCGCTGCGCTGGAGCGCTACTTCAGCGAACGCACCCTGCGGCCATGGTAAGACAGCTCAGGCAGGCTTGTCGGCGCTCAAGGCGCCGGCATAGCGGTAAGTGGTGATACAGCACAGCAGCAGGCCGCTGACCGCGACCATGCCACCGACCCTGCCGATGTCACCCAGGCCCATGTGCGTGCTGACCACACTGCCCAGCAGTGCACCGCCGCCGATACCGACGTTGTACAGGCCGGAAAACATGGCCATGGCCACATCGGTGGCGTCCGAGGCCAGCACCAGCACCTTCGATTGCAGGGCCAGGCTGAAACACATGATCGCCATGCCCCATACCATGCTCAGCGCATACAGCACCGTCGGGTTGGCGGCCAACGGGGCCAACAGCAGCAGGCAGGCCGCCAGCGCACCTATCGCACCGATCACGAAGCCCCGCGGAAAGCGGTCGCTGCAGTGGCTGAACAGGATCGAGCCAAAAATGCCCGCGCCGCCGAACAGCAACAGCAGCAGCGTGGTCATCTCCCCGCTCATGGCCGCCACCTGCTGGCTGAAGGGCTCGATGTAGCTGTAGGCGGTGAACTGCGCAGTGATCCCCAGCACCACCAGTGCATACACCGACAGCAGTGCCGGGCGCTTGAGTAGCATCGGCAGGCTGCGCAGCGAGCCGGAGTTCTGGCTGGGCAGGTACGGCAGCGAGCGCATCAGCCACAGCAGGGTCAGCACCGACACCCCGGCAATACCCATGAAGGTCGTACGCCACCCCAGCGCCTCGCCCACCACACGGCCCAACGGAATGCCCAGCACCATGGCCAGGGTCGTGCCGGTGGCCAGCACCCCCAGTGCCTTGGCCTGCTTGCCTGGCGGCGCCACACGCACGGCCAGCGAGGCGGTGATCGCCCAGAACACCGCATGCGCCAGGGCGATGCCGATACGGCTGAACACCAGCATGCCAAAACTGTTGGCCATGCTCGACAGCACATGGCTGGCGATAAACAGCACAAACAGGCACGCCAGCAGCTTGCGCCGCTCGATATTGCGCGTCAGCAGCATCATCGGCAGCGATGCCAGCGACACCACCCAGGCATAGATGGTCAGCATCAGGCCGACCTGGGCGGTGGGCATGTCGAAACTGCGCCCGATATCACTGAGCAACGCCACCGGCACGAACTCGGTGGTGTTGAAAATGAACGCGGCCAGGGCCAGCGCGAAAACGCTGAGCCAACTGCCGTTACGGGTATCGGTGGCGGTATTCATCGGGCGGGGCAAGGCTCCAGGACAGACGCGCCAGGCGCGGCCTGTCGATCAGGTGGGCCGACGCACCAAACGGCGCGCAGGCAAAAGGCACCCATAGGGCGGCGGCCTGGGTGTTGCGCTGCAGAAGGTTGTTATAGGTAGTTGCGACTCGCAGGCCCGATGGTACGACATGCACCGGGGTGCGACAACCGGGCGCCATCGCGCAACGGCCACATCCGGTGAAACTTGCAGGCGCGGCCTGCAGTCACTGTAGTGAGGCGCGCCTGTTCCCGCGCCCTACACGGGCTACTGAATTTTCCGATGGCGAGTCTTTCCCCGTGCACGCCTAATCGGACATCTCTCAGTGCCACACCTGCCAGGAGGCTGTATGCGCCTATTTGCCACGCTGCTCCAACGACTCAGACACAAAGGCTTGCGCCGCGCCTTGCGTCCCTTGTGGCGGCGCTATGTGTTCTCCCACTGGCAGTTGGTGTGGCTGTACCGCGACCCCCTCGCGCCCGTGCCGCGCCAGCGCTCGCGGCCTTGCCCACCGTTGCGGCGGGTGGACATCAGCGCGCATAACACCGATGCCTTCGCCCGCCACTTCCCGGAGCAATTGCAGACCATGCACGAGCTGGCGCGGCAGGGGCATACCGGCCACATGTACCTGGACTCGGCCGGCGATGCGGTGGCCATGGTGTGGGGCAGTACCCGCGACTACCACGACACGCATTACTACGGCTGCCGCTTCCCGGTGCAACCTGGCGAGTACCTTCAATTCGCTGGCGAGGTCGACCGTGCCTACTTCGGCACAGGGCTGTCGACCCGGGTACAGACCGAGCTGTGGGCGGCCATGCTTGCACAAGGCTGCACGCGTATCGTGGTGGTAGTGGCGCTGGACAACGTGCAGGCCGTGAAGATGCACCTGCACCTGGACTACCACGAGCAGGGCCGCATCACCCATGCGTACAAACTGTTCGGCAGGTGGCACTTCTCTCGCGTGAGCCATTACACTGGCTCACGCCTGGCGCACCTGGCACCCCGCACCAAGCGAACCACCGCCCAACCGGCGCCCCAGGTACAGGACATGGATGCCTGAGGGCTTGATACTACGGCGCAAGGTACAGCAACATGCGATTCGCCGGGCTCGGCCCCTACCGGGGTCAGTGATTCGCCCGATGGCAGCAAACACGGGGTAGCCGCTTAATCTGACACTCCTGAGTGTCAGCTTGCCGGAGTCCGCAATGTCATTGATCGAGAAAATTCGCCAACGTATCCGACACAGAGGCCTGTACCGTGCCTTGCGCCCGTTGTGGCAGCGCCATGTGTTTTGCCACTGGCAACTGGTGTGGCTGCAGCGCGACCCGCACACCGCCATCCCCCGGCGCCCCGCGCGCCCCTGCCCGCCCCTGCAGCGGGTAGACATCACAGCGTTCAACACTGACGCATTCGCACGCTACTTCCCTCACCAGGTACAGGCCATGCACGACCTTGCCCGGCAAGGCCACACCGGCCTCATGTACCTGGACACCGCGGGCGATGCGGTGGCCATGATCTGGGGCAGCACCCGCGACTACCATGACCGCCACTATTACGGCTGCAATTTTGCGGTGCAGCCTGGTGAGTTCTTTCAGTTTGCCGGCGAAGTGGACCGCGCCTACTTCGGTACCGAACTGTCGACCCGTGCGCAACTCGACCTGTGGCAAACCATGCTGGGCAAGGGCTGCACACGCATCGTCAATGTGGTGGCGCTGGACAATGTACAGGCAGTCAAGATGCACCTGCACCTGGCCTACCAGGAGCAAGGTCGCATCACCCACGTCTACAAACTGTTCGGGCGCTGGAGCTTTGCGCGCGTGAGCTGCTACGCAGGCTCGCGCCTGGCGCACCTGCAACCGCGCGCCAGGCGAACAGTGACGCGCCAGCACAGCGCAACAGAAAACAGCGCGCCTTGATTCAAGCGCCAATTATCAGTCAAAAAAGCGTCAGCCCTTTCCGATCAACTGCACTTCGCCGCTAACCAGCGGCGTAGAGCTGTGCCCGCCTGTTACACATATTTTGATACAACCACGACGATGGCTTTTTGACACACCGTCAAACGGCCTGCGCTATACCATGAAAAACATTTCATCCGACCCACCGCTACACCCGCCCTACCCGGCAAGGAGGCACCATGCGTGCTTTGCAGAACGTCCGTGAAAAGATCAAGCAAAAGGGCCTGCGCCGCGTGTTCAATACGTTGTGGGAGCGCCACGTGTTCTACCACTGGGAGTTGCTGTGGATGGAGCGCGACCTGGTGAGTGCCGTGCCGCCGCACAACCTCAAGCCCTACCCCTCGGCGCGGCTGGCGCGGATTACCGAAGACAATGCGGTAGCGTTCAGCCGGTATTTTGGCGACCGCGTGCAGACCATGGCCGAGCTGGCGCGTGAGGGGCATACCGGGCACATGTACCTGGACGATGCCGGGGATGCGGTGGCGTTTATCTGGGGCAATCATCAAGAGGGAATTTTGCATGTCGAAACCCATGGGGTCTGTTGCCCCCAAAGAACGCATCAACATCAAGTACGTGCCTGCCACGGGCGATCAACAATCGGAACTTGAACTGCCACTCAAACTGCTCGTTACCGGTGACTTCAAGGGCCAGCCAGAACACGTCGCGCTGGAGGAGCGCCAGGCAGTACGCATCGACAAGGACACCTTCAACGAGGTGCTTGCCAAGGCGGGTATCCAGTTGACGATGTCGGTGCCGTCAATGCTCAGCAAGGATCCGCAGGCGCAGTTGCCCGTGCACCTGAGCTTCAAATCGATCAATGACTTCGGCCCCGACTCGATCGCGCGCCAGGTACCCGAGCTCAACAGACTGCTTGAACTGCGCGAAGCGCTGGTAGCCCTGAAGGGGCCGCTGGGCAACGTCCCGGCATTTCGCAAGCAGTTGCAGACCCTGCTGGCAGACGACCAGGCCCGCGCGCGCCTGGCCAGTGAACTCAACCTGGTGCTGGATGCCCCGCACGACTGATCCGTGATGCCTGAGCCGATCTACCTGCGCCGATTGCGCACATGGCTCCGTCGCTCAAGCACCGCCCTACTCTGCGCGTTCAAAAGGACAATCCACATGCCAACACACAGCGCCACTGCCACCTTGCTCGACACCCAGACGCCACCCGGCCTGCTCGACCAGATCATGGCCGAAACCCTGATGCAGCCTTCCCAGGAGGGCTACCTGATCGCCAAACGCGGGGTTGCCGCGTTCATCACCGAAATCATCCAGAGCGGCGAACCGCAGCAGGCGGTCAACAAGCAGATGGTCGACCAGATGATCAGCGAGGTGGACCGGGCCCTGAGTACCCAGATGGACCAGATTCTCCACCAGCCGCAATTCCAGAACCTGGAGTCGGCCTGGCGTGGCCTGAAGCTGCTGGTGGACCGCACCGATTTTCGCGAGAACATCAAGCTGGAAGTGCTCCACGCGACCAAGGAAGAACTGCTCGAAGACTTCGAAAACGCTGGCGACATCACCCGCAGCGGCTTGTACAAGCACGTCTACACCGCAGGGTTCGGCCAGTTTGGCGGCGAGCCGGTGGCCAGCATGATCGGCAACTACACGTTCGGCCCGTCTTCCCCGGACATCAAGCTGCTGAGCTATGTCGCGTCGGTCGGGGCCATGTCGCACGCCCCCTTCGTCACGGCCGCCAGCCCCGAATTCTTCAACATCGAAGGCTTCGAAGACCTGCCCAACCTCAAGGAGGTAAAGGACATCTTCGAAGGCCCGCGGCACGCCAGATGGCGCGGCCTGCGTGAATCCGAAGACGCCCGCTATCTGGCGCTGACCCTGCCGCGTTTCCTGTTGCGCCAGCCGTACCACACGATCGAACAGCCGGTGTCGAGCTTCGCCTACGACGAGTCGCTCGATGCCAAGCACGACAACTACCTGTGGGGCAACACTGCCTACCTGATGGCCACGCGCATCAACGAGAGCTTCGCCCGTTACCGCTGGTGCCCGAACATCATCGGCCCGCAGTCCGGCGGCACCGTCGACGACCTGCCGGTGCACCTGTACGAATCGCTTGGCCAGTTGCAGGCCAAGATCCCGACCGAGGTACTGGTCTCGGATCGCAAGGAATACGAGCTGTCTGAAGAAGGCTTCATACCGCTGACCATGCGCAAGGACAGCGACAACGCGACGTTTTTCTCCGCCAATTCGATCCAGCGCCCGAAGAGCTTCCCTAAAACCCCCGAGGGCCAGGCAGCCCAGACCAACTACAAGCTGGGCACCCAACTGCCCTACCTGTTCATCGTCAATCGCCTGGCCCACTACCTGAAAGTGCTGCAGCGCGAGCAGATCGGCAGTTGGAAGGAACGCCAGGACCTGGAAGCCGAGCTCAATCGCTGGATCAAACAGTACGTGGCCGATCAGGAGAACCCCTCGGCCGATGTGCGCAGCCGCCGCCCCCTGCGCGCCGCACGCGTCGAAGTACAGGAGGTGACAGGCAACCCAGGCTGGTACCAGGTAGCGCTGTCGGTGCGCCCCCACTTCAAGTACATGGGCGCAAGCTTCGAGATTTCGCTGGTCGGGCGATTGGACACCCAATAGCGGAGCGCACCGATGCCTCGAAGCAGCGGTCGCGGCAGCCTGTTCGAGCGCCTGGCCCCGCATGCCAGGCCGTACCACAGCCTGTCGCGCGAGGAACAGAGCGCGCTGCGCATTGATGCCATCAAGTCGCACCTGGAGCGCCTGTTCAACGCCCGCCAGGGGTGCTCACAGAGCAGCCCTGAGCTGGGCTTGAGCGACTTCAATGGCCATTACGGCGGTGCGGACCTGATGGCCCGCATCGGTGCCGACATCCGACGCACGGTGGCAGCCTTCGAGCCCCGCCTGACGGTGCTCGGCCTGCATTTCTACCCGGACCCCGACACGCCCTTGGCGCTGAACTTCCGGCTCGATTGCCAGGTGCGCAGCCATTACCAGGACGAACCCGTGCAGATCGACCTGGTCATCAACCACCGCCATACCCAAGTCAAATGAGAATCCCATGCCGTTGAGACAAGGCTTTCGCGACGAATTGAACTACCTGCGCGAACTGGGCCGAGAGTTTGCCGAAGACAACCCGCAGTTGGCGCGCTTTCTCGGCGAGCAGAGTGCCGACCCCGATGTGGAGCGCCTGTTGGAAGGCTTTGCGTTCCTCACGGCAAAACTGCGCCTGAAAATCGATGACGATCTGCCCGAACTGACCCACTCCATGCTGCAGATGCTCTGGCCGAATTACCTGCGCCCGCTGCCGAGCGCAACCATCATGCGCTTCGAGCCAGTGCGCCAGGCGATCACCGAGCGCCAGGTGCTGGCCAAGGGTACGCGCCTGTTCTCGGTGCCCGTCGACGGGATCAGTTGCGAATTTCGCACCTGTACCGACGTTGTGCTGTTCCCGCTTGAAATGCGCCTGGTCAGCGATACGCACTCACGGGACACGTCCATTGTACGCATTGACCTGCGGACAACCTGCGATCAAGCCCTGAACACCATGGGCTGCGATCAACTGGACTTTCATCTCAGTGGTGACGACAGCAACGCACTGACGCTCTATCTGTGGATGGCCAACTACCTCAAGGAGGTACGGCTGATTTGCAATGGCGAGGTACGCTGCCTGCCATCGAGCGCCCTGCTGTTCCCCGGTTTCAGCCCCGATGAAGCATTGCTGCCATACCCGCGCAACGTGTTCGACGGCTACCGCATCCTGCAGGAGTATTTCGTTTTCCCTCAACGCTTCCATTTCTTCAGCGTTGCTCAGTTGAGCACCCTATGGCCGGCAGCGCGCGCTGAGCAAGTACGCATCGAGTTTCACTTCCACCGTCCAATGCCGACCGGTACGCGAATTGGCGACGGCGACATCAGCCTGTACTGCGCCCCGGCCATCAACCTGTTCGAACACAGTGCCGAGCCGATCGATCTGCACGGACGCGGCGAGCAGGTGCATCTGCAGCCCAGCGGACAACGCCCGTTTGCCTACGAGATCTTCAGCGTCGACGAGGTTGTCGGTTGGCGACGCAACAGCGAGGGCGATCAGACCGACACGCTGCGGGTATTCCAGCCCTTCGAGTCGTTTGCCCATGAAATCGAGACGGCGCAGGGGCGTACCGCCTTGTACTACCGCTGCCGGGTCGAAGAATCGCTGCGCTACCGTGGCCTTCAGCATCGCATCGCCTTTGTCCGTGGCGATGAAAGTGCCTACATCGGCGAGCGGGAAACCATCTCGGTTCAGCTGACCTGCACCAATCGTGACCTGCCGCTGGCGTTGGGCGTGGGCGACATCTGCCTGGCCACCGAAGCCACCCCCACCTTCGCCACCTACCGCAATATCACCTGTCCGACACGGCCTTGTCGCCCGGTGCTCGACGGCAGCCTGCAGTGGACGTTGATCTCCAACCTCTCCCTGAACTACCTGTCGCTGCTGTCGGCAGAACCGCTCAAGGCGTGATCCGCGCCTACGACTTTGCCGCGCTGCACGACATCCAGCAGGCCAGGGCCACACGCAAGCGCCTGGATGGCATCGGGCAGGCGAAGACCACACCGCTGGACTGGATGATGGGGGGCCTGCCCATCCGCGGCATGAGCACACAGCTAGAGATGGATCAGAGCGCGTTCCTGTGTGAAGGCGACCTCTATCTCTTCGGCACGGTGCTGTCCCACTTCTTCGCGCTGTACGCGAGCATCAATTCCTTTCACACGCTGGACCTGATCAACACCAGCAATAACGAGCACTACACATGGCCTCCGTTGACCGGCAGACAACCCGTGATATAGCCAGCACGCTGCTGGCGGATGCGCATAACTACTCGTTTTTCCAGCTGCTGGAGCACCTGCACGCGCTGCACGGTGACGATCTGGAAAGCGCTGAGGCGTTTATCGCACCGCGGCGGCGACTACGCCTGCAAAGCTCGCCCGGGCTGAACTTTCCGACCTCCGATGTCGCCGGGGCGGCACGCATGGAACAAGAGGACCGGTACCGGGTGCAGGCCAATTTCTTTGGCCTGCATGGCAGCGACGCCCCCCTGCCCGGCTACTACCTGGACGCCAGCGCGTACGAGCACGCACAAGGCAGCGGGATCCGGCCGGCGTTTCTGGACTACTTCAATCACTCCCTGCTGAACCTGCTGCACAAGGCGTGGCGCAAATATCGCTACTACCGGCGCTTCCAGCAGCAGGCCAACGATGGCTTCTCGCGATACGTATTCGCACTGATCGGCCTCAACGACGAGCAACTGCGCGGTGCTACCCCGCTGCCCTGGAGCCGCCTGCTCAGCTACGCAGGCGTGATCGCCAGCCGCAGCCGTGCGCCAGCCAGCGTCGCTGGCATCATCGCGCACTGCTTCGACCTTCATCAGGTCTCGATCCGGGAGTTCGAGGTACGCGAGGTGAGCATTGCCCCGGCGCAACGCAACGTGATCGGTACCCAGACCTGCGTATTGGGCAGGACATTCTTTGCCGGTGGCAAAACCCGCACCCGCAGCAGCAAATTCAGCCTGGTCATCGCTGGGCTGGATCAAACGCGGTTTCGCGAGTTTCTGCCCAGCGGGATCAACCATCAGCGCCTGTGCAAGCTGATCGAGTTCCTGCTGCGCGATGCCACCGCCTACAACGTGGAGCTGGGCTTGAAGCAGGAAGAGGCGCCCCCCTTCAGCCTGCGTCGCGAGCACGGCACCCATCTGGGCTGGACCAGTTTTATCGACCACAAGACACGTCAGCAACTGCCTGTCGTGCGTATCAAGGTGCGCTCATGAACCGACACACCCCGAACCCGGGCCTCACCCTGGCAATCAGCAACCCAGCAAAACTGATGCACGGCTGCACGGCCTATCATCGTTTTACACGCCAAGGCGGCTCACTGGGCGGTCAGCAGTGCGATTGGCACTTGCAGGACCGCGCCCAGCGTATTCACCCGCGGCACTGTGAGGTTTGCTGGCGAGAGGACGGCTTCTGCGTCATCGACCACAGCGGCCAGACCTATTTGAATGGCAACGACCTGAGCCTGCCGCCCGGTATTGCGGTTCGACTCAACAACGAGGACCAGCTTCAGATTGGTGACTACCGGATCATCGCTTATGTGGGCGAGAACGACGCGCACCTGGGCAAGCGCGATCGGGCTGAACAGGCACTGAGCATCTTGATGAACGGTGAACAATGCCCGCTGCAGGACCTGCTTCGTGCCTTACCCGATCGCCCGGCAACCTTCACCGAGTTCTCGGATCGTGACCCCCTGACTGCGCTGGAAGCGGCCATTCACCGGTCGCAGGGCACCGTGCTGTTCGGTGATCTGTTCGCGCCATCCAAGGGGTCGAAATGAAACCTGCGCCCCTGATGCTACTGACCTGCCTGGCGCTGGGAGGGTGCACGGCACTCGGCAAGATGGGACAGGTGATCATGGACCCGTCCATCCAGGTGGGTGGACCGGGTGACCAGCTCAGCCAGTTCTCACTGAGCCTGTACGCCAGCCCCACCCTCAACCCCAACCCCAGCAGCGCGGTCGATGAGCCACTGCTACCGAACCACCTGCAGCCAACCCCGCTGGCGGTGAGCCTGAGCGCCGGGGACTCGCTGGAACTGACCCAGAAGCTGCAGGCGCTACTCGATCATCTGCACCAGCAGCACCCGGCGATGTCGCACATCGCGCAGGAGGCGCCCGACGAGCCCGCCATGTCACCTGTGGATGCGGATCTGGGCAGTTATGAAGCCCCTTATATCCCGCTCGGCCTCAAAACCGTGAGCGCCCCTGTGCTCAGCGGCGATGTGACGACACCGGTTGCGTTCAAGGTTCTTCAGCTCAAGGACGACTCGCTACTGCTCAATGCGGCTTACGAGCTGCTTGAAAAAGACCTTGAGAAGGCCCTGGGCAGCACGCTGGTGCAGGTGGATGACTACCGGCTGCTACCCGGCCAGTTCAAGTTCGTGGGCTTCGAGCAAATCCACGAGCACACCCGCTATCTGGCGGTCATCGCGAACTATCACGACCGCGACAAGGCCGAGTGGAAACGTGCACTGCGCATCGAACCCCAAGGCCGCCAACACGCCCTGCTGGTTCAGTTCGAAGAGCACGGTGTCGTGCTCAAGAACGATGGCTGAGGCGTCTCGACCTACCCCCCCAAATGACCAAGGAATCCACTATGAGCTCACGCAACCCGGTGTTGTGGAACGAGGGCCTGTTCGTCAAGCCGCAGCACTTTCAACAGCTGGCCCATTCGACCGAAGCCCTTGTGCAGCAGCGTATCAGCAGCCTGAACGATGCCTTCTACGGCTTCAGCGAACTGGAGCTGAACCCCGAGTACCTGGGCTTTGGCAAGATCGCTATCGTTCGCGCCAGGGGCATCATGCCAGACGGCACGATCTTCGATATACCCGGCGATATGGCCCCGCCACCGCCCCTGGAAATCGCCCACAGTTCGTCTGCCAATCAGATCATCCACCTGTGCCTGCCCTTGCGAACCTGTGGCGTACTGGAGGTACGCTGGCCGCACAACGATGCCAATAGCCGCTACATCGCTGTAGGTACATTCGTCAAAGACACCCACAGCGTGGACGGGGACACGACAACCGTCGATGTCGCCGTCCCCAACCTGCAGTTGAAGCTGGAAAAAGATGACCGCAGTGCCTACACCTGCCTCGCCCTGGGCAAGCTCCTCGACAAGCGCCCGGATGGCAGCCTGGTGCTGGATGGGCACTTCTACCCAACGGCCGTATCGCTGCAGGCCGTGCCAGCGCTGCGTGGCTTTCTGGAGGAGATCGCGGGCTTGCTGCGCGAGCGCGCGCGCAACATCGCCGGGCGTGTCTGCTCGCCCGGCCAATCCGGTGTCGCCGATGTAACCGACTTCAACCTGCTGCAGGTGATGAACCGGCTGCACCCGTACTTTCAGCACCTTGCACGGCGGCGCAATGTCCATCCCGAGCAGCTCTACATCGCCTTCAGCCAGGCGTGCGGCGAGCTTGTCACCTTCACCGACGACGGGCGCCTGCCTCAGGAGTACCCCGCCTATCAGCACGACAACCTGATCGAATCGTTCAAGCTGCTGGAGGAAACCCTGCGGCGTGCCCTCAGCACGATCCTGCAGCCACGCGCCGTAGCCCTGCCACTTACACAGCAGCAATACGGCGTGCAGACCGCTACGCTGAGCGAGCAGCGCTTGCTCGACAGCGCAGAGTTCATCCTCGCGGTGCGCGCACGGCTACCGGCCGAGGAACTGCGCCAGCGTTTCTTGCTGCAGGCAAAGGTGACCTCCATTGAAGGCCTGAGCGAACTGATTCGCCTGCAGCTGCCCGGCATTGCCCTGGTACCGCTGCCCGTAGCGCCTCGTCACCTGCCATTCCATGCCGGCTTCAGCTATTTCGAACTCGACCGCCACCACGCCACCTGGCACAACCTGAAAGGCAGCAGCGGCTTCGGCTTGCATGTAGCAGGAGACTTCCCGGACCTGGAGCTTCAATTCTGGGCCATCAGAGGAGAATGAGATGAACCCGACCCCTCCCGGGCACTACGCCAGCCAGGTGCTCAATGCCGTGCTGCACACCCAGCCGATGCCGAGTGATGAGCCCGCCGCAGCCAACCTCGCCAGCTGTTTGAAACAGGCTTGTGAAACCGGACCATACCCGCCGGACCCGGAATTTCAACTGCGCGGGGCGTTTGACAACCCGATGCTCGACGCGGCCATGGCACTGTTCGGTCTGTCATTCCGGCTGGCCACCCTGGACCACCACGACAATGTAAAGACGCTCTATGACGATGTGAGCAACCAGATCCGCAGCCTGCTTGAAGAGGTGCGCCAGCTGGGGTACGACGACGCCTCGTTCAAGGCCTACTCCTACTCGCTGTGCCTGTTCATGGACGAAACGGTGATGAGCCGCCCCTGGGGGATGAGGTCGGTATGGAGCCAGCATCCCTTGCTCAGCGAGTTTCACAAGGAAACCTGGGGTGGCGAAAAATTCTTCACCCTGCTCGAACGCATGTCGAGCGAGGCCGCCAAGTACCAGGATGTACTCGAGTTCATGTACTTCTGCGTATGCCTGGGGCTCAAGGGCAAGTACGCCGTGCACGACAAGGGCGACGAACAGCTCCACAAGATCATTGCCAGGCTTCAACGTGTCATTCGCGAGCTGCGTGGCCCCACGCCGCAGCAACTGACAGACCCACTGGCCAATGTCGCGCCGCGCACTTTCGCATCCGTCGACAGTGGCCCTGGTGGTCGCCCTGGCTTGGCGCCAGCGTGCTGCTGACGGGAATCTATGCCGTCTACGCGCTGCGATTGAACAGCATCACCCAGCAGGTACTGCAGTCGCTGGACAACATCCTCACGCGTTGACCTGTCACCTACGGCCGGGGGCTGCATGCCTCCCGCCTGTCATGCAACGCCGATTTTTGGCCATCCATGGCCCGCATTTCCAGCCCTCGAGCCACGCCTGGCTCGACGGCACCCAGTAAACTCGAGGGTTCAAGCGGGACGAGCCATTGTTGACTCGCAGAAACAGCTGAAAGCAGCTGAAAAAGGTTATTTCATAACAAAACAAAAAGCCGAGATGAGCGTATAAAACAAACCCATCCTATTGATTTAATTGAATTTAATTTTCTTGTTACACCTGAATAATTACCTCTGGCATTGATCCTGCCCTGTCTCCTTGATCCATCAAACGATGGAAAACCACCTCACATGGTTTGTCTTTCAATGACAAAGGAGATTGTCATGCCAACACCCGCTTACATCAGCATGACCGGTGCTACCCAGGGCGCGATTACCAGCGGCGCATTCACGGCTGATTCGGTCGGTAACGTCTACGTCGAGGGCCACGAAGACGAAATCCTGATCCAGGAAATCCAGCACCGCATCGGCGTACCGACCGACCCGCAAAGCGGCCAGCCTTCCGGCCCACGCGTGCACAAGCCGTTGGTTTTCACCAGCGCGCTGAACAAGGCCACCCCGCTGATGTACCAGGCCCTGGCTTCCGGCGAAAAGCTCAATACCGTGATGATTCGCTGGTTCCGCACCTCCACCGAGGGCAAGCAGGAGCACTTTTTCAGCACCGAGCTTGAGGACGCCACCATCGTCGATATCGACACCGTGCTGCCCCACGCCCAAATGGAAAGCAACAAGGACTTCACCCAGCTGATCAAGGTCAGCCTGGCCTACCGCAAGATCACCTGGACCCACGAAGTCTCCGGTACCGAGGGTTCCGACGACTGGCGCAAACCTATCGAAGCCTGACCGCGCTCGCCTGCCTGCCAACACACGCAGGCGCTCGCCGTGACCTGGGCGCCCCACGCCGCCCAGGCCTTCAAAGCAGACACGGATAGGAACCCATGCCACGCCAGTCAGA
>NZ_JAAHBU010000230.1 GCF_010671725.1 Pseudomonas brassicae | reverse complement strand
TGCAGCAGCACCAACTGCTGACAACCCGCCTCTCTTGCGGTGGCCACAGCTTCCTCGATTTCCGCCTCGGAGCACATGCCGGTGGACATGATCATCGGCTTGCCCTTGCTGGCCACGTAGCGAATCAGTGGTAAATCGGTGGCTTCGAACGAGGCGATCTTGTAGGCAGGTGCACCCAACTCCTCCAACAGATCGACAGCACTCTCATCGAATGGCGTGGAAAAGATGGTGATACCCAGCGATTTGGCATAGTCGAATATCTGCTTGTGCCACTCGTAGGGTGTTTCCGCCCATTTGTAGAGGTCGTACAGTTTGTAGCCATCCCACAGGCCACCGCGGATCATGAACTCTTCACGGTCACAGTCGATGGTCATCGTGTCAGCGGTGTAGGTTTGCATCTTGATGGCGTCTGCGCCGCTCTCGTATGCGGACTTGATCGTCTCGAGCGCGCGCTCCAGGAAGCCATTATGGTTCGCAGACAGTTCCGCAATGATGTAGGGAGGGAAGCCTTTACCGATCTTTCTACCGTTAATTTCACAGGTCATGGCAAGCACTGCTCTTAAAAATTTGAATACCGTGGCCGGATTATCTACCGACCCTAAAAACTATTACTCCCGCGCCCCACTTGAGTATTGAGACGCGGGAGCACACCTGATTCGTTTACGCTGCGCCAACCTTAGCGCCTCCCCGTACAGGGATGCAAAGACACCTAGAGGCGGGCAGAGTTACGCGGTTTTAGCCTGTTCCCTGGCAATCCGCCACTCATGCGCCAGCAGACCGAAACAGTAGACCGACTGATAGCCAACCCCATCGCAGTGCTGCTCACGAAGACAACCTTCCTGCGTGAAGCCCAACCGGCGATGCAGCGCCAGCGAACGCGGATTGCCCTCTAATACCTGTGCCGAAACTTTATGCACGCGCAATTGAGTGAAACCGTATTCCAGTGCCAGGCCAAGCATACGTTTACCTGTACCTTTAGGCGCTTGTGGGGCGGCATGGAACCCCCACTCCACCACCCGACCAGCCAACTCGCTAAAGTTGACGAAGCCGAGCAGCACGTCATCCGACTCATACACCAACAGGTGTTTACGCGCATTCCGGGAAGCACTGGCAAACCATGCCACGTGCTCATCCCAGGTAATTTCTGACGAATTGAACATGAAGCAGCGAACATCGGGATGGTTGCGCCAAGCGAGGACAAGCTGCAGGTCACGCTCTTCCATTCGTCGCAAAAGGCCTTGGATACTCACGTTCATTTCTTCCCCAACATATGCGCCACCACGCGCTCCACGCCCAACCCATCACAAAGGCCTGCAGCCTGTTGACTGAACGCGCCAAGCGCCTGGGTAACCTCGTCGAAGGCCGTGCCAGCCGCTGCGCGATACTATCTGTAGCACCAAGCCAACGAGCGGCCTTGGCCTCGTGCAGCGCCATGGCACCAGGCAGCTGATTGTCCGCCAGGGTGACCAGCAACGTGGGCAGCCCCAGGCAGCATCGCTCCCAGGATGAGCCACCCGCGGCTCCGATCGCCAGGTCGCTCTGCGCCATCAGTCGCGCCATATCACGGACATTGACCAGCACCTCACTTGAAAACCGGAGTCCATGCAACAGAGATCTCACCTCATCGATCCACGGCGCCGTGCCCCCATGATCACACGAACATGGCTCGCCTGCGGCAGGGCACAGTCTTGCAAGGCAGTGAGGACATGGGCCGTTGCGTTGGGCTGATCCACTCCGCCCATGCTGACTAGAATCTGCTCGGGGCGGGTAAGACAAGTGCGGCGTTGCAAGCTGGCGCTGCGCAACAGAGCGAACTCAGGACGCAACAAGGCGTACTCTGGGCCGGTCAAAAGTACACTCTGGCTGGGAACCAGCCCCTGATAGGATTGGGACGTACGGCCCAGATTCTGATCAACAAGCAGGTCGCTCAGGTGAGCGCGGTCGGCCAGATCATCAATGACCAGCAGCTTGCCATAGTGCGGCTGCAGGGCCGCCTGCCATTGTGCATCCAGACCGTAGTGATCAACGACCAGCCAGTCAGCGCGCAGCGTTCGCACAAGCGCGGCGCAATCACTTGCGTCTTGCTCCTGGGAGCACCCCAGCCACTGGGCATGCGCCAAGGTGCCGACAGGCGCAACGGCAGCCGGCTTGCCGAGCGAATGTACTGGATAGCCACGCTCGGCGATAAGTGCCATCAGGTGGCCCGGGTGCTCGCGGCAGATGAAATGGCACTCGGCGCCCTGCCCACGCAACGCATCTGCAAGGGTCAGGCAACGGTAGACATGCCCTGTACCGATATCGAGCGAAGCATCGACTCGCATTACAACATTCATAGTGGGCAGTCCGGTTGTGCCTGCATCGCCTTGAACAGCCACTGAGCGCGCTCCCAGTCTTCCGGAGTATCGATATCCTGCACACGATGGCGAGGAAGCACTATGGGTGCCGAGCCAGGGCCAAAGATGGGCTCACCACGCAACCAGGCCGAAGCACGCCCCCAGTAGAACTGGCCAGCATCATGGAAGGCTTCCTCCAGATCCTGCGACCGCGTATTGAAATACTCGGGATTGAACATCGCGACCCGCCCTGCCCCGGTCACACGGATCGCCCGCTGAATGGGGAAGGGGTAACTGGTAACGGTGAAGGCGTACTCGCTAGCTGACTGCGCAAGCACTTGCAGCCCTCGACGTATATCTTCAGCCCTTACGAAAGGCGCCGTCGCGTACAGGCAACAAGCCAGGTCGACAGGATGGCCAGCGGCATTGAACCATTCGATTGCATGCTGAATGACCGGAATGGTCCCGGTATGATCATCGGAAAGTTGCTGAGGTCGCATAAAGGGAACAGTGGCACCGTGTTGCAGTGCCAGCTCGGCAATTTCCTGATCGTCCGTTGAGACAATCACGTGATCGAAAGCCCCGCTTTGCAGGGCAGCCTCGATCGACCAGACAAGCATAGGCTTGCCACAGAACAACTTGATGTTCTTGCGCGGTATGCGTTTGCTGCCGCCACGCGCGGGAATCACGGCCAGCTTCATGGCAGCAGGATTTTGTTCAGCGCCGCAACCACTACATCCTGCTGTTGCTCACTCATGGTCTGGAACATCGGCAGGCTGATGGCCTGCGCGTAATAGCGCTCCGCCTCGGGGAAGTCTCCCACCCGGAATCCCAGTCGTTGGTAATACGGCTGCGAATGGACGGGGATGTAATGCAGGTTCACCCCGATTCCTTGCCCGCGCAGCGACTCGAATACCTCGCGATGACTGATGTTCAGCGCTTCGAGCTCCAGACGAATGACGTAGAGGTGCAGCCCCGAGTAGCTGTCAGGGTGCTGCCAAGGCGTGATGACCGGCAGGTCGGCAAGCAATTGGTCATAGCGACGAGCCAATTGATGACGACGAGCGACGTACTGATCAAGGCGCTCCATCTGGCTGACGCCAAGCGCAGCCTGCAGTTCGGTCATGCGGTAGTTGAAGCCCAGGTCGATCTGCTGGTAGTACCAGGGACCATCCGCCTCGTGCGTCATCTTCGCCGGGTCACGGGTGATGCCGTGGCTGCGCAGCAATGCCATCTTCTCGGCGAGTTCGGCGTCATTGGTCAACGCCATGCCGCCCTCGGCCGTGGTAATGATCTTCACGGGGTGGAAGCTGAACACGGTGATATCGCTGTAGCGGCAGTTGCCGATAAACTCGCCCTGGTACTTGCCACCGATAGCGTGGGACGCATCTTCGATCACTTTAAAGCCATAGCGCTGCGCCAGCTCGGCAATTGCCTGCATGTCACAGGGCTGGCCGCAAAGATGAACGGCCACCACCACTTTGGGCAACGTGCCTTCACGCTCGGCCAACGCGAGCTTGGCAGCCAGTGCTTCCACGCTCACGTTGTAGGTACGTGGATCAATATCGACAAAGTCGACCTGCGCCCCGCAGTACAGCCCGCAGTTGGCGGATGCGACGAAGGTTACTGGAGTGGTCCACAACCAGTCTCCCGGGCCAAGCCCCAGCGCCAGGCAGGCGATATGCAATGCCGAGGTCGCGCTGTTGACTGCCAGCGCATGCCCAGCGCCTACGTGCTCGGCCACCGACTGCTCAAAGCGCGGCACCATGGGGCCCTGCGTGAGAAAGTCGGACTTCAGCACGGCGATGACTGCGTCGACGTCGGCCTGAGTGATGTCCTGCCGGCCATAAGGGATCATGCGTTAGATACTCCCGATCTTGTCACGATTGAGATCGATCCAAGCCTGCAGCTCGACTTCCCCCATCCACTCCGAGTTGTTGTCGCTGGAGTAGACGAAGCCCTCTGCCACGCGTTTGCCATCCTTGATCCGCTTCGCGCAAGTGGCCCAGTTATTGATGGTGGGCAGTATCTTGAAGTGCTCCGGATACTCGTACGTGTAGTAGGCATCCTCGGAACTGATCATCTGCTCATGCAGCTTCTCACCGGGGCGAATGCCAATGATTTCCTGGCGCGCTTCGGGCGCGACAACGTGGGCAAGATCGGTCACTTTCATCGACGGGATCTTCTTGACGTAGATCTCGCCGCCTTCCATGTCTTCGAAAGCATGCCAGACCAGTTCCACACCCTCCTCAAGGGAGATCATGAAACGCGTCATGCGCGCGTCCGTGATCGGCAGGACGCCCTGGTCCTTGATCGACATGAAGAAGGGAATGACCGAGCCGCGGGAGCCCATGACATTGCCATAGCGCACTACCGCAAATCGAGTCTCATGCCCACCCGAGTAGGAGTTGCCGGCCACGAACAGTTTGTCGGACGCCAGTTTGGTGGCGCCATACAGGTTGATCGGACTGCTGGCCTTGTCGGTAGACAGTGCCACAACGCGTTTCACGCCCTTGTCGATGCAGGCATCGATAAGGTTCATCGCACCATTGATGTTGGTTTTCACGCATTCGAACGGATTGTATTCAGCCGTCGGCACAATCTTGGTGGCCGCTGCGTGAACCACATAATCCACACCATCCAGCGCACGGTAGAGACGATCTTTATCACGCACATCGCCGATAAAGAAGCGCACACGCGAATCGCCCTGGAATTTTTTCGCCATCTCCCACTGCTTCATCTCATCGCGCGAGAAAATGATGATCTTCTTGGGGTTGTATTTTTCCAGCGTCATCGGCACGAAAGTGTTGCCAAATGACCCTGTTCCACCGGTAATCAGAATTGTCTTGTTGGTCAGCATCACATTTATCTCTTTGGGTTAACTCAAGCTTTCACGACATTGGCGGCTGGCTTGAGATACCTGCCTCGGGAGTCGACGATCAGGCTAGCGGAGCTGCCGATCATCTCGAAATCAAACTTGTCATGGTCGGTTGCCAGCAATACGCAGTCATAGCTGCGGATCACATCGGCAGTCAGTGCCACACTGGAAAGGTCGAAATGGTGCTCTCGCATTTTCGGGAATACCGGGACATGCGGGTCACTGTAGTGAACTACAGCACCCAGCGCCCTCAGCTTTTCCATCATGAACACCGACGGCGACTCTCGCATGTCATCGACGTTCTTCTTGTAGGCGATGCCCAATACCAGGACCCTGCTGCCATTCACCGCCTTCTTGCGTTCGTTCAACGCACTGGAAACCTTGGCAATCACATAATCCGGCATTGCCGAATTGACCTCGCCGGCCAACTCGATGAAACGGGTATGCAGGCCATACTCACGCGCTTTCCAGGTCAGGTAGAACGGATCGATCGGAATGCAATGGCCACCAAGGCCCGGCCCTGGGTAGTAGGGTACAAAGCCGAAAGGCTTGGTGGCGGCGGCACGAATCACTTCATGAATGTCGATACCCATCTTGTCGGCAACGATCTTCATTTCGTTCACCAGGCCGATGTTCACCGCGCGATGGATATTTTCCAGCAGCTTGGTCATTTCTGCCGCACGCGTGCTCGACACAGGGACAACCTTGTCGATCACCTGGCCGTACAAGGCCATACCGACCTCCAGGCACGCAGCAGTGTGACCACCACATACCTTCGGAATCGAGCGGGTAGTGAAGTTGGGGTTGCCCGGGTCTTCTCGCTCAGGCGAGTAAACCAGGAAGATATCGTCGCCTACGACAAGGCCACGAGACTCGATACGCGGCAACAGCTCTTCATCCGTGGTACCTGGATAGGTCGTACTCTCCAGCGATATCACCTGCCCCGCACGCAGGTAGGGAACCAATGAGGCCGTGGTATCGAGCACGAAGCTCAAGTCCGGCTCGCGGTACTTATTGAGCGGCGTGGGCACGCAGAGAATCAATGCATCGACGTCAGCGGCACGGGTAAAGTCGGTTGTGGCTTCAAACCCCTGCGCCACGGCGCCCGCAATGGCCTCGGCAGGGATATGCTCGATATAACTCTTGCCTTGAGCGATGCAATCAATCTTGGACTGATCGATATCGAAACCGACCACTTTGTACCCTACCTCTGCGTAGCGTAGAACCAGTGGCAGCCCAACATAACCCAAGCCGACAATGCCTATGCTGGCGGTGCGCTCAGTCAACCGGCCGAGAAGCTGTTGCTTCATTCAAAAAACCCCTACCTGAAATACCAATACGAGATACACAGCACTCAGTTCTGACGAGCAGAAACCGCCATAGCGCCGCGCGTATCCAAAAGCCGCTGATCGCCATTCAACACAAGCGATTTGCTATCGAAAATCTTATGATCGACCAGGAAAACCAAGATGTCCGCAGTGGCTGCGGTGCAAAAGTCGACGAATTCGGCGCCCGCCTCGATCAACGCCGCTGGCGCTGCGTCGATGTGCGGCTCAACAGCCAGGACTTGCCCCGGATAACGCGCAGCAATATCCAGCGTAATGGCAAGCGCCGGGCTTTCTCTGAGGTCGTCAATATTGGCCTTGAACGCCAACCCAAAGCACGCGATTTTCAGCTCGCTTCGCTGTTTTGCGCCACGCTGAACCAACTCGTCGACAAGCACATCGACCTTGCCACACACCCATCGAGGTTTACTGTCGTTAACCTCCCGGGCAGTACGAATCAGACGCGACTCTGCTGGCGCCTGACTGACAATGAACCAGGGATCGACCGCGATGCAGTGCCCGCCGACACCCGGCCCTGGCTGCAATATATCAACCCGAGGGTGACGGTTCGCCAGACGAATCAGCTCCCACACGTTCACACCGACCTTGTCACAGATGATGGACAGTTCGTTGGCAAAGGCGATATTGACATCGCGAAAGCTGTTCTCCGTCAGTTTGCACATTTCGGCAGTACGAGAATCGGTAATGACACACTCAGCGTCCACGAACAGCTTGTAGAGGCTGGCGGCCAACGCCGAGCAACGCGGTGTCATTCCGCCGATCACTCTGTCGTTGTGTACCAGTTCGCGAAGAACATGCCCGGGCAATACACGCTCCGGGCAATGGGCGATACGAATATCAGACGCCTCTCCCGCATCCTGGGGAAAGGACAGGTCCGGACGAGCCTTGGCTAGCCAGGCCGCCATCTGCTCGGTCGCCCCCACCGGCGATGTGGACTCCAGAACAACCAGATCACCAGGCTTCAGCACCGCTGCTATGCTGTTGCTGGCGGACTCGACAAAGGACAGGTCGGGTTCGTGTTCGGCATTGAACGGTGTGGGCACAGCAATTAAAAAAGCATCGGCTGGCTCAGCCACTGACGTCGCGCGTAAAAAACCCTGCGTCACCGCCGCATGCACAAGCATGTCGAGATCAGGTTCGACAATATGAACTTCACCACGGTTGATTATTTCCACCGTGCGCGGATTAACATCAACGCCTATTACTTTTACTTTCCGCGAAGCGAATACAGCCGCAGTGGGTAGACCAATGTAGCCCAATCCAATGACGGCAATGGTGCCAAAAGTCATTTACAGCCTCTTAATCACGGAGCTTAGGGTTGCGACAATCCGAGAGCACGCCTTTCCGTCCCCGTAAGGATTGTAGGCATGGCTCATGGCGCTGTATGCGTTGTTATCGGTGAGCAAGGTGAGCAAGCCGTCAGCAATGGTACGTGTATTGGTGCCCACCAACTTGACGGTACCCGCATCGACGGCCTCTGGCCGCTCTGTGGTATCACGCATGACTAGAACAGGCTTGCCCAACGAGGGTGCCTCCTCCTGAATACCACCGGAGTCCGTCAGGATCAGATAGGCCTGATTCATCAGGTAGACAAAGGGCAGATAGTCGAGTGGCTCGATCAGGTGCACATTATCAATACCCGCCAACAGACGGTTTACCGGCTCACGCACATTCGGGTTCAAGTGCACCGGGTATACAATCTCTACCTCGGGGAAACGCCGCGCAGTGTCCACAAGGGCCTGGCAGATGCGTTCGAAACCACCCCCAAAGCTCTCACGGCGATGCCCGGTAACCAATACAAGCTTGCGCTCCGGCCGCAGGAATTCAAAACGGGAAGCGATCTGCGCCCTGAGCGCAGCATCACTGTCCAGCTTGGTAACCGCCTGCAGCAGCGCATCGATCACGGTGTTGCCCGTCACGACAATGCGTTCTGGATTGACGCCTTCTCGCAGCAGGTTTTCTCGCGAAGTTTCAGTCGGCGCAAAGTGCAATGACGCAAGTGCCCCTGTGACCTTGCGGTTGCCCTCCTCCGGCCAGGGAGAATAGAGGTTGCCCGTACGCAGCCCCGCCTCGACATGGGCGACCGGGATTTGCTGGTAATACGCAGCGACGCTGGCGGCAAAGGTAGTGGCCGTATCGCCGTGCACCAGCACAACGTCGGGCTTGAAGTCGTGCAGAACTTCGCGCATGCCCAGCAGAATCGAACTGGTCACGTCGGTAAGGTCCTGCCCCGGCTTCATGATGTCGAGATCGAAGTCGGGTGTCAGTTCAAACAACTCCAGCACTTGATCAAGCATCTGTCGATGCTGGCCGGTCACGCAGACTTTTGCCTCGAAACGCGGATCCGCTCGCAGCGCGAGCGCCAGAGGCGCCATCTTGATGGCCTCAGGGCGCGTACCGAAGACACAAAGCGCTTTTATCGTCATTTAAACCACACAATCCAAGACCATTTTTAAAAAGGTTGCACCACCAGACCATTCGCAATTGGCAATCAGAAATATCCAACGTCGCGACACCTGCTTGCAGCGCACGCACAACGGTCCGCCAGCGCCCTTTTGGCCGCTAGCTCCCCATGCACGTTCGTGCCTCAGTCGCCCAATGGCGACCGACAACTCTGGCCTATTAGCCGACAAAGGATATCATGACACTCATCGCACGGCATGACCTTCAAGTCATTGAGGGTACTCCCGCGGATGCACATGTCGTTATCGGCACTCAAGGCACGCGGCCATGGTTTCATTTCGAGCCGAGCAGACGAGCGTACGCGCAACTTCCCGGCGCCTGGGAGACAGGCACCTTTATCGAAGTCGGCTTTCTTTACCGTCAGTGAAATCGTCGCACATCACGCCCGCCGCGCCTCGATCTGCGCGCAACAGGCATGACTTTGCAACCGAGCGGATGTTTCTTCACGCAACCCGGGCGAGCTGCGCATCATCATGACAGCGCCGATGCGGCCAGGGGCCACCCTCACACGGCTGCGGCACCCACCCCAGGTGCAACATCGACCACTACCCCTTCCCGCTGCGCACGCGCCATCAATGCCGTGCGCAAAGCCTGTTTGGCCCCAAGCTCACCATGCACCAGGCGCACCTGCCCAGGCCAAGCCCGCATCCCTGCGACAAACTCGACCAACCCCGCCTGATCCGCATGCGCCGAGTACCCTCCCAGGGTGGCCACCTTTGCCTTGACCTCATACATTTCGCCATCCAGATCCAGCATCACAAAGCCCTGGGCACCTTCGCTGGCCTGAATCACCGCCCCCCCGGCGTGCCTTTAGCCTGATACCCCACAAACAGCACCTGATGGCGACGATCACCGAGCATGGCCTTGAGGTAATTGACGATGCGCCCACCGGTGCACATGCCGCTACCGGAGATGACAATCGCCGGCCTGCCCGTGCTGGCCAGGTAGTTCACGGTTTTGACATGCTGGTCATGAGTCTCGATCGTGATCAACTGACGAAAGCGCAGAGGCTGCCTGCCTTCATCCAATCGCCGGCGCGCCTCATCGTTCCAGAACTCATCAAGCTCCCGATAAGCCTGCGTGAAGCGACTGGCCAAAGGAGAGTCGAGAATGATCGGCAACTGCGGCCAATCCATCGGCAGCCGGCCGCCGGGCGGCGGCTCGCCCGCGCTCAACGATTTGCGATGCAGAATATCCTCGATCTCATACAGCAGTTCCTGGGTGCGCCCGGCACTGAAAGCCGGTATCAGCACGGTGCCATGATCTGCCATGGCCCGGTCACTCATCTGCTCAAGCCGCTGCTGACGCGTACTGCGCTCATCGTGCAGGCGATCCCCATAGGTGCTCTCGAGCACGAGGATGTCGGCATGCTCCGGCGACACCGGAGGGCGCAACAACGGGGTATGGGCGGCCCCAAGATCACCCGAGAACACCACACGCTTGCGGGTACCACTGGCCAGGTAATGAACATCGCATTCGATGTAGGCCGACCCCAGAATGTGCCCAGCGCGCCGCAGCCGAATACGGCATACCAGCTCGTCGGTGCACACCACCTCATGCCAATGGTCATACGGCACCGCAACCGTCTGCTGCTCGACGCGCCCGACCAACCGTTCGATGCTCGCCTTGCCCTGGGTGTCGCCCAGGCGCAATGCATCTTCGAGCACCAAAGGCAGCAACCGTGCACTGGGCTGGCTGCAAATGATCGGACCACTGAAGCCCGCTGCCAGCAAGCCCGGCACACGGCCAACGTGATCGAGGTGAATATGGGTAAGCAGCAATGCCTGGATGCCATCTAGCGGGAAGTCGATGCACAGACCAGAGGAGCCACGGGCGTCCTCACCCTGGAACAAGCCACAGTCGATCAACACGCTACAGTGGGCATTGAGGTGCAGCTGGTGACAAGAGCCTGTGACGCCGCGGGTGGCGCCATGATGGGTAACAGCAGGATATGCCATGCGTGCCCGTTTCCTGGAGTGTTTAATGGAGCGCCATTACTCCATAAAACACAGGCACTGCCGCCTGGCATCTTCCGTCAGTCGAGGTGGGAAAGTTCAGCCCGGGATGACGGGTGAGTGCGTGCGGGAAAGGTTACTGGCGCCGCGCGCGACTTTTGGCGCGCAAGCCGATGTACACCCCCATCAACGGGCCAACCAGCAAACCAGCCACGAGCGCAACCAGCACCACCACCGACAACGGCAACGCCGGTGCAGCCCAACCAAACAGTACCAAGGCCACCGACTGCTGGTTTTCCAGCACAAACAGCAGCACCACAGCAGCTACAGCCAGAACCACCAGTGCCAACAGCACGCGCTTGAGGTTACGCATGACGCGCTCCTTGCTCAGTGGCGATCATGCGCCCTCTTCCTCTTCGTTGACCCGATCACGCAGCTCCTTGCCGGGCTTGAAGTGTGGCACGAACTTGCCATCGAGACTGACCGACTGGCCCGTCTTCGGGTTTCGACCCAGGCGCGGCGCACGGTAGTGCAGCGAAAAGCTGCCAAAGCCACGGATCTCAATACGGTCACCGGTGGCCAGGCACTGGGACATCTGTTCAAGCATGGTCTTGATGGCCAGCTCCACATCCTTGGATGAGAGTAGCCCTTGATGGGTGACAATACGTTCGATCAGCTCCGACTTCGTCATATTTTTCCCTTCTTTATCAAGCAGCTAGATCATTGCTTACTCTGTTTGTAGCACGCTCCAGCGGATTTGAACAGGGCGGTTCTTGACTTAATAAAATATTCAATATTTGACCGAGGAATTAAAGTAGCGCAGACCCCGGCGGTACGGGCGCCGTGCCGCCAGCGCGCTCAAATCGACACAAATCGCAGGCACAAAAAAGGGCGACCGAAGTCGCCCTTTTTAATGATCAAGCAGAACTTAGTTCTGTTTGGCCATTGCTTCGCGCAGCAGTGCAGCCATGGTGGTATCGGCGGCAGCTTCCGGAGCAGCTTTCAGGCTCTGGATTGCTTCTTTCTCTTCAGCGTCGTCTTTCGACTTGATGGAGAGGTTGATTACGCGGCTCTTGCGGTCAACGCTGATGATCTTGGCTTCAACTTCTTCGCCTTCCTTCAGAACGTTACGCGCGTCTTCAACGCGGTCACGGCTGATTTCGGAAGCTTTCAGAGTGGCTTCGATATCGTCGGCCAGGGTGATGATAGCGCCCTTGGCGTCAACTTCTTTAACGATACCTTTTACGATAGCGCCTTTGTCGTTGACAGCAACGTAGTTGGAGAACGGATCGTCTTCCAGTTGCTTGATGCCCAGGGAGATGCGCTCACGCTCTGGATCAACCGACAGGATGACGGTGTCCAGCTCGTCGCCCTTCTTGAAGCGACGTACGGCTTCTTCGCCGACTTCGTTCCAGGAGATGTCCGACAGGTGAACCAGGCCGTCGATGCCGCCGTCCAGACCAATGAAGATACCGAAATCGGTGATCGACTTGATGGTGCCGGAGATCTTGTCGCCCTTGTTGAACTGGCCAGAGAAGTCTTCCCATGGGTTCGACTTGCACTGCTTGATGCCCAGGGAGATACGACGACGCTCTTCGTCGATGTCCAGAACCATGACTTCCACTTCGTCGCCGACTTGTACGACTTTCGAAGGGTGGATGTTCTTGTTGGTCCAGTCCATTTCGGAAACGTGTACCAGGCCTTCCACGCCTTCTTCCAGCTCTGCGAAGCAGCCGTAGTCGGTCAGGTTGGTCACACGCGCCATTACGCGGGTGCTTTCTGGGTAACGTGCCTTGATAGCAACCCATGGGTCTTCGCCCAGTTGCTTCAGGCCCAGCGAAACGCGGTTACGCTCACGATCGTACTTCAGTACCTTGACGTCGATCTCGTCGCCAACGTTGACGATTTCCGACGGGTGCTTGATACGCTTCCAGGCCATGTCGGTGATGTGCAGCAGGCCATCAACGCCGCCCAGATCAACGAATGCGCCGTAGTCGGTGAGGTTCTTGACGATACCTTTGACTTGCTGGCCTTCCTGCAGCGATTCCAGCAGAGCTTCGCGCTCGGCGCTGTTTTCGGCTTCCAGGACGCTGCGACGGGAAACGACAACGTTGTTGCGCTTCTGGTCCAGCTTGATGACCTTGAATTCCAGCTCTTTGCCTTCGAGGTGGGTGGTGTCGCGCACTGGGCGGACATCAACCAGGGAGCCCGGCAGGAACGCACGGATACCGTTAACGTCGACAGTGAAGCCGCCTTTAACCTTACCGTTGATAACGCCCTTGACCACTTCTTCGGCGGCGAAAGCTGCTTCCAGAACAATCCAGCACTCGGCGCGCTTGGCTTTTTCACGGGACAGCTTGGTTTCGCCAAAGCCGTCTTCGACCGCGTCCAGCGCAACGTGAACTTCGTCACCGACCTTGATGGTCAGCTCGCCAGCTTCGTTGTAGAACTGCTCGAGCGGGATGACGCCCTCGGACTTCAGACCGGCGTGGACAGTAACCCAGTCACCGTCGATATCGACAACGATACCGGTGATGATCGCACCTGGTTGAAGGTTGAGGGTTTTCAGGCTTTCTTCAAAGAGTTCTGCAAAGCTTTCGCTCATTTTAATTCCTGTAAATTAGGGCGAGACATACGCCCATCAGCACATTCCAGACAATGTGGGTTTCGTTCATATAAAGGGAAAGCCTGCAGGACGTTGACTGGTGCCCCTGCATGCTGCCCTGGTATCAGGCGATATCGCGAAGTGCGAGCTCGCTCCTGATGCGTTGCAACACCTGCTCGATGGACAATTCCGTGGAATCCAGCTGTATGGCATCGGCCGCCGGCTTGAGCGGGGCCACTGCGCGCTGGGTGTCGCGCTCATCGCGTGCACGTATCTCATCTAGCAGACTCGACAGACTAACATCATCGCCCTTGCCCTTCAACTGCAAGTAACGTCGACGCGCCCGCTCCTCGGCACTGGCCGTGAGGAAAATTTTCAACGGCGCATCCGGGAACACCACCGTGCCCATGTCCCGCCCGTCGGCGATCAGGCCAGGCGCCTCCTGAAAGGCACGCTGGCGCTGCAGCAGCGCATCGCGCACGGCAGGCAGCGAAGCCACCATCGACGCGCCGGCACCAACCGTCTCGGTGCGAATCACGCTGCTCACGTCGTCGCCCTCGAGAATGGTCTGCTGCAGCTTGCCCGGCTCGGCGGCGATGAACTGGACGTCCAGGTGCGCCGCCAGTTTCACCAGCAACTCTTCGTTGGTCAGGTCGACACCATGATTGGTGGCAGCAAATGCCACCAGCCGGTACAGCGCACCCGAATCCAGCAGGCGCCAGCCCAGCTCACGGGCCAGCAGGCCGGCAACCGTGCCCTTGCCCGAACCACTTGGCCCGTCAATGGTGATGACCGGTGCATTCAGGTTCACGACTTGCCCTCTTCAGCCACACGAATGCCGACTTCGGCGCACAGCGCCAGGAAGTTCGGGAACGAGGTTGCGACGTTGGCGCAGTCATGGATGCGGATCGGCGCGCTAGCGCGCAACGAAGCAACGCTGAAGGCCATGGCAATACGGTGGTCGCCATGCCCGTGCACTTCGCCACCGCCGATGCTGCCACCGTCAATGATGATGCCGTCCGGGGTCGGTTCGCACTTCACGCCAAGCGCCAGCAGGCCATCGGCCATGACCTGGATGCGGTCCGATTCCTTCACCCGCAGCTCTTCGGCACCACGCAGCACGGTACGCCCTTCGGCGCAGGCCGCCGCCACGAACAATACCGGGAACTCGTCGATGGCCAGCGGCACCAGGTGCTCCGGAATCTCGATACCCTTGAGCCTGGCGCCACGCACGCGCAGGTCGGCCACGGCTCGCCACCCACTTCACGCTGGTTTTCCAGGGTGATGTCGCCGCCCATCAGGCGCAGGATGTCGATGACACCCGTACGCGTCGGGTTGATGCCGACGTGCTCAAGCACCAGTTCCGAACCCTCGGCAATCGAAGCGGCCACCAGGAAGAACGCAGCCGAAGAGATGTCGGCCGGCACTTCGATATGGGTGGCGCCGAGCTTGCCGCCGGCCTCCAGCGAGGCGCTCGGGCCGTCGACGCTGACGCTGTAGCCGAAGCCACGCAGCATGCGCTCGGTGTGGTCGCGGGTCGGCGCAGGCTCGGTGACGGTGGTCTTGCCTTCGGCATACAGGCCCGCCAGCAGCAGGCAGGACTTGACCTGGGCACTGGCCATCGGCAGCGTGTAGTTCAGCGCCTTGAGGGTATGGCCACCACGAATGGTCATCGGTGGGCGCCCTTCGGCGCAGTCTCGATCACCGCACCCATTTCACGCAGCGGGTTGGCCACGCGATTCATCGGGCGCTTGGACAGCGACGCATCACCGGTCAGTACGGTGTCGAACGGTTGCGCGGCCAGCAGGCCGGACAGCAAGCGCATCGAGGTGCCGGAGTTGCCCAGGTAGATCGGGCCCGGTGGCGGCTTGAGACCATTGAGACCAACACCGTGAATGGTCACGCGACCATGGTGCGGGCCTTCGATGACCACCCCCATGTCGCGAAAGGCCTGCAGGGTCGCCAGCGCATCTTCGCCCTCCAGGAAACCTTCCACCTCGGTGGTGCCTTCGGCCAGGGAGCCGAGCATGATCGAGCGATGCGAAATCGATTTGTCGCCTGGTACGCGAATCCGGCCGGACAGGCGGCCACCAGGTTGTGCCAGGAAAATCAGGTCGTTGGAGTTCATAGCGTCCACATAGGCCCGACGGGCCAGGATTTTACTGAAATGCTCGCGGGCAACCCGGGCGCGGGTGAAAACACCCAGCAGTTGGTGCCCATCCCCTGCATCGACCGCGTCGCGCAAGGCGTCGAGGTCGCTGCGAAATGTATCCAGCGTGCGCAATACCGCCTCGCGGTTGGCGAGGAAGATATCGTGCCACATGACCGGGTCGCTTCCGGCGATTCTCGTGAAATCGCGGAACCCACCGGCAGCGTAACGGAAGATATCGAGGTTTTCATTGCGCTTGGCCAACGAATCGACCAGGCCGAAGGCCAGCAAGTGCGGCAGGTGGCTGGTCGCCGCCAGCACTTCATCGTGACGCTCGACCTGCATGTGCTCGACATCGGCGTCCAGCGCGCGCCACAGGCGATCGACCAGCCCCAGCGCGGCTGGGTCGGTGCCTGCCAGCGGCGTGAGAATCACTTTGTGACGACGGAACAGCGCAGCGTTCGACGCCTCCACCCCACTCTGCTCGGAGCCGGCGATCGGATGGCCCGGCACGAAGCGCGGCAGTTGCGCGCCCAGCGCCTCGCGCGCCGCACGCACCACGTTGCCCTTGGCGCTACCGACATCGGTCAGCACGGCCGGGCCAAGATCGAGCTGTGCCAGCCTGGCCAACAGCTTCTCCATGGCCAGGATCGGTACCGCCAGCTGGATCACATCGGCGCCGACACAGGCCAGGGCCAGGTCTTCCTCGCAGCGGTCGACCACACCCAGCTCCACCGCCAGCTTGCGCGACTGCGGATCCAGGTCGACGCCGACCACTTCGCGGCACAGGCCACTTTCACGCAGGCCCTTGGCGAACGAACCGCCAATCAGGCCCAGGCCCACCACGACCAGCCGACCCACCACAGGCCCGCCTTGCTTCACGACCTCAACCACGGCGCAGAACCCTGTTCAGAACATCACGCATCGGCATACCTCAGAGCACCGCCTTGGGGTAGGAACCGAGCACCTTGAGTGCCACCGCCTCCTGGCTGATCTGCTCCAGCACCGCCTTGATCAGCGGGTCGCGATGATGGCCGACGAAGTCGATGAAGAACACGTACGTCCACTTGCCACTGCGTGACGGACGGGTCTCGATACGGGTCAGGTCGATGCCGTTCTGATGGAACGGCACCAGCAGCTCGTGCAGCGCACCCGGCTTGTTGCTCATCGAGACGATGATCGAGGTCTTGTCGTCGCCGGTGGGCGGTACCTCCTGACTGCCGATCATCAGGAAGCGCGTAGCGTTGTCCGGACGGTCTTCGATCTTCTCGGCCAGGCGGGTCAGGCCGTACAGCCCGGCCGCCATGTCACCGGCAATTGCGGCGGAATTCCACTCACCCTTGACGCGCTTGGCCGCCTCGGCGTTGCTCGACACCGCCACACGCTCGACATTCGGGTAATACGCATCCAGCCACTTGCGGCACTGGGCCAGCGACTGGGCGTGGGAATAGATGCGGCTGATGCTGTCGGTCTTGGTGTTCTCGCCCACCAGCAGGTGGTGGTGAATACGCAGCTCGACTTCGCCGCAGATCACCATGTCGTGCTCGAGGAAGCTGTCGAGGGTATGGTTGACCGCCCCCTCGGTGGAGTTCTCGACCGGTACCACGCCGAAGTTGACCGCACCAGCGGCCACTTCGCGGAACACCTCGTCAATGGCCGCCATCGGCTTGCTGATCACGGCGTGCCCGAAGTGCTTCATCGCCGCCGCCTGGGTGAAGGTACCCTCAGGCCCCAGGTAGGCGACCTTCAGCGGCTGCTCCAGGGCCAGGCACGACGACATGATTTCACGGAACAGACGGGCCATTTCCTCGTTGCCGAGCGGCCCCTTGTTGCGCTCCATGACACGCTTGAGTACCTGCGCCTCGCGCTCGGGACGGTAGAACACCGGCACCTCGCCTTCGGCCAGAGTCGCGGTCTTGACCCGCGCCACTTCCTGGGCACAGCGCGCACGGTCGCTGATCAGCTCGAGGATCTTCTCGTCGAGGCTGTCGATGCGTACGCGCAGGGCCTTGAGTTCCTGTTCGGACATCAGGCGTGTTCCTTCTCGAATTCGGCCATGTAGGTCACCAGCGCCTCCACGGCGTCCAGGCCCAGCGCGTTGTAGATCGAGGCACGCATGCCGCCCACCGAGCGATGGCCCTTGAGATTGAGCAGGCCACGCTCATCGGCGCCAGCCAGGAAGGCCTTGTCCAGGCGCTCGTCGGCCAGGCGGAACGGCACGTTCATCCACGAACGGGCATTGGTGCTGATCGGGTTGGTGTAGAAGTCGCTCTTGTCGATGAAACCGTACAGGCGATCCTTCTTGGCGCGGTTGCGCTGCTCCATGGCCGCGACGCCCCCCTGCTCCTTGAGCCACTCGAACACCAGCCCCGAGAGGTACCAGGAATAGGTGGCCGGGGTGTTGTACATCGAGCCGTTGTCGGCCGCGACCTTGTAGTCGAGCATGGTCGGGCAGCTGCTGCGCGCGCGGCCCAGCAGGTCCTCACGCACGATGACCACGACCAGGCCGCTAGGGCCGATGTTCTTCTGTGCGCCGGCGTAGATCAGGCCGAACTGCGACACATCGATCGGGCGCGAGAGGATATCGGAGGACATGTCCACCACCAGCGGCACATCACCGGTCTGCGGCACCCAGTCGAACTCCAGACCACCGATGGTCTCGTTCGAGGCGTAATGCAGGTAGGCGGCGTCCTTGGTCAGCTTCCACTCGTTCTGGCCGGGGATGGCCAGGTAATCGTAAGGCTTGGCACTGGCAGCCACATTGACGTTGCCGTAGCGACGCGCTTCCTCGATGGCTTTTTTCGACCAGATGCCGGTCTCGATGTAGTCAGCCGTACCGCCTTCAGGCAGCAGGTTCAACGGAATCTCGGCAAACTGCTGGCTGGCGCCGCCCTGAAGGAACAGCACCTTGTAATTGGAGGGGATGGACAGCAGGTCGCGCAGGTCCTGCTCGGCTTTCTCGGCAATGGCCACGTAGTCATCGCTACGGTGGCTCATTTCCATGACCGACAGGCCTTTGCCGCGCCAGTTCAGCATTTCTGCCTGGGCACGTTGCAGCACAGCTTCAGGAAGCGCAGCAGGGCCTGCGCAGAAGTTAAAGGCTCGTTTGCTCACATCCACTCTCGCTCTGCTCTTGATGTCTGTGGGAGCAGACACCGCAGTGGCGGGCCCGCCCGCCCCACAGCCGCTCCCATAGGTTGCGCTTCTACAATTTATTCCTGCGGCGTCTCTTCGTCAGCTGCGGCGTCAAGCTGCGGCACGTCGACAGCGTTGCCATCGGCATCGATGTCGGCCACGAAGTCCTCGTCGCCTTCCTCGTCGGACGGCTCCTGGACCCGCTCCAGCCCCACCAGCGTCTCGTCGTTGGCCAGCTTGATCAACGTCACGCCCTGGGTGTTGCGACCCAGGCTGGACACTTCACCCACACGGGTACGCACCAGGGTGCCCTGATCGGAAATCAGCATGATTTCCTCACCATCCTGCACCTGCACTGCACCGACCAGACGGCCGTTGCGATCGTTGCTGACCATGGCGATGACGCCCTGCCCGCCACGCTTGTACTCCGGGAACTCGCCAATCGCGGTGCGCTTGCCGAAGCCACGCTCGGAAGCGGTGAGGATCTGGCTGCCTTCTTCCGGGATAATCATCGAAATCAGCTTCTGCCCATCGGCCAGGCGCATGCCGCGCACACCCCGCGCGGTACGCCCCATGGCACGTACATCGGACTCTTTGAAGCGGGTGACCTTGCCGGCGTCGGAGAACAGCATGACTTCACGCTCGCCATCGGTGATGGAGGCAGAGATCAGGATGTCGCCTTCGTCCAGCTCCAGCGCGATCAGACCAACGCTGCGCTGACGGCTGAACTGTTCCAGCGGGGTCTTCTTCACGGTGCCATTGGCGGTAGCCATGAAGATGAAATGACCTTCGGTGTATTCCTCGACCGGCAGCATGGTGGTGATGACTTCACCCTCACCCAGCGGCAGCAGGTTCACCAGCGGACGGCCACGCGCCGCACGCGAGGCCTCGGGGATTTCATAGGTCTTGAGCCAGTACACCTTGCCCTTGCTGGAGAACAGCAGCAGCGTGGTATGGCTGTTGGCGACCAGCAGGTGCGAGATGTAGTCCTCGTCCTTGACGCCGGTAGCCGACTTGCCTTTGCCGCCACGGCGCTGCGCCTGGTAGGCCGCCAGGGGCTGGGTCTTGGCATAGCCGCTGTGGGAAATGGTCACCACGCGCTCTTCTTCCGGGATCATGTCGCCCAGGGTCAGGTCCAGACGCGCATCGAGGATCTCGGTGCGACGCACATCGCCGTATTCGGCGCGGATCAGCTCCAGCTCTTCGCGGATCACTTCCATCAGGCGTTCGGCGTTGTTCAGGATGCGGATCAGCTCGCCGATCTGCTTGAGGATCTCCTGGTACTCGGCCAGCAGCTTCTCATGCTCCAGACCGGTCAGGCGATGCAGGCGCAGGTCCAGAATGGCTTGAGCCTGCTCCGGCGACAGGTAGTACTTGCCATCGCGCAGGCCATACTGCTCGTCGAGGGTCTCGGGGCGGCACGAGTCGGCACCGGCGCGTTCGACCATCACCTGCACGGCGCTGGACTCCCACGGCGTGCCGATCAGGGCTTCCTTGGCCTCGGAAGGCGTTGGCGAAGCCTTGATCAGGGCGATGACCGGGTCGATGTTGGACAGCGCAACGGCCTGACCCTCAAGGATATGACCACGTTCACGGGCCTTGCGCAGTTCGAACACGGTGCGGCGGGTGACCACTTCACGGCGGTGACGCACGAATGCTTCGAGCAGGTCCTTGAGGTTCAATACCCGCGGACGGCCGTCGATCAGCGCCACGATGTTGATACCGAACACGGCCTGCAGCTGGGTCTGTGCGTAGAGGTTGTTGAGGATCACCTCCGGCACTTCGCCACGACGCAGTTCGATGACGATGCGCATGCCGTCCTTGTCGGACTCGTCGCGCAGCTCGGTGATGCCTTCGAGCTTCTTCTCCTTGACCAGCTCGGCGATCTTCTCGATCAGACGCGCCTTGTTCAGCTGGTACGGCAACTCGGTGACCACGATCTGCTGGCGACCACCCACCTTGTCGATGTCCTCGACCATGGAGCGCGCGCGCATGTAGATCTTGCCGCGACCGGTGCGGTAGGCCTCGATGATGCCCTGGCGACCGTTGATGATTGCGGCAGTCGGGAAGTCCGGCCCCGGGATGAACTGCATCAGCTCATCGACCGTGATGTCGGCGTTGTCGATCAGCGCCAGGCAACCATCGATGACTTCACCAAGGTTGTGCGGCGGAATGTTGGTCGCCATGCCCACGGCGATACCGCTGGAGCCGTTGACCAGCAGGTTGGGGATCTTGGTCGGCATGACCGCCGGGATCAGCTCGGTGCCGTCGTAGTTGGGCACCCAGTCGACGGTTTCCTTGTGCAGGTCGCCAGCAGCTCGTGCGCCAGCTTGGTCATGCGCACTTCGGTGTATCGCATGGCCGCGGCGTTGTCGCCGTCCACCGAACCGAAGTTGCCCTGGCCGTCGACCAGCAGGTAGCGCAGCGAGAACGGCTGAGCCATACGAACGATGGTGTCGTAGACCGCGGTATCACCGTGCGGGTGGTACTTACCGATCACGTCACCGACCACACGGGCGGATTTCTTGTACGGTTTGTTCCAGTCGTTACCCAGTTCACTCATCGCAAACAGAACGCGGCGATGCACGGGCTTCAAGCCATCACGCGCATCGGGCAGTGCACGCCCGACAATGACGCTCATCGCGTAGTCGAGGTAGGACTGTCTCAGTTCGTCTTCGATATTGACCGGTAGGATTTCTTTGGCCAGTTCGCCCATGAGAAGCCTGATTCCTTTTTCTGGTGAAACCTCGTCACATCCATATGGGACGAACGAAGCTCGCCGCTGCAAGCAAATGACTTGCAGCGACTTACGACAAATCAACGAGTTATGCCATGGATCTGCGCAGTAAAGATCGCCCCCAGGGGCGGTCTTGGAAACCGCCGGATATTACCACAGTCGCGGTGGGCTTGGGAGTATGGCAAACCGCCGCCTGACGCGAGGAAAGGCGCGCTGCCGCGCTCAGTGCAACCGCTTGCGACACATCAATTGCGCCATCTTGGCCGTGTCCGGCCGCTCCACCACGCCCTTCTCGGTCACGATCACATCAATCAGGTCAGCCGGCGTCACGTCGAATACCGGATTGACCGCCTCCACCCCCGCCGCATGCAGCGCAAGCAACTCGCCAGCGTCACGCTCCTCCAGCAGCACGTCCTCACCCGTGCCCAGGTTCAGATCAATGCTGGAGCTCGGCGCCACCACCATGAAGCGCACCCCGTGGTGCATCGCATTGACCGCCAGCTGATAAGTGCCGATCTTGCTCACCACATCACCATTGGCGGTGATACGGTCGGCGCCGACCACCACCCAGGTAATACCCTTGGTCTTCATCAGGTGGGCGGCCGCCGAATCGGCGTTGACCGTCACCGGGATGCCCGCGCCCGCCAGCTCCCAGGCCGTGAGGCGCGAGCCTTGCAGCCAGGGCCGGGTTTCGTCGACATACACCCGTTCGACCATACCTTCCAGGTACGCCGCGCGAATCACCCCCAACGCGGTGCCGAAGCCGCCCGTGGCCAGCGCACCGGCATTGCCGTGGGTGAGGATGGCCTGCTCGCTGCCTTGGTGCTTGCGGATCAGCTCGACCCCCAGCTGGGCCATGGTCAGGTTGGCTTCGCGGTCGCTTTCATGAATGGCCACGGCTTCGGCCTGCATGACCGCCAGCACGTCATCGCCCGCCTTGATGCGCAACAGGCGCTCACGCATGCGGTTCAATGCCCAGAACAGGTTGACCGCCGTGGGGCGGGCATTGCCCAGCAGCTCGAAGTCTTCCTCAAGGGCCATTTCCCACTCATCGCCTTCGGCCAGGCGCTGGCGCAGCGCCAGCACCAACCCATAGGCCGCACTGATACCGATGGCCGGCGCCCCGCGCACCACCATCGAGCGTATCGCCTCGGCCACTGCAGCGGCGTCGGTAAAGGCCAGCCAGGTCTGCTCGGACGGCAACGCACGCTGATCGAGCAGGTACAAGGCATCCTCCCGCCAATCGATGGCCGTCACTTTCTCCACAGCCAGCAGTCGATCGCGCATGCCTCACTCCATCATTCGGACATCAAAAGCGGGCGATTATAACGAGCCCCAGCCGCAGACGCTCGGGTATACTTCGCCCCCACTTGCCGTCCAACCGGGAAACCCTCCATGCCCAAGTCTGCTCCACCTCTGGACCTGCTGCTCCTGCCCACGTGGCTGGTGCCCGTCGAACCGGCCGGGGTGGTGTTCAAGGCGCATGGCATCGGCATCCGCGACGGCCAGATCGCCTTCATCGGCCCACGTGAGGACGCCCTCAGGCGCGGCGCCGCCGAGGTCCGCGAACTGCCCGGCTGCCTGCTGAGCCCGGGGCTGATCAACGCCCACGGCCATGCGGCCATGACCTTGTTCCGTGGCCTGGCCGACGACCTGCCGCTGATGACCTGGCTGCACGAACACATCTGGCCCGCCGAAGGGCGCTGGGTCGATGAAGCCTTCGTGCGCGACGGCACCCACCTGGCGATTGCCGAACAGCTCAAAGGCGGCATCACGTGTTTTTCGGACATGTACTTTTTCCCGAAGATCGCCAGTAAATGCGTGCACGAAAGCGGTATTCGAGCGCAAATTGCCGTACCGCTGCTGGATTTCCCGATTCCCGGCGCGCGTAATTTCGACGAAGCGCTGCACCTGGGCGTCGAGTTGTTCGGCGACCTGCGTCACCACCCACGCATCAGCGTGGCCCTCGGCCCGCATGCACCCTACACGGTCAACGACGAACACCTCGAGAAAGTCCGGGTGATCGCCGAGGAGCTGGATGCGCCCGTGCACATGCACGTGCACGAAACCGCCTTTGAAGTGCAGCAGTCACTCGAGCAGTATGGCGAGCGCCCGCTGGCCCGGCTGCAGCGCATCGGCCTGCTGGGGCCGCGCCTGCAGGCGGTGCACATGACCCAGGTCAGCGACGACGACCTTGCGCTGCTGGTAGAAAGCAACACCAGCGTGGTGCACTGCCCCGAATCCAACCTCAAGCTGGCCAGCGGTTTCTGCCCGGTGGAGCGCCTGTGGCAAGCCGGCGTCAACGTGGCGGTAGGCACCGATGGGGCCGCCAGCAACAACGACCTCGACCTGCTGGGCGAAACCCGTACGGCTGCGCTGCTGGCCAAGGCCGTGGCAGGCTCGGCCAGCGCCCTGGACGCGCACCGCGCACTGCGCATGGCTACGCTCAACGGTGCGCGTGCACTGGGGCTGGAGGCACTGACCGGTTCGCTCGAACTGGGCAAGGCTGCCGACCTGGTGGCGTTCGACCTGTCGGGGCTGGCCCAGCAACCGATCTACGACCCGGTATCGCAACTGATCTACGCCAGCGGCCGGGGCTGCGTCAAACATGTGTGGGTGGCCGGCAAGCAATTGCTCGACGAACGCCGCCTGACCCGCTACGACGAGCAGGCCCTGCATGCCAGTGCCTGCGACTGGGGGCGGCGCATCGGCGCCGGCCTGCACGAATAATCGGCGGGCAGCTGCAGCTGGCCCGCCTGCAACGAATGATCAAAGTTTCAGAGGACCGTTCCATGAGCAACGTCGACCACGCCGAAATCGCCAAGTTTGAAGCTTGGCCCACCGCTGGTGGGACCGCGAAAGCGAGTTCAAACCCCTGCACGACATCAATCCGCTGCGCGTCAACTGGATCGACGAGCGCGCTCAAGCTG
>NZ_JAAHBU010000023.1 GCF_010671725.1 Pseudomonas brassicae | reverse complement strand
CAGCTAAACAAAAGCCCCTGAAAAGGGGCTCTGCTGAAACTGGTTGCGGGGGGCTGATTTGAACCAACGACCTTCGGTTATGAGCCCGACGAGCTACCAGACTGCTCCACCCCGCGTCAAAGCTGGGGCGAAAGTATACGACCGAACCCCGCGAGGGGTCAATCTAACCTCCACCTACAAGAAAGCCCGCTGTAGCGGGCTGTCTTGTTTCAATTGGTACCGAGAAGGGGACTCGAACCCCTACACCCTATGGGCACAACCACCTCAAGGTTGCGTGTCTACCAATTCCACCACCTCGGCAATACTACTTTGAAACCCGTTACTTCTGCTCTTGAGCGGGAGGTACGTCGCCGGTATTGCTGGCGGGTGCCTTTTGCTCTTGGAGCACCGGTACATCATCTGTTGCCGGTTTTTGCTGCTTCACTTCAAGTACCGCTGGATCTGGAAGCCCTACCTGAGTCAGCTCATGAGCCTTCTCTTTAGCAAAGTAACCTAACCCTAGGGCGGTCATGAAGAAACTGGCGGCAAGTATAGCAGTAAACTTACTAAGAAAGGTAGCAGAACCTTGGCTTCCGAACACAGTATTTGAAGCCCCTGCGCCGAAAGATGCACCTGCTTCCGCACCTTTACCCTGTTGCAGCAACACCAGCACTACCAAACCCAGTGCGCCCAACAGATGAAAAACTACTACGACTGTTTCCAGCATTTTTCAGTTTCCTGCGGCGCGACAAATTGCACCGAATTCGTCTGCGTTCAGGGAAGCTCCACCTATGAGCCCCCCATCGATATCCGGCATGCCGAACAGCTCAGCCGCATTGGCCGCCTTCACGCTGCCGCCGTATAGAAGCCGCACATTCATCGCGACTTCTGAATTCTTTTGCGCCAACTGCTCGCGAATGGCTTTATGCACATCCTGAGCCTGTTGCGGCGTGGCCGTAAGGCCGGTGCCGATGGCCCATACGGGCTCATAGGCGATGATTGCACTGGCGAAGGCTTCAACACCGAATGCCTCGATGATGCTACCCAACTGACGCCCGACTACCTCAAGCGTCTTGCCAGCTTCGCGCTCTTCAAGGGTTTCCCCTACGCAGAGCACTGGCTTCAACCCGCAAGCCTGAGCCGCAGCAAACTTGCGATTCAGCACTTCGTCGCTCTCGCCAAGGATCTGGCGGCGCTCGGAGTGCCCGATCAGTACAAGCTCGCAACCCGCATCGACCAACTGACTCGGTGCAACTTCGCCGGTCAGTGCGCCTTGCTTGGGCTCTACCGCAGAATCCTGAGCACCAACGGCGATCGCCTTGCCCTGCAACCCTTCAATCGCTTGATTGATGTACAGGCAGGGCGGGAACACCGCAACTTCAACACCGCTCGGCAGGGCGAGATCACTCAGGCCCTTGATCAGCTCAGCGACGCTGCGCGGGTACCGTGCATCTTCCAGTTACCAGCTACCATAGGGCGACGCATGCTGTACCTCGTCGGTCAAAGTGGGCGCAGATGTTACCCAACCCGATCACCGGTGGCAAGCGCAATTCAGATGCAAACTTCACTTACCAGTTTTGCCAGCGCTTCGGCATGCCCGCGCACCTGACTTTCGTCATCGCCTTCGACCATCACACGCACCAGCGGCTCTGTACCGGACTTGCGCAGCAACACCCGGCCACGCCCCGCCATGGCCTCTGTTACGCGCTCACAGGCCAGCTTGACCTCAGGGTGCTCGACCGGGTCGACCTTGCTCTCGCCAAAGCGCACATTGATCAACACCTGCGGGCATTTACGCAGCGCCTGACGCGACTGCGCCAGGGTCTCGCCACGACGCTTGAGGGCCATCAGCACCTGCAGGGCGGCGATGATCGCATCCCCGGTGGTGGTATGGCTGAAGCACACGACGTGCCCGGAGTTCTCGCCACCGATGTTCCAGTCGCGCTCCAGCAGCTCGGCCATCACGTAGCGGTCACCGACCTTGGCCCGGACGAACGGGATCGAGAGCTCCTGCAAGGCCAGCTCAAGGCCCAGGTTGCTCATCAGTGTACCCACCACGCCGCCATTGAGCTTGCCACGCTCCTGCAGGTCACGGGCGATGATGAACAGCAACTCGTCACCGTCGACGATGGCACCGGTGTGATCGACCATCAATACACGGTCACCGTCACCGTCGAAGGCGATGCCCAGGTCGGCATGCCCGACCAGCACGGCCGCCTGCAGCGACTCGATGTGCGTCGAACCGCAGTTTTCGTTGATGTTCAGGCCATCGGGCTGCGCTGCCAGCACGGTGACGTCGGCACCCAGCTCGCGAAACACGCTGGGCGCAACCTTGTAGGTAGCACCGTGGGCGCAATCGACCACCAGTTTGAGGCCAGCAAAGTCGGTACTGGTCGGCACGCTGCTCTTGCAGAACTCGATGTAGCGGCCGGCCGCGTCATTGATACGCGACACCTTGCCCAGCTTGCTCGACTCCACCACGGTCATGGGCTTGTCGAGCAGCTCTTCGATCATTTTCTCGACCTCGTCCGGCAACTTGGTGCCCTGACCGGAAAAGAACTTGATGCCGTTGTCATCATGCGGGTTGTGCGAGGCACTGATCACGATACCCGCCTCCGCGTGGAAAGTACGGGTCAGGTAGGCAATCGCCGGGGTCGGCATGGGCCCCAGCAACAGCACATCGGCACCGGCCGCAGACAAACCGGCCTCCAGGGCCGACTCGAACATGTAGCCGGAGATACGCGTATCCTTGCCGACCAGGACGCGACAGGCGCCCAGCTTGCGAAACGCCATGCCCGCCGCCCACCCCAGCTTGAGCATGAAATCAGGCGTGATCGGGTATTCGCCGACACGGCCGCGGATGCCGTCGGTACCAAAATATTTTCTGCTCATAACGTAATGCTCCGTCACTCTTATTCGGCGGCGTTGACCGCTGCAATCATCCTAACCACATCGACGGTCTCGGCCACATCGTGAACACGCAGGATGCTGGCACCCTGGGTCATTGCCAATGCGGCCAGTGCCAGACTGCCATACAGCCGTTCACCCACGGGACGCCCCAGCGCCAGGCCGATCATGCTCTTGCGCGACACACCAACCAGCAGCGGCCGCCCAAGGCGATACAGTGCCGGCATGTGCTTGAACAGGCTGAGGTTGTGCTCGAGGGTCTTGGCAAAACCGAACCCCGGGTCCAGCACGATGCGCTCGGCAGCGATGCCCACTGCGGCACAGGCCTGCATTCGCTGCTCGAGAAAACCTGCCACCTCGTCGGTCACGTCGTCGTAACGCGGGTCGTCCTGCATGTCACCCGGCTCACCACGCATATGCATCAGGCACACGGGCAGCCCGGTTGCCGCAGCCGCATCCAGCGCACCGTCACGCGTGAGCGAGCGCACATCGTTGATCAACCCGGCACCGAGCCGGGCCGACTCGCGAATGACCGCAGGCGTGGAGGTATCGACCGAAATGATCACCTCCAGCTCGCGATTGATCGCCTCGACAATCGGCGCAACACGTTCGAGCTCTTCGAGCGCAGTCACCACGCGCGCGCCAGGGCGAGTCGACTCGCCACCGACATCGATCAGCGTAGCCCCGGCTGCCACCATCGCCTCGGCGTGACGCAAGGCTGCATCACGCTGGGTGAAGCGACCACCGTCGGAGAAGGAGTCGGGGGTTATATTCAAGATACCCATTACATGGGTACGGGAAAGGTCGAGAACCCGGTTGCCGCAAGGCAACCGGGTTGGGTACTGCTGTGAAGTCATGTCAACCCTTAGAGTTGCGCAGCCGGGCCGCCAATCGGCGACTCAGGACGATCACTCTGCGGCGCAGAGGTGCCCGAAGTACCCGAACCACCTTCCCAGTCGCGCGGCTCACGCGGCTCGCGACCGGCCATGATGTCGTCGATCTGGTCGGCATCGATGGTTTCGTACTTCATCAACGCGTCAGCCATGGCATCGAGCTTGTCACGGTTGTCGGTGAGGATCTGTTTGGCCGTGGCATAGCACTGGTCAATGATGCTGCGCACCTCGGAGTCGATCAGCTTGGCGGTCTCGCCCGACACACTGGCGTGCTGGGAGCCGGCGCTGCGCCCCAGGAACACTTCGCCCTCTTCCTCGGCATACATCAACGGCCCGAGTTTTTCCGACAAGCCCCACTTGGTGACCATGTTGCGAGCGATCTGGCTGGCTCGCATGATGTCGTTGGAAGCACCGGTGGTGACACCGTCGAAGCCCAGGGTCATCTCTTCGGCGATACGGCCACCGTACAGCGAGCAGATCTGGCTGATCAGCGCGCGCTTGGACAGGCTGTAGCGGTCCTCTTCAGGGAGGAACATGGTCACGCCCAGGGCCCGACCACGCGGAATGATGGACACCTTGTACACAGGATCGTGCTCCGGCACCACGCGACCCACGATGGCGTGACCCGCCTCGTGATAGGCCGTGTTCTGCTTTTCTTTCTCGGACATGACCATGGATTTGCGCTCGGCGCCCATCATGATCTTGTCCTTGGCCAGCTCGAACTCTTTCATCTCGACCACACGCTTGCCACCGCGAGCGGCGAACAGCGAGGCCTCGTTGACCAGGTTGGCCAGGTCTGCACCCGAGAAACCAGGCGTACCACGGGCAATCACGGCCGGGTTCACGTTGTCGCCGATCGGCGTCTTGCGCATGTGAACCTTGAGAATCTGCTCGCGACCACGGATGTCGGGCAGGCCCACGACTACCTGGCGGTCGAAGCGGCCAGGACGCAGCAGCGCAGGGTCGAGCACGTCAGGGCGGTTGGTGGCGGCAATCACGATGATGCCGTCGTTCATTTCGAAACCGTCCATCTCTACCAGCAACTGGTTGAGGGTCTGCTCACGCTCGTCGTGACCGCCACCCATGCCGGCGCCACGGTGGCGACCGACGGCGTCGATTTCGTCGATGAAGATGATGCACGGTGCGTGTTTCTTGGCCTGTTCGAACATGTCGCGCACCCGGCTGGCACCGACACCCACGAACATTTCAACGAAGTCCGAACCGGAAATGGTGAAGAACGGCACCTTGGCTTCGCCGGCGATGGCCTTGGCCAGCAGGGTCTTACCGGTACCTGGCGGGCCTACCATCAGTACGCCACGCGGGATACGGCCTCCCAGGCGCTGGAACTTGCCCGGGTCACGCAGGAACTCGACCAGCTCGCCAACCTCTTCCTTGGCTTCGTCGCAACCGGCGACATCCGCCAGGGTAGTCTTGACCTGATCTTCGGAGAGCAGGCGGGCCTTGCTCTTGCCAAAGCTCATCGGGCCGCCCTTGCCGCCTGCACCGCCCTGCATCTGGCGCATGAAGAACATGAACACGGCGATGATCACCAGGATCGGGAAGCTGGCCACCAGCAACTGGGTCCAGATGCTCTGCTGCTCGGGCTGCTTGCCCTCGACCACGACGTTGTTGTTGACCAGGTCACCGATCAGGCCGTTGTCGGCGATCGCGGGACGGACAGTCTTGAAGCTGTCGCCATCGGTACGTTTACCGATGATGACCGCGCCGTCGACCGTGACACGCTCGACCTTGCCATCCTTGACCTGCTGAATGAAGTCGGAATAGTTGAGGGTCTGCGGCTCGTTCGGGCTGGAGAAGTTGTTCATCACGGTCACCAGGACCGCAGCGATGATCAACCACAGGATCAGATTCTTTGCCATATCGTTCAATTAGCTACCCTCTGAGACAGGCTATAGGCGCAGCCATGCCTCGCATGATAATCACCGGCTTAACTTACTACATTACCTACATGTCTGCAGGCGCCGTCTGTAACCCTTTGTGAAACCTAGACTACACGATGTCGATCCAGGTCAGGCAGGGCATCCGATTGGAAAAAGCTATCGCACACCCTGTAAGTTGCCGGCCTGAGCCTTACTCGCCCTTGTAACCACGCCCCAGCATGTACTGTTCACGGGAGCGATCGCGCGAAGAGTCCGGCTTGAGCATCACTACCTTGTCGAACTTCTTGCGTGCATCCTTCAGGTATACGTCAAACCCTTCGCCCTGGAAAATCTTGATCACAAAATCGCCACCGGGCTTGAGCACCCGAGTGGCCAGATCAAGGGCCAGTTCGCACAGGAACATGGCCTTGGGCATATCCACGGCAGGCGTACCACTCATATTGGGGGCCATATCCGAAATCACAAGGTCCACGTGCGAATTACCGACGGCCTCGAGAATCTGCGCCAGCACCGCATCCTGGGTAAAATCGCCCTGGATGAAGGTGACATCCGGAATGCTGTCCATTTCCAGGATGTCGGACGCGATCAGCCGACCCTGACCGCCGATCAGACGACTGGTCACCTGCGACCAGCCACCGGGCGCCGCACCCAGGTCGATCACGCTCATGCCCGGGCGGATCAAGCGGTACTTTTCCTGGATTTCGAGCAATTTGTAGCTCGCACGCGAGCGATATCCGTCCTTTTGCGCCTTTTTGACGTAAGGATCGTTGAAGTGTTCTTTCAGCCAGCCAAGGCTTGTCTTGGAACGCGCCACTGGGCACCTCGATGATAAGGGTCGTGATTAACTGGGCGGATCCACGGGCCCTCGGGTAAAATGGCCGCCATTTTTACAGAATCTAGACAAAGGGTCAGATTATGCCGCTCAATAACGAGCAGAAGAAACAGTACAAATCCATTGGCCACGATCTGAAACCAGTTCTGATTGTGGCAGGCAATGGGCTGACTGAGGGGGTTATCGCCGAACTCGAACGCGCGCTGGCCGATCACGAACTGATCAAGGTCGAGATTCGCTCGGAAGACCGCGAAGAACGCGCCGCCGCGATCGCCGCACTGTGCAAGGCCGGTCGCGCCGAACTGGTGCAGACCATCGGCAAGAAGGCGCTGATCTATCGCCGCAACCCGCAGCCCAACAAGCAGCTGTCGAACATCCATCGCTACAAGTGAGGGCGCCGCCGTTCAGTGGCGCGCCTTGCGCGCCCTGCCCGGCACCGGCTGCAACACCAGCAGCAAGCCGCTGAGCCCCAGTACCAGGTAGCAGAACAGCTGCCAACGCAACTGCCCCGCCACACCCACCTGCAAGACGAAATACATCACGCACGCCGCCACTGCCATCAGCAGCAACTGCCCACGCATGTCCCGCCACAGGCCGACCAGGCCTTCAGCCCGAATCAATACCAGCACTTGCAAGCCGCAGCCGACCGCCGCAAAGGCGACCAGCAGCGAAGCGGCGTGCACACCGAAATCTTCGATCAACAGCGGCGCCAGGCCAATCTGGCCCAGCACCGGCAGTACCGCAATATGCAGCATCCACACGCCACCGACCCAGAGCACCTGGGCCAGTTGCCAGATCACTGCCGACGCAGCAAAGCCGCGAGGGCGATCAAACGTGACGGACTTCGACAATCTCGTACTCGACTGTACCGCTTGGTGTCTTGATCACAACGGTATCGCCCTCTTCCTTGCCGATGATGGCGCGGGCAATCGGAGCACCGACAGAAAGCTTGCCATTCTTGACGTCCGCTTCGTCCTCACCAACGATCTGGTAGGTCACCTGATCGCCGGTCTCGGTGTTTTCCAGCTCCACGGTGGTGCCAAAGATGACCTTGCCCGTGTGGGCAATGGTAGTGACATCGATCACCACCGCGTTCTGCAGACGGCCTTCGATGTCGCGGATACGCGCCTCGACCATGCCCTGCTCTTCCCGGGCAGCGTGGTACTCGGCGTTTTCCTTGAGATCACCCAGCTCGCGGGCCTCGCCAATCGCCTGACTCAAGCGCGGACGCTCGGTCTTGCTCAGGAACAGGTGCTCTTCCTCCAGGGCGCGAGCGCCCTGAACGGTCATTGGATATTTGGTAATACTCATGCTTTGAGTCCTGCATGCAGATCCTGCAAGCGGCGTACGGTTTTTTCCGGACCGAACTTCAGCGCTTCGCAGATGGCTTCACCGGCCGCAATGGTGGTGGTGCAGTAGATCTTGTGCTGCAACGCATTGCGACGAATCGAGTAGGAGTCGGCAATCGACTGGCGACCTTCGGTGGTGTTGATGATCAACGACACTTCGTCGTTCTTGATCATGTCGACCACGTGCGGACGGCCTTCGGTCACCTTGTTCACGCGGCGCACTTTCAGGCCAGCCGCTTCGATGATCTTGGCAGTACCAACGGTCGCCACGACTTCGAAGCCCAGGCTGATCAGGTCGCGAGCAACGCCAGCCACTTGCGGCTTGTCGTCGTCACGCACACTGATGAACGCAGTACCGCCGGTCGGCAGCACTTCGCTGGCACCCATCTGGGCCTTGGCGAAGGCTTCACCAAAGGTGTCGCCCACACCCATGACTTCACCGGTGGACTTCATCTCTGGGCCGAGGATCGGGTCAACACCCGGGAACTTGGCAAACGGGAACACCGCTTCCTTGACGCTGTAGAAGTTAGGAATGATTTCCTTGGTGAAACCGATTTCTTTCAGGGACTTGCCAGCCATGACACGGGCCGCAATCATCGCCAGCGAGGTGCCGATGCACTTGGACACGAATGGCACGGTACGCGAAGCGCGCGGGTTGACTTCGATCACGTAGATCTTGTCGCCCTGCAAGGCCAGTTGCACGTTCATCAGGCCGACAACGCCCAGTTCCAGGGCCATCTTCTTGACCTGGTCGCGCACTTCGTCCTGCACGTGGGCAGGCAGCGAGTACGGCGGCAGCGAGCACGCCGAGTCACCGGAGTGAACGCCGGCCTGTTCGATGTGCTGCATGATCGCGCCGATGACCACGTCGGTGCCGTCGCAGACCGCATCCACGTCCATCTCGATGCGCAGTTGAGGAAGTGGTCGAGCAGCACCGGGCTGTCGTTGGACACTTGCACCGCTTCACGCAGGTAGCGCTTGAGCTCGTCCAGCTCGTAGACGATCTCCATCGCACGACCGCCCAGCACGTAGGACGGGCGCACCACCAGCGGGTAGCCGATGACGCCGGCAGCACGAATGGCTTCGTCTTCGCTGCGCACGGTGGCGTTTGGCGGCTGCAGCAGGTTCAGGCGCTGGACCATCTGCTGGAAACGCTCACGGTCTTCGGCACGGTCGATCGAGTCCGGGCTGGTACCGATGATCGGCACACCGGCTTCTTCCAGGGCACGGGCCAGTTTCAGCGGGGTCTGGCCGCCGTAGTGGACGATCACGCCTTTGGGCTTCTCGACGCGCACCACTTCCAGCACGTCTTCCAGCGTCAGCGGCTCGAAGTACAGGCGGTCGGAGGTGTCGTAGTCGGTGGAGACGGTTTCCGGGTTGCAGTTGACCATGATGGTCTCGTATCCGTCTTCACGCAGCGCCAGCGCGGCGTGAACGCAGCAGTAGTCGAACTCGATACCCTGACCGATACGGTTCGGGCCGCCACCCAGGATCATGATCTTGTCGCGGGTCGACGGATTGGCCTCGCACTCTTGCTCGTAGGTCGAATACAGGTAGGCGGTATCGGTGGCGAACTCGGCGGCGCAGGTGTCGACACGCTTGTAGACCGGGAAGATCTCCAGCTTGTGACGGTGACGACGCAGGTTCTTGTCAGTGATGCCCAGCAGCTTGGCCAGACGCTGGTCGGAGAAGCCCTTGCGCTTGAGGCGGAACATCAGCGCCTTGTCGATATCGGCCAACCCCAGGGTCTTGACCTTCTCTTCTTCCTTGATCAGGTCTTCCATCTGCACCAGGAACCAGCGGTCGATCATGGTCAGGGCGAAGATCTCTTCAACGCTCATGCCCGAACGCATGGCGTCGGCCACGTACCAGATACGCTCGGCGCCCGGCACGGTCAGTTCGCGCTTGAGAATGCTGGCAGCGTCAGGGCTGGCCAGGTCGACTTTAGGGTCCAGGCCGCAAACACCGACTTCCAGGCCGCGCAGGGCTTTCTGCAGGGACTCCTGGAACGTACGGCCGATGGCCATGACTTCACCCACGGACTTCATCTGGGTGGTCAGGCGAGCGTCGGCTTTCGGGAATTTCTCGAAGGCAAAGCGTGGCAGCTTGGTGACCACGTAGTCGATCGACGGCTCGAACGAAGCCGGGGTGCGACCGCCGGTGATGTCGTTCTGCAGTTCGTCGAGGGTGTAGCCCACGGCCAGCTTGGCGGCGATCTTGGCGATCGGGAAACCGGTGGCCTTGGAGGCCAGTGCCGAGGAGCGCGAAACCCGCGGGTTCATCTCGATCACGACCATGCGGCCGGTGTCCGGGCAGATACCGAACTGCACGTTGGAACCACCGGTCTCGACGCCGATCTCACGCAGCACCGCCAGCGAGGCGTTGCGCATGATCTGGTATTCCTTGTCGGTCAGGGTCTGTGCCGGTGCAACGGTGATCGAGTCACCGGTATGCACGCCCATCGGGTCGAAGTTCTCGATGGAGCAGACGATGATGCAGTTGTCCTTTTTGTCGCGGACCACCTCCATCTCGTACTCTTTCCAGCCGATCAGCGATTCGTCGATCAGCAGCTCTTTGGTCGGCGACAGGTCCAGACCCCGGGCGCAGATTTCTTCGAACTCTTCACGGTTGTAGGCAATACCGCCACCGGTGCCGCCCATGGTGAAGGACGGACGAATGATGCACGGGAAGCCCAGCTTGTCGAGGACCGCATTGGCCTCGTCCATGCTGTGCGCGATACCGGAACGCGGGCATTCCAGGCCGATGGCCTTCATGGCCTTGTCGAAGCGCGAACGGTCTTCGGCCTTGTCGATGGTGTCGGCGTTGGCACCGATCATTTCCACGCCGAACTTTTCCAGGACGCCTTCGCGCTCCAGGTCCAGGGCGCAGTTCAGGGCAGTCTGGCCACCCATGGTCGGCAGCAGCGCGTCAGGACGCTCGGTCTCGATGATCTTGGCCACCGTCTGCCACTTGATCGGCTCGATGTAGGTAGCGTCGCCATGGCCGGGTCGGTCATGATGGTGGCCGGGTTGGAGTTCACCAGGATGACGCGATAGCCTTCCTCGCGCAGGGCCTTGCAGGCCTGGGCGCCGGAGTAGTCGAATTCGCAGGCCTGGCCGATCACGATCGGGCCAGCGCCGAGAATCAGGATGCTTTTAATGTCTGTACGTTTTGGCATGGGTTGTCACTCAAATCCGCAGGTCAGTGGGCAAGCCGGTCGAACACGCCGCGCGAGGTGCACCTGAACACGGTTTGCGCCGGTTCAGGGCTACCTCGTCAGCAGTGCTCAGCGGCGCTTGGCCATGGCATCGATGAAACGATCAAACAGTGGCGCGACGTCGGTCGGGCCCGGGCTCGCCTCAGGGTGACCCTGGAAGCTGAAGGCGCTCTTGTCGGTGCGCTCGATACCCTGCAAGGTGCCGTCGAACAGCGACTTGTGGATGGCGCGGACGTTGCCCGGCAAGGTCGCTTCGTCAACCGCAAAACCGTGGTTCTGGCTAGTGATCATCACGACGCCGGTATCCAGGTCCTGAACCGGGTGGTTGGCACCGTGGTGGCCGTGGCCCATTTTCACGGTCTTGGCCCCGGAAGCCAGGGCGAGCAGCTGGTGCCCCAGGCAGATACCGAACACCGGCACTTCGGTTTCGAGGATTTCACGGATCGCCTGGATCGCGTAGTCGCAAGGCTCGGGGTCACCCGGGCCGTTGGACAGGAACACACCATCGGGATTGAGCGCGAGCACTTCGCTGGCCGGGGTCTGCGCCGGCACCACGGTCAGGCGGCAACCGCGCTCGACCAGCATGCGCAGGATGTTCAGCTTGACGCCATAGTCGTAGGCCACGACATGGTAAGGCAGCTCGGAGGCTTCGATAGTCGGATGGCTGTCGGTCTTCAGGTTCCACACGCTGGAGCGCCACTCATAGCTGCTCTTGGTGCTGACGACCTTGGCCAGGTCCATGCCCTTGAGGCCAGGGAAGCCGCGTGCAGCTGCGATGGCTGCCTCTTCAGTGATGTTGTCGCCCGCCAGGATGCAGCCATTCTGCGCGCCCTTCTCACGCAGGATGCGAGTCAGGCGGCGCGTATCGATGCCGGCAATCGCCACGACGTTGTTGGCCTTGAGATAATCGGACAGCGACAGCGTGTTGCGCCAGTTGCTGGCAATCAGCGGCAGGTCGCGGATCACCAGGCCAGCCGACCAGACGCGGTCGGACTCGGCGTCTTGCGGCGTGGTGCCGGTGTTGCCGATGTGCGGGTAGGTCAGGGTAACGATCTGCTGCGAGTACGAAGGGTCAGTCAGGATTTCCTGATAGCCGGTCATTGCGGTGTTGAACACCACCTCACCAACGGTCTGACCGTCGGCTCCAATGGCCTCACCGTGAAAAATGCTGCCATCGGCAAGGGCGAGTATGGCTGGCTTAGTCAAGAAGACCTCCCAAAAATAAAGCCTGAAGGGGCGATCGCAGGTTGCAAAAAAGCGGAATGACGTATAGACACGTCACCCCGCTTTCTTCATCGAATTATCTGCGCGCTTTTAGTGGACACACTAAAGCTGTAGCTTACAGAAAAAGGCTTTTTTGGTCTACCGCTGATGTGCCTAAAAGGCATTGGAATGCGACAGGACGTCGCCAGGCGGGAAAGCTTCGCCGACCAGGCCGGCGAAAGGGCCGCAGCGCGGCCCCGGGTACAACGATCAACGCAGGTCGAGCACATCCTGCATGTCGTACAGGCCAGGCTCGCGCCCATCCAGCCACAGCGCGGCACGCACCGCCCCCTTGGCGAAGGTCATGCGGCTGGAGGCCTTGTGGGTGATCTCCAGGCGCTCACCTTCGGCCGCGAACAGCACGGTGTGATCGCCAACCACATCGCCGGCACGCACGGTAGCGAAACCGATGGTCTGGCGGTCGCGCGCACCAGTCTGGCCTTCACGGCCATACACAGCGACCTTCTGCAGGTCACGCCCCAGTGCATTGGCAACCACTTCACCCATGCGCAGCGCAGTACCCGATGGCGCGTCCACCTTGTGCCGGTGGTGCGCCTCGATGATTTCGACATCCACCTCATCGCCCAGCACCCGTGCCGCCATGTCGAGCAGCTTGAGGCTGAGGTTGACGCCAACGCTGAAGTTGGCGGCAAACACGATCGGAATGTCCTTGCCCGCCTCGACCAGCAACTGCTTCTCTTCAATGCTGAAGCCAGTGGTGCCGATGATCATGGCCTTGCCCGCCTTGCGACAGAATGCCAGGTTCTTCAGGGTCACCGACGGGTGGGTGAAGTCGATCAGCACATCAAACTCGTCGACCACCCGATCGAGGTCGCCCGACAACGGCACCCCGATACGCCCCAGGCCTGCAAGCTCGCCCGCATCGGCGCCCACCAGCGAGCTTTCGGCACGTTGAACGGCCGCCGTCAACCCTGCGCCCGGCGCCTGGTGCACCGCCTCGATCAAGGCCTTGCCCATGCGCCCTGCCGCGCCCATTACCGCTATACGTCGCATGCCCTACTCCTTTTACAGATCGCCGAAGAAGCGTTTCACGCCTTCGAACCAGCCATTGGCTTTGGGGGAGTGAGAGCTGTCGCCATCCAGCGACACACGCAGTTCCTCAAGCAGCTCGCGCTGGCGACGGCTCAGGTTGACCGGTGTTTCCACGGCCACACGACACATCAGATCGCCCGCACCACCGCCACGTACCGGCGCCACACCCTTGCCGCGCAGGCGGAACTGCTTGCCGGTCTGGGTGCCTTCCGGGATCTTCAGCTTGACCCGACCATCGAGGGTCGGCACTTCCAGCTCGCCACCCAGCGCCGCATCGGTGTAGCTGATCGGCACTTCGCAGTACAGGTGCTTGCCGTCACGCTGGAAGATCGGGTGCTCGCGCACGTTGATGACCACATACAGGTCACCGGTCGGGCCGCCCTGGGAGCCGGCCTCGCCCTCGCCAGACAGGCGAATGCGGTCACCGGTATCGACACCCGCCGGCACCTTGACCGACAGCGTCTTGTACTCTTCGATACGCCCTTCACCGTGACACGAATCGCACGGATCGGTAATGACCTTGCCCTGACCATGGCAGCGCGGGCAGGTCTGTTGCACCGAGAAGAAGCCCTGCTGCATGCGCACCTGGCCAATCCCGCCACAGGTCGGGCAGGTCGAAGGCGACGAGCCTTTCTTGGCACCCGAGCCATCGCACGGCTTGCAGTTGACCAGTGTCGGCACACGGATACTGACCGTGGTGCCACGCACCGCTTCTTCCAGGTTCAGCTCCAGGGTGTAGCGCAGATCGCTGCCACGCTGGGCACCACCGCGACCACCGCCACGGCCGCCGCCGAAGAAGTCACTGAACACATCGCCAAAGATGTCGGAGAAGTTGGCGCCACCAAAACCGGCACCGCCCCCCCCCCATGCTCGGGTCCACGCCGGCATGACCGTACTGGTCGTACGCCGCGCGCTTGCTGGCATCGGAGAGCACTTCGTAAGCCTCGTTGGCTTCCTTGAACAGCTCTTCGGAGTCTTTGTCATCAGGATTACGGTCCGGGTGATGCTTCATCGCCAGGCGGCGATAGGCCTTCTTCAGGTCGGCCTCGCTCGAGCCACGCTCAACCCCCAGAACCTCGTAATAGTCACGCTTTGCCATAAGTCTTTGCACTCTTGAGGACGTTCGGCATACCTCTGCGCGTTTCGCGCTGTGCCGCCAGCATTCAAGCCCGCTCGAATGCTGTAATTCGGGTATTCCAGACACGCCAACGCGGGAGCAAGCCCCCGCGCGGCGACATCCTACCAGTCACTGCCAAACAGCAGTCAACTGGCCGACAACCTGTAGCAGTTACTTGTTGTCTTTGACTTCTTCGAACTCGGCATCGACCACGTCGTCGTGCTTAGGCTCTTCAGCTTGTGGCTGCGCAGCGCCCTGCGGCTGTTCGGCCTGCTCGGCGTACATCTTCTGAGCCACGGGTGCGGAGACCTTCGACAGCTCTTCGACTTTGGCGTCGATGGCGGCCTTGTCGTCGCCTTTGACAGCGGCTTCCAGGGCGACAACGGCAGCTTCGATCGCGGTCTTCTCCTCGGCGGTAACCTTGTCACCGGCGTCAGCGACCATTTTGCGCGTCGAGTGAACCAGTGCATCACCCTGGTTGCGGGCAGCGGCCAGCTCTTCGAACTTGCGGTCTTCCTCGGCGTTGACTTCGGCGTCACGCACCATCTGTTGAATTTCTTCCTCAGACAGACCCGAGTTGGCCTTGATCACGATCGACTGCTGCTTGCCAGTCGCCTTGTCCTTGGCACCTACGTGCAGGATACCGTTGGCGTCGATGTCGAAGGTCACTTCGATCTGTGGCACGCCACGTGGCGCTGGTGGAATCTCGGCCAGGTCGAACTTGCCCAGGGACTTGTTCTGACCGGCTTGCTTGCGCTCACCCTGCAGCACGTGAATGGTCACGGCGCTCTGGTTGTCGTCGGCCGTCGAGAACACCTGCGACTTCTTGGTCGGAATGGTGGTGTTCTTCTCGATCAGCGCGGTCATCACGCCCCCCATGGTTTCGATACCCAGGGTCAGCGGGCTGACGTCCAGCAGCAGCACGTCCTTGACGTCACCGGCCAGAACGGCGCCCTGGATGGCTGCGCCCATGGCAACGGCTTCGTCAGGGTTGACGTCCTTGCGCGCTTCCTTGCCGAAGAAATCGGTAACCAGTTTCTGCACCAGCGGCATGCGGGTCTGACCGCCGACCAGGATCACGTCGTTGATCTTGCTGACGTCGATACCGGCGTCTTTCATGGCGATGCGGCATGGCTCGATGGTGCGCTGAACCAGGTCTTCGACCAGCGATTCCAGCTTGGCGCGGGAAATCTTCACGTTCAGGTGCTTCGGACCGGTCGCATCTGCAGTGATGTACGGCAGGTTGACGTCGGTCTGCTGGCTCGAGGACAGCTCGATCTTGGCCTTTTCAGCCGCTTCTTTCAGACGCTGCATGGCCAGCGGGTCACCCTTCAGGTTCATGCCGCTTTCTTTCTTGAACTCGTCCACGAGGTAGTCGATCAGACGGATGTCGAAGTCTTCACCACCCAGGAAGGTGTCGCCGTTGGTAGCCAGTACTTCGAACTGGTGCTCGCCGTCGACTTCGGCGATCTCGATCACCGACACGTCGAAGGTACCGCCACCCAGGTCGTAGACGATCACGGTATGGTCGCCCTTGGCCTTGTCCATACCGTAGGCCAGTGCGGCGGCGGTCGGCTCGTTGATGATGCGCTTGACGTCCAGACCGGCGATACGGCCGGCGTCCTTGGTGGCCTGACGCTGGCTGTCGTTGAAGTACGCAGGAACGGTGATGACCGCTTCAGTCACTGCTTCGCCGAGGTAGTCTTCGGCGGTTTTCTTCATTTTCTTGAGGATTTCAGCCGAGATCTGTGGCGGCGCCATTTTCTGGCCGTTCACTTCAACCCAGGCGTCGTTGTTGTCAGCCTTGACGATCTTGTAAGGGACCATCTGGATGTCTTTCTGAACGACTTCCTCGTCAAAACGACGGCCAATCAAACGCTTTACCGCATACAGGGTGTTGTGCGGGTTAGTGACCGCCTGACGCTTGGCGGACTGGCCGACGAGGATTTCACCGTCGTTGGCATAGGCAATGATCGAAGGGGTGGTACGAGTGCCTTCGGCGTTCTCGATAACCTTGACGTTGCCGTTTTCCAGAATGGAGACGCAGGAGTTGGTGGTCCCCAGGTCGATACCAATGATTTTGCCCATGTTAACTCTCCCGAAACTTTGGATTTGGTTGCCGCAGCGGTGGTTGCCAACTGCGGTAGCACTTAAACGCTTGACACTTAAATGGGGGCCGCCCGGCTAATTTCAAGCCTTCTCGTCAATCGAGGGCGAAACCGGTGCCGGCGCCTTGCTGACCACGACCATGGCCGGGCGCAGCAGGCGACCGTTGAGCTGGTAGCCCTTCTGGAACACCTTGAGCACGCTGTTGGGCTCGACCTCGGCACTTTCCTGCATGGCCATGGCCTGGTGCTGTTCGGCGCTGAACGGTTCGCCGTGCGGGTCGATGGCCTCGAGGTTGAAGCGCTTGAGGGTGTCGTGGAACATTTTCAGGGTCAGCTCGATGCCTTCGCGCATCGGGCGGATGCTCTCGTCTTCGGCGCTGGACAGCTCCAGGCCGCGCTCGAGGCTGTCGATGATCGGCAGCAGGTCGCCAGCAAACTTCTCGAGGGCGAACTTGTGCGCCTTCTCGATATCCTGCTCGGCGCGACGGCGCACGTTCTGCAGGTCGGCAGCGGTGCGCAGGGATTGATCCTGGGCCGCCGCCAGCTGCTCTTCGAGCACCTGCACACGGGTGCTCAGGTCATCGCCGGCCGCGTCGGCGGACTTGTCGGCGTTCAGATTCTGTTCATCCAGCATCTGTTCGTCAGCCATAAAATCTCTCCTTTGCAATTTCGTCAGCGAGCTTACTCGCACGTCTGCCGGCTATATGGGGTCTTAAAATGCAGGTTCAAGGGCTGATGTGCAGGCAAGCGCAAAGGCCTCATAACCGCTTGCGATCAAAAGCACCTGCAGGCAAGCGAATCGAACTAAGCACAGCCATTGTCAGCGGATTTGAAAACACTGTATAAATAACCAGACTTTACGCCTGGGAGCCGCCCCAATGCTGGTGCACCTTTCCGTACACAACTATGCCATCGTCGAACACCTGGACCTCGAACTTGCCCGCGGGATGAGCGTCATCACGGGCGAAACCGGTGCCGGCAAATCGATCATGCTCGACGCCCTCGGCCTGACCCTGGGCGATCGCGCCGACAGCGGCGTGGTGCGCCCGGGGGCCGACAAGGCCGACATCCTTGCCACCTTCGACCTGGGCGATATCCCCGAGGCACGTACCTGGCTGGCCGAGCGCGACCTGGACACCGACGGCCCGTGCATCCTGCGCCGGATCATCACCGCCGAAGGCCGCAGCCGCGGCTATATAAACGGTACGCCCTGCCCGCTCGGCGACCTCAAGGCGCTGGGCGAACTGCTGATCGACATTCATAGCCAGCACGAGCACCAGTCGTTGCTCAAGTCCGATACCCATCGCCGCCTGCTGGACGAATATGCCGGCGCCACCGACCTGGCCCGCCAGGTACACCTGGCGGCCCAGCGTTGGCGGCAGACGCGCCAGGAGCTGGAGCGCCTGTCCAACTCTGGCGATGAGCAGCGCGCGCAGCACCAGTTGCTCAGCTACCAGCTCGAAGAGCTCGAAAACCTCAACCTGGGGGAAAACGAGCTTGAACTGCTGGAGCAGGAACACAAGAACCTGACCAATGCAGAAGCGCTGTTCGGCATCTGCCGCCAGGTGATCGACCACTGCAGCGAAAACGACTCGGGCAATGTGCTCAGCGCACTGACCGCCAGCCTCAACCGCCTCACCGCCGTGCACAATGCCCCCAAGGCGCTGGGCGAAGCGGCCACCCTGATCGCCAGCGCGCAGATCCAGGTCGAAGAGGCCGTGGGCGAGCTCAACCGCTTCCTCGACCATTTCGATGCCGACCCGGCACGCCTGCAACTGCTCGAAGAACGCCTCGACGCCCTGTATACCCTGGCGCGCAAACACCGCGTGCACCCCAGCGAGTTGGCCAACCTGCAGCAGCGGCTGATGGAAGAACTCGAAGGGCTGAATGCAAACGACGAATCCATCGGGCGCCTTGGCGAAGAGTTGGCGGCCTATGCACGCCACTATCAGCAGAAGGCGGCCGAACTGAGCGGGCTGCGCCAGCAGGCTGCCACGCAACTGGCTGCTGCAGTGGAGCTGGAAATCCAGCGCCTGGGCATGCCAGGCGGACGCTTCAGCATCGAATTGCGTACCAACAGCAGCGATGACCTTCTGCCCCAAGGGCTCGAGCAGGTCGAACTGCTGGTCAGCGCCAACCCTGGCCAGCCACTCAAGGCACTGTCCAAGGTGGCCTCCGGCGGCGAGCTGTCACGCATCAGCCTGGCCATCCAGGTCATCACCGCCCAAACCTCGCGCATTCCGACGCTGGTATTCGACGAAGTCGACGTGGGTATCGGCGGCCCGACCGCAGAGATCGTGGGGCAGCTGTTGCGCCGCCTGGGCGAGCGCGGCCAGGTGTTGACAGTCACGCACTTGCCGCAGGTGGCGGCACAAGGTCACCACCACCTGTTCGTGCATAAAGTGCGCAACAGTGACGCCACCCACACCGCCGTCGCGAGCCTGGGCAAGCGCGAGCGGGTCGAAGAAGTGGCGCGCATGCTGGGCGGTATAGACCTCACCAAGGAATCCCTGGCGCACGCCAGAAAGATGGTAGTGACCAGCAAGGCCTGACCCCTGCAGACGCCGGCCTTGCCAGCGCATGCCCGCACTCTGCCCCACACAGCACGAAGGCGACCCCAGGGTCGCCTTCTATGCCGTGCAATCAAAGCAAACTGCTTACTTTTTCTTGCGCACGTACAGCACGAGGTTGTGATCGACCAACTCGTAGCCGTGCTCCAGCACGATTTCCTTCTGGCGTTTTTCGATCTCGGCATCGAAGAACTCTATGACTTCGCCAGACTCCACGTTGACCATGTGGTCGTGGTGGCCGCCGTCGGCCAGTTCAAACACCGCATGACCGCCGTCGAAGTTATGGCGAACGACAAGACCTGCCGCCTCGAACTGGGTCAGAACACGGTAGACCGTGGCCAGACCGACGTCCTCGCCTGCTTCCATCAACGCCTTGTAGACGTCTTCAGCACTCATGTGGCGCTGCTCGGTGGAGTCGAGCATCTGTAGAATCTTGACTCGAGGCAGGGTCACCTTGAGACCGGCTTTGCGTAATTCGCTATTTTCAACCATGGTCAGCTTTCTCGCCGATGCTGCTTCGCAGCTTCTCTGAATACGGGTATGATCGGGGTTTACGTTGTCCAGCCAAGATAGTGGAAGTCGCCCACCGATGCAAAACACCAAGCTCTTGCTAACCAGCCTCACCTTTGTGGGACTGCTCGCACTCGCCGGTTGCTCGTTCCCCGGGGTTTACAAAATCGACATCCAGCAGGGCAATGTCGTCACGCAGGACATGATAGACCAATTGCGGCCGGGAATGACCCGTCGACAAGTACGGTTTATCATGGGCAACCCCTTGATCCAGGATACCTTCCACACCAACCGGTGGGACTACCTGTACAGTCTGCAACCAGGTGGCGGTGAACGCCAGCAGGAGCGGATGAGCGTCATATTCAACGAGAACGACCAGCTCGCCAGCCTCTCCGGCGACTTCATGCCGGGCGTTAGCCGCGACCAGGAAATCCTCGGTAGCGAAGCCGGCACCACTGTCAGCCCTGCCCAGGCCCCGGCTCCAGCCGAATCGAAACCCGCCAAGCCAGGCTCGCTGGAAGACAAGATCCAGCGCGACGTCGATACCATCGAAGTCATGCCGGTTCCGACTCAGGAACCATTCGAAACATCGCCACAGTAAGTACTGTGCAGGCAATAAAAAGCCCGGATCAGTCCGGGCTTTTTATTGCCTGCTGAATTTACCGCTTGGCCTTCTTGAACACCCTGGCCACCTTGGCGGCCCGCTGCTTGCGTACTTCCTTGGGGTCGGCCAGCAGCGGGCGGTACAACTCGATCCTGTCCCCCGCCTGCAGCACATGCTCCGGCACCACGGCCTTGCCGAAGATACCCAACGGGCATTCGTACACCGCCACACCGGGCAATTGAGCGGCAATCCCCGACAACCGCAGCGCTTCGCCCGCCACAGTACCCGCAGGCACCTCGAACGCCAGCATCACCTGCCGCTCGGGCGTGGCATAGACCACCTCGACGGGCAGCATGGGCTCAGCCATTGAGCTGCTTGGCCCGCTGGCAAAACGCGTCTACCAGGGTATTGGCGGCCTGGTTGAAGATCGGCCCCAAGGTGGCCCGCACCAACGGCCCGGCGTAGTCGAAGGACAGGTCCAGGCTGATCTTGCAGGCCTTGTCGCCCAACGCCTTGAACGTCCACACGCCATGCAGCTGGTTGAACGGCCCCTCTTCCAGGTTCATTTCGATGGACTGCCCCGGCACCAGCACATTTCGCGTAACAAAACTCTGGCTGATGCCGCCCTTGGCCGCCTCGACCTTGGCCCGCATCAGCGTGTCGGTCTGCTCCAGCACCGTGCTCGACGAGCACCAGGGCAAAAACTCGGGATAGCGGGCGACATCGTTGACCAGGTCGTAAAGCGCCTGAGCGGGGTACGGCAACAGCGCCGAACGTTGAATATGGGTAGTCATCCAGGCGTCACTTCCAAAGCTGAGCGGCAAACAGGATCAGAATGCCGAGGAGCGCCACATAGCGCATCAAGAAGAAAAAACAGCGGGCATTGTCCGGGATTCACTCCAGCGGCTCAAGCGCACCGCTACCCCGTAGCCGACAACGCAACGACTGCCTATAATGCCGCCCCTATGGCTAAACAAAAGAAGCATCCGACAGGGACTATCGCGCAGAACAAAAAGGCGCGTCACGATTACTTCATCGAGCACAAGTTCGAGGCCGGATTGGTCCTGTCCGGTTGGGAAGTAAAAAGTCTGCGTGCCGGCAAGGCGCATCTGGTGGACAGCTACGTGCTGCTCAAGGACGGTGAGGCATGGCTGATGGGCTGCCATATCACCCCCCTGGCCGCCGCGAGCACCCACGTGATCGCCGACCCGACCCGTACCCGTAAACTGCTGCTCAACCGCCGTGAGCTGGAACGCCTGTACGTGGGCGTACAGCAGAAGGGTTATACCTGCGTAGCCTTGTCGATCTACTGGAGCAAGCACTTGATCAAGTGCGAGATTGCCCTGGGCAAGGGCAAGAAGGAATACGACAACGCGATACCCAGCGCGAGCGTGACTCCGACCGCGAATTGCAGCGCGCTGTACGCAGCAAGGGCCGCGACGAGTAATCGTTCACGGGCAACCTGTGGTTGCCGCCCCGGCCGCTTCGCTGGCAAGCCAGCTCCCACAGGGCTCTCTGCACACCACAGAACCCTGTGGGAGCTGGCTTGCCAGCGAAGGGGTGAGAACCCGGTCATAACCTTTACGTTAACGTAAGCCTGGCACATGAAACTGTCAATCTCACCATGACCTTTACGTTAACGTTAATTTGCGCCACATTATGGTTCGCGTGAATCAGCACCCAGAACAATCACAAAAAAGGGGTCGTCATGAATCAACCGAGCTACACCCAGGGGCGCCAGGACAAGCCACTGCTGGCTATCACCATTGGCCAGGCCTTCGACAACACCGTTGCGCGCTTTGCCGAGCGCGAGGCCCTGGTGGTGCGCCACCAACACCTGCGCTACAGCTGGCGCGAGCTGGCCGACAGCGTCGACCTGCATGCCCGCGCGCTGATGGCGCTGGGCCTGAAGACCGGTGATCGCCTGGGTATCTGGGCACCCAACTGCGCGCAGTGGTGCATTGCCCAGTTCGCCACGGCCAGGATCGGCGTGATCCTGGTCAACATCAACCCGGCCTACCGCACCAGCGAACTGGAATACGTGCTGCGTCAGTCGGGTTGCCAGTGGCTGGTCTGCGCCGGCCAGTTCAAGACTTGCGACTACCACGCCATGCTCGCCGAGCTGCTGCCGGAACTCGCGCATCAGGCCCCCGGCCAGCTCCAGGGCGAACGCCTGCCTGATCTGCGCGGGCTGATCAGCCTGGATGCCGCGCCACCGGGCGGTTTCCTGCCCTGGGCGGCGTTGGCCGAGCTGGCCGCGCAGGTCACGCCCGTCGAGTACCAGGCCCGCCAGCACAGCCTGCAGTTCGACCAGCCGGTGAACATCCAGTACACCTCCGGCACCACCGGTTTCCCCAAGGGCGCGACCCTCAGCCACTACAACATCCTCAACAACGGCTACATGGTCGGTGAAAGCCTGGGCCTGACCGAGCACGACCGCATGGTGATCCCGGTGCCGCTGTACCACTGCTTCGGCATGGTCATGGGCAACCTGGGGTGCGTCACCCACGGCAGCACCATGATCTACCCCAACGACGCCTTCGACCCGTTGCTGACCCTCGAGGGCGTGGCGCAGGAGCGGGCGACTGTGCTGTATGGCGTACCGACCATGTTCATCGCGCTGCTCGACCACCCGCAACGCGATGCCTATGACCTGTCAAGCCTGCGCACCGGCATCATGGCCGGGGCCACCTGCCCGATCGAGGTAATGCGCCGGGTGATCGACCAGTTGCACATGGGTGAGGTGCAGATCGCCTATGGCATGACCGAGACCAGCCCGGTG
>NZ_JAAHBU010000229.1 GCF_010671725.1 Pseudomonas brassicae | reverse complement strand
CCGGCAGCGCCGGCGGCGCTCCCGGTCGGGCCTGGGTGACGGGACGGGGTCGCCGCCATTTTTATTTGACCAGCCATTCGTTCCACCGTGTCGCGATGGCCGGACCGTTCTTGGCCCAGTACGCGAAGTCGAGAGTGATCTGATCCTTGGCGTAAGCCGTCGGCAGGTTAGGCGCCAGCACCGAGTCCAGGCGCGCCACGCTGTCGAGGTTGACCGGGGCGTAGGCGGTCAGGTTGGAGAAGTCGGCCTGGCCCTTGGCACTGCTGGCATTGGCCAGGAACTTCATCGCCGCGTCCTTGTTTTTCGCGCCCTTGGGGATGACCAGGAAATCGGCCATGACCAGGTTCTGTTTCCAGCTCACGCCGACCGGTGCGCCGTCCTGTTGCAAGGCGTACACGCGACCGTTCCAGAATTGCCCCAGGCTCGCTTCGCCGGAGGCCAGCAGTTGCTGGGACTGTGCACCGCCGCCCCACCACACGATGTCTTTCTTGATGGTGTCGAGCTTCTTGAAGGCGCGGTCCAGGTCCAGCGGGTAGAGCTTGTCGGCGGCCACGCCATCGGCCAGCAGGGCCAGCTCCAGCACGCCCGGGCTGGGCCATTTGTACAGCGCACGTTTGCCGGGGTAGGTCTTGGTGTCGAACAGCGCGCTCCAGTCGACCGGCTTGCTGGCGCCCAGCTTGCCTTCGTTGTAGCCGAGCACGAAGGAGAAGAAGAACGAGCCCACGCCGTGGTCGGAGACGAAACGCGGGTCAAGCTTGTCGCGCTGGATGGTGTTGAAGTCCAGGGGTTCGAGCAGGCCTTCGGCGGCGGCGCGCAAGGCAAAGTCTGCCTCCACGTCGACCACGTCCCACTGCACGTTGCCGCTCTCGACCATGGCCTTGAGCTTGCCGTAGTCGGTAGGGCCGTCCTGCACCACGGTGATCTTGCTGTCACGCGTGAACGGATCGGCCCAGGCCTGCTTCTGCGCATCCTGGGTGCTGCCGCCCCAGCTCACGAAGTTGACGCTCTCGGCCGCCGACACGACGGTGCTGGCTGCTGTCAGCAGGCCGGCGACCAGTAATGCCGTTGCACGTTTTTTCAACACCATGTTCACGCCCTCATTTGTTGTGTTTTTGAGCGGGCTGTTGTCGCCCGCCTATCGGGAGCAGTAGGTCCATCGGGGTCTTAACGGCGACCGCGCCAAGGGTTGTTGTGGGTGCTGTCCCTGGTGGGCCCCTTGGTAAAAATGTCCGGTCTACGGAATATCATATTATGGTATTCCAAACATTGTGCAAGCACTTTGCCGTACCGGTTATCCGGCCAGTCAAGGGGCAGCCTGGCGCGGTTTTACCGGATCAGGCAGAAAACGGAATGCTTTCAACCACCTCCAGGTTGTAGCCGGTCAGCCCTGCGTATTTGAGTGGCGGGCCCAGGTGGCGCAGCTTGCCCACGCCCAGGTCTTGCAGTATCTGTGCTCCGGTGCCCACCTCCGAATAGATGCGCGATTGCGAGCGGCTGTACTGGCGCGGTGGCTGGGTCAGTTGCGGTACACGCTCCAGCAGTGCCTGGGAGGATTCGTGGTTGGCCAGTACCACCACCACGCCGTGGCCGTGCTCGGCGACTTTTTGCAGTGCCGCCCACAGCGTCCAGTTGCTCGGGCCGTTGTACTCGGCGCCGACCAGGTCGCGCAGCGGGTCGATCACGTGCACGCGCACCAGGGTGGGCTCTTCGGGGCGCAGGGTGCCCATCACCATGGCCATGTGTACGCCGCCTTCGATGCGGTCTTCATAGGTGACCAGACGGAACGTGCCGTGCACGGTCGGCAGTTCGCGTTCGCCGATGCGCGCCACGGTGTGCTCGGTGCTCAGGCGGTAATGGATGAGGTCGGCGATGGTGCCGATCTTGATGCCATGGCGGCGTGCGAACACTTCCAGGTCCGGGCGCCGGGCCATGCTGCCGTCATCGTTCATCACCTCGACGATCACCGAGGCCGGGGTGAAGCCGGCCAGGCGCGCCAGGTCGCAGCCGGCTTCGGTGTGGCCGGCACGGGTCAGTACGCCGCCTTCCTTGGCCCGCAGCGGGAAGATATGCCCCGGCTGCACCAGGTCATCCGGGCCGGCATCGGCGGCTACCGCGGCGGCCACGGTGCGCGCACGGTCGGCGGCTGAAATGCCGGTGGTGACACCGCTGGCCGCTTCGATAGATACCGTGAAGGCGGTGCTGAACACGCTGCCGTTGCTGGGTACCATCTGTTCCAGCCCCAGGCGCTGGCAGTGCTCGTCGGTGAGGGTCAGGCAGATCAGCCCGCGCGCTTCGCGGGCCATGAAGCTGATGGCCTGGGCCGTGCAGCAGTCGGCGGCCAACAGCAGGTCGCCCTCGTTTTCGCGGTCCTCGTCGTCGACCAGCAAGACCATCTTGCCCTGGCGGTAGTCGTCGATGATTTCTTCGATGCTGTTGAAGGCCATGGTGCAGTGCTCGCAGTGGAAAAATTATGGTATACCATAATACATAACGACTGAGGAGGTGCGAATGAAGGCTTACTGGATTGCCCACGTAGACGTCAGCGATGCCGATGCCTACAGCCAATACACATCGCGTGCGCCAGCGGCGTTCGTCAAATACGGCGGGCGCTTTCTGGCCCGTGGCGGCAAGAGCCAGGCGCTGGAAGGGGGCGACACCCCGCAGCGCAGCGTGGTCATCGAGTTCGATTCGTACGACCAGGCCGTGGCCTGCTACCACTCGCCCGAGTATCAGCACGCCAAGAGCCACCGTGCAGGCGTGGCACGCGCTGAGGTAATTATCGTCGAGGGTCTCGAAGCGTGAAGGTGGCGGCGATCAGCGGATGAAGTGGATCTTGCCGGTGTCGTCGCTGCCGATGTAGATGCCGTACACACCGGCCTGGCGTTCCTCGATGTAGCGCTCGAGGATCTGCCGGATGGCCGGGTAGTAGATGGTGTCCCACGGGATGTCTTCAGGGGCGAAGAACTGGTAGGCGAGGGTTTCCGGGCCGAAGTTGCCGGTGACTTCCAGCGCCGTGGCGCGATAGATGATGTACACCTCGCTGATCGCCGGCACGCTGAAGATGGAGTAGGGCGAGTGGATCTCGGCGCGCACGCCGCTCTCTTCCCAGACCTCGCGAAGGGCCGCCTGCTCGGTGGTTTCGTTGGCTTCCATGAAGCCTGCCGGCAGGGTCCAGGTGCCGGGACGCGGCGGGATCGCGCGCTGGCACAGCAGGTACTTGCCGTCCTGCTCGATGATGCAGCCGGCAATGATCTTGGGGTTGATGTAGTGGATATAGCCGCAGCCGCCGCACATCAGGCGCTCATGGGTATCGCCCGGCGGTTGGCGGCGACCGAGGTCGCTGCCACCGCAGCTGGGGCAAAAGCGCGGGGCGGCCATGGTCAGCGGCCTATGCGCGGTTCTTTGAGGGCGATGGGGGCGGTGATCTCGGGGATCTGGCCGGCGCCTTCCTGCTTGCGCTTGAGGTACTCCAGGGCCACCTTGGCGGCGGCGCGTACGTGGTCGACCGACGCCTGGTGGGCGGCCAGCGGGTCGCCGCTCTTGATCGCGGCGACGATGCGTTCCATTTCCTGGTTGCTGGTGCCGCGGCGGTTCTCCTGCGAGACCGAGGTGGCGCGCAGGTAGCTGATGCGTGCCTGCAGCTGGCGCAGCTGGGTGGCTGCCACGTGGTTGCCGGAGCCTTCGAGCAGCACGTCGTAGAAGCCCTGCACCGAGTCGATCACCTGCTGCAGCTCGCCTTCGGTGAGCGCCTTGCGGTTCTCTTCCAGGGCTTTTTCCAGGGCCTTGATGTCCTTGGCCTTGGCGCGCAGGTGAACAGTTGCACGATCAGGCCTTCGAGCACGCAGCGCAGCTCGTAGATATCGCCGGCGTCTTCAAGTGTGATGATGGCCACCCGTGGGCCCTTGGCATCGGCGAACTCCACCAGGCCTTCGGACTCCAGGTGCCGCAGCGCTTCACGCACCGAGGTGCGGCTTACGCCAAGACGATCGCACAGGTCGCGTTCAACCAGGCGATCGCCCGGCAGGAGCTGGAAATTCATGATGGCGCTTCGCAGTTTATCCAGCACGATTTCGCGCAGGGTAACGGGGTTGCGATTGACCTTGAAGCTGTCGTCGAGTGGCAGGCGTTTCATGGATTCTGCTCTGAGTGGGCTGTCCTGGCGACAAGAGCAGCCCAGGTTTAACTGGAGGCCTCTGCATCGGCGTCGGCGAAGGCTTCACGGGCAAGCCGGAAGCTGTCTACGGCGGCGGGTACACCGCAGTAAATGCCGACCTGAAGCAGAATTTCGCGTATTTGTTCACGGCTGAGCCCATTACGCAATGCGCCACGTACGTGCAGCTTGAGTTCATGGGGCCGATTGAGGGCCGAAATCATGGCCAAGTTTATCATGCTGCGCTCTTTAAGCGACAAACCCTCACGGCCCCATACGTGGCCCCAGCAGTACTCGGTGACCATCTCCTGCAGGGGGCGGGTGAAGTCGTCGGCATTCTCGATCGACCGTTGCACGTAGGCCTCGCCCAGCACCTGGGTGCGGATCGCCAGGCCTTTTTCGTATTTCTCGTTGCTCATGTCGGCTCCCTGAATAAAAAAGGGGCCGCTACCGAGGGGGGTAGCGCACGGCCCCGTAAAAAGTTGTCAGGCCAGGGTGGGCAGCGCGCCCAGCTTGCCCTTGTGGTACACCATCGGCGTGACCGCCTGCTCGGGCAGGATCAGGTGCTTCACCGCGCCGACGATGATCGCGTGATCGCCGCCGTCGTACTCACGCCACAGCTCGCACTCGATGATCGCGGTGGCCTTGGCCAGCAGCGGGTTGCCCAGTTCGCTCAGGTGCCACTCGATGCCCTTGGCCTTGTCTTTGCCCTTGCCGGCGAAGGCGTAGGCCTCGGCGGTCTGGTCGGCCGACAGCAGGTGGATCGCGAACTGCTTGCTGTCACGCAGGATCGGGTAGGTGTCGGAGGCATAGTTGGGGCAGAACAGCACCAGCGCCGGGTCGATCGACAGCGCGCTGAACGCGCTGGCGGTGATGCCGACGATCTCGCCATCCGGGTCGAGGGTGGTGACCACCGTGACACCGGACGGGAAGGAGCCCATGACTTCTTTGTAAATGCCGGGTTCGATCATTGTTCAGGTCTCCTATCGCATCACGAACGGGTCGGGCATGGGCGCTTGCGAGAGGTTGATCCACACCGTCTTGAGTTCGGTATAGGCCAGCACCGAATCGATGCCGCTCTCGCGACCGTAGCCGCTGTTCTTGAAACCGCCGATCGGGGCCATGGCCGAGACCGCACGGTAAGTATTGACCCAGATGATCCCCGAGCGCACGTCACGGGCCAGGCGGTGGGCACGGCCCAGGTCGCGGGTCCAGATGCCGGCCGCCAGGCCGAACTGCGAGTCGTTGGCGATGGCCAGCGCCTGGGCCTCGTCCTTGAAGCGGATCACCGAGGCCACCGGGCCGAACACTTCTTCCTGCATGATCTTCATCGAGTTGCTGTCGCACTCGAACAGGGTCGGCTCGTAGAACCAGCCGCCGCCGATGTCTGCACGCTTGCCGCCCATGCGCAGGCGCGCACCTTCGGCCAGCGCGTCGGCGACCAGGCCTTCGACCACGGCCAGTTGCTGCGCGGTGGCCATCGGGCCCATCTCGCTGCTGTCGTCCTGCGGGTTGCCGATGCGGATGCGCCGGGCGCGTTCGACCAGGCGTTCGACGAATTCGTCGTAGATCTCGTCCTGCACCAGCAGGCGCGAGCCTGACACGCAGCTTTGCCCGGAGGCGGCGTAGATGCCGGCGATGGCGCCGTTGATCGCGCTGTCCAGGTCGGCGTCGGCAAAGATGATGTTGGGCGACTTGCCGCCCAGCTCCAGCGACAGCTTGGCGAAGTTTTCGGCGCTGCTGCGCACCACATGGCGCGCAGTCGCCGCGCCACCGGTAAAGGCGATCTTGCGCACCAGCGGGTGGCGGGTGAGTGCGGCGCCGGTGCTCGGCCCGTAGCCGGTCACCACGTTGACCACGCCGGCCGGTATGCCCGCTTCCAGTGCCAGGCGGGCCAGCTCCAGAATGGTCGCCGAGGCGTGTTCGGACGGCTTGAGCACGATGGTGTTGCCGGCCGCCAGGGCTGGGGCCAGCTTGATCGCGGTCAGGTACAGCGGGCTGTTCCAGGGGATGATCCCGGCCACCACGCCCATCGGCTCGTGCACGGTGTAGGCGAACAGGTCGGGCTTGTCCAGCGGCAGGGTGCCGCCTTCGAGCTTGTCGGCAAGGCCTGCGGTGTAGTGGAAAAACTCTGGCAGGTAGCCGACCTGGCCGCGGGTTTCGCGGATCAGCTTGCCGTTGTCACGGCTTTCCAGCTGGGCCAGTTGTTCCTTGTTCTCGGCGATCAGGTCGCCCAGGCGGCGCAGCAGTTTGCCCCGTGCGGTGGCGCTCAAGCCACGCCATGCCGGGTTTTCGAAGGCGGCCTGGGCGGCCTGCACGGCGCGCTCCACATCGTCTTCGCCGGCATCGGGCAGCACCGCCCAGGGTTCGGCCAGGGCCGGGTTGAGGCTTTCGAAGGTCTTGCCGCTGAGGGCATCGACCCACTGGCCGTCGATGCACATCTGGAAGCGTGCGAGTGTCATGCCACAATCCCCTTGATCAGCTGTTGTTTCTGCGCGGTGTCGAGGAAGCTCAGCAGCACCTGGTTGACCAGGCGAGGCGACTCTACCGGCATCATATGCCGTTGCTCCTCAAGGATCGCCACCTGGGCGCCCGGAATGCGCTCGGCCAACTGCCTGGCCATCTGCGGGGTCGAGCCGGGGTCCAGCTCGCCGGTGGCGATCAGCGTCGGTACCTGGATGCTGCCCAGGTCGTCGGCGCGGTACATGTCTTGTGTGGCGAACAGTTCATAGGTGGTCAGGTAGCCCTGCGGATCGTTGCCGGCCAGGGTCTGGCGGATGGCGGCGATCTGCGCCGGGTTGGCCGCCTGGTACTCGCGGCTGAACCAGCGCGACAGGGCGGCTTCGGCATTCGCGTCGGGCCCGTGTTCGGCGGCCTGGGCGGTGCGGGCGATCACGCCTTCACGCTGCTCGGGGCTGCGGTTGAACACGCTGTTGAGCACCACCAGCCCTTGCAGGCGCTCGGGGTAGTGCAGGGCGAAGGCGCGCGCCACCAGGCCGCCCATGGAGAAGCCGATCACCGTGGCGTGCGGCACGTGCAGGTGCTCCAGCAGCTCCAGCAACTGGTCGGCGTAGCCGAGCAGGCCGGTGCCGGGTGCCGGGCGCGGGCTGTCGCCGTGACCGAGCATGTCGTAGGCGACCACGCGGTAGTGCGTGGCCAGGCCGACGATCTGCCCGCCCCACATTTCTTTGTTCAGGCCCACGCCGTGGATCAAGACCACGGTCTGGCCTTGGCCGGTCGCCAGGTAACTGGTGCCAGCCGGGGTGCGTTCAGCGGTGAGCCGAATCATGGAGCGCTCCTGCAATGCCGTTGTGGTTATTACTGGGCTTTTTCGGCAGCCAGTTCTTCCAGATCGATGTAGCGGTTACCGATGCGCGGGTGCAGGCGGCCACCGTCGGCGCACCCCAGTACCACGACGATTTCGTCGGCACGCGGGGCGTCTTCGATCTGCATTTCCAGGGTGATGTAGTGCGAACGCAGGCCTTCGTCGTCCTTGTGCATCATCGGGATCTGGATCGAGGTGCCCGGGCCGCCGCGCTTGTTGGTGAAGCTCAGGTAGCTCTTGGCCTTGACCGCTTCACGGTAGTGGTTGCCAAAGCGCAGGGTGTGGATCACCGCCGAGGCGTGCTCGATCTCGCCATCGGCGCCGACCACGGCCGCCTTGCCATAGGCTTCGATCTTGCCGGCGCCGCCGATGATGCCCACCAGGCGCTCGACCATCAGCGCACCCAGGTCGGAGCAGTTGGCGCGGATCTGGGGCTTGAGGTCGTCGACGAAACCGTTCAGCCATGGGTTCTTGATCACCACTGCCAGGCCCACCATGGTCACCGGCTTGTCGGCGGCCTTGCCGCCCTCGATGAAGGTTTCTTCGACATAGCTGACGATCTTGCGAATTTCGAAACTCATGAGCTGCTCCGTCTGAGGGATATAATGGTCTGTGCGTATGATGGTATACCATAATACTGCAAGCGCAAGTCCCCTCGGTGAGTTTGTCGAGGAGGCAGGCGACAGATGGCGCGGTGCGCGCTACAGCTGTGCGGCGCCTGTAGCGTTTGATGCAACACTTGTAGCGCTGCTGGCTTGCTGGCCATAGGCCAGGTGAGGGCCGCCAAGGCCCGTGATTACGGCGTGTTGACGGTTCCGGCGGCAACTGGCATGGCGGTTGCGATGAGTGGGAGGCGCAGCGCGAAGATTGCGCCACTAATAAGAACAGGACACTCCCATGAGACAGACTGGCCTAGCCTCGCTTCCCCTCAAAACCCTTGCCGTCGCCGTGCTGCTGAGCCTGGTGGGCCCGGCGCTGGCTGCGGACATCCCGGCCAACGTGGATGGTGCGCGCATCATCGCCGCCGACAAGGAGCCCGGTAACTGGATGAGTACCGGGCGTACCTACGACGAACAGCGCTACAGCCCGCTCAAGCAGATCAGTGACAAGAACGTCGGTGAACTGGGCCTGGCCTGGAGCTACAAACTCGACCTGGACCGTGGCGTGGAAGCCACCCCCATCGTGGTCGACGGGGTGATGTACACCACCGGGCCGTTCTCGGTGGTGTATGCGCTGGATGCGCGCAACGGCAAGCTGATCTGGAAATACGACCCGCAATCGGACCGCAACCGCGCCGGCGAAGCCTGTTGCGATGCGGTCAACCGTGGTGTGGCGGTGTGGAAGGGCAAGGTGTATGTGGGCGTGCTCGACGGGCGCCTGGAGGCCATCGACGCCAAGACCGGCCAGCGTGCCTGGTCGGTGGATACCCGCGCCGACCACACGCGCAGCTACACCATCACCGGCGCGCCACGGGTGGTCAACGGCAAGGTGGTGATCGGCAACGGCGGCGCCGAGTTCGGCGTGCGCGGCTATGTCACCGCTTATGACGCCGAGACCGGCAAGGAGGCGTGGCGCTTCTACACCGTGCCGGGCGACCCGAAGCTGCCGCCCGAAGGCAAGGGCATGGAAATCGCCGCCAAGACCTGGTTCGGCGATGCCTACGTGGAGCAGGGTGGCGGGGGGACCGCATGGGACTCGTTCGCCTACGACCCGGAGCTGAACCTGCTGTACATCGGCGTGGGCAACGGCTCGCTGTGGGACCCCAAGTGGCGCAGCCAGGCCAAGGGCGACAACCTGTTCCTGTCGTCCATCGTGGCGGTCAACGCCGACACCGGCGAATACGTGTGGCACTACCAGACCACCCCGGGCGACGCCTGGGACTACACCGCCACCCAGCACATGATCCTGGCCGAGCTGCCGATCGACGGCAAGCCGCGCAAGGTGCTGATGCAGGCGCCCAAGAACGGCTTCTTCTATGTGATCGACCGTGCCACCGGCGAACTGCTGTCGGCCAAGGGCATCGTGCCGCAGAGCTGGACCAAGGGCATGGACATGAAGACGGCCGGCCGATCGTGGATGAAGACAACGCCGCCTACTGGAAAAACGGCAAGCGCAACCTGGTAACCCCGGCGTTCTGGGGTGCGCATGACTGGCAGCCAATGTCCTACAACCCCAATACCGGGCTGGTGTACATCCCGGCGCACATCATGTCGGCCTACTACGAGCACATTCCCGAGGCGCCCAAGCGCAACCCGTTCAAGAGCATGTACCAGTTGGGCCTGCGCACCGGCATGATGCCCGAGGGCGCCGAGGGCCTGCTGGAAATGGCCAAGGGCTGGTCGGGCAAGCTGATCGCCTGGGACCCGGTCAAGCAGCAGCCGGCCTGGGAAGTGCCCTACGTGACCATCTTCAACGGCGGCACCCTGAGCACCGCCGGCAACCTGGTGTTCGAGGGCAGCGCCGACGGGCGCGTGATCGCCTATGCCGCCGACACCGGCGACAAGCTGTGGGAGCAACCAGCCGCCAGTGGTGTGATGGCCGCACCGGTCACCTACAGCGTCGACGGTGAGCAGTACGTGACCTTCATGGCCGGTTGGGGCGGCGCATTCTCTACCTTTGCCGGCGCCTTGTCGCTGCGTGCCGGGGTACAACCGTACGCCCAGGTGCTGACCTACAAGCTGGGCGGCACGGCCAAGCTGCAAGAGCCGGCGCCGCGCCCGGACGCACCGCCACCCCCGGCCTTGAGCAACGACACCGCCTCGATCGAGGCCGGCGCCAAGCTGTATGACGGTTACTGCTCGCAGTGCCACGGCATCCATGCGGTCAGCGGCGGCGTGCTGCCGGACCTGCGCAAGCTCACCCCGGAAAAACACCAGATGTTCCTCGGCATCCTCTTCGGTGGCCGCGTGCCGGACGGCATGCCGTCGTTCGCTGAAGCCTTCACCCCCGAGCAGGTTGACCAGATCCACCAGTACCTGATCAAGCGCGCCCACGACCTCAAGCACGAAGGCGATACCTGGAAGCAGTTCAGCGCCCAGTCATCCAATTGAACAGAGAGATTCATCCATGAGTGACGCCATCTACCAGAACTACATCGCCAACGCGTTCGTCGACAGCGAGGCACTGATCGAGGTGCACAACCCCGCCAACGGGCAGTTGCTGGGGCGCGTGCCGCAGGCCAGCGATGCCCAGGTCGAGCAGGCCATCGCCGCCGCGCGCCAGGCGCAGAAGGGCTGGGCCACACGCCCGGCCATCGAGCGCGCCGGCTACCTGCGCAAGATCGCCAGCAAGGTGCGCGACAACGCCGAGCGCCTGGCGCGCATCATCACCGCCGAGCAGGGCAAGGTGCTCGGCCTGGCCCTGGTCGAAGTGAACTTCACTGCCGATTACCTCGACTACATGGCCGAGTGGGCACGGCGCCTGGAGGGCGAGGTGCTGACCAGCGACCGCGCGGGTGAGAGCATCTTTTTGCTGCGCAAGCCACTGGGCGTGGTGGCCGGGATTCTGCCGTGGAATTTCCCGTTCTTTTTGATCGCGCGCAAGATGGCGCCGGCCTTGCTGACCGGTAACACCATCGTGATCAAGCCAAGTGAAGAAACCCCGATCAACTGCTTCGAATTTGCCCGCCTGGTGGCCGAAACCGACCTGCCCAGCGGCGTGTTCAACGTGGTGTGCGGCACCGGTGCAACGGTGGGGCAACGCCTGACCAGCCATGCCGGCATCGACCTGATCAGCTTCACCGGCAGTGTCGGCACCGGCTCGCGGATCATGGCGGCGGCGGCGCCGAACATCACCAAGCTCAACCTGGAACTGGGCGGCAAGGCACCGGCCATTGTGCTGGACGACGCCGACCTGGGGTTGGCGGTCAAGGCCATCACGGCCTCGCGGGTGATCAACAGCGGGCAGGTGTGCAACTGCGCCGAGCGGGTGTACGTGCAGCGTGCGGTCGCCGATGAATTCACCGACAAGCTGGCCGGCGCCATGGCCGCGACCCGTTACGGTGATCCGCTGGCCGAGGCCGACCTGGACATGGGGCCGCTGATCAACCAGGCGGCGCTGGACAAGGTCGGGCAGATGGTGCACACGGCCGTGGGGCAGGGCGCGCAGTTGGTGACCGGTGGTGCGGTGGCCGATCGTGGGCAGGGTTTCCATTATCAGCCGACGGTATTGGCGGGCTGTGTGGCGGACATGGAGATCATGCGCAAGGAGATCTTTGGGCCGGTGTTGCCGATCCAGATCGTCGACAGCCTGGACGAGGCGATTGCCCTGGCCAATGACAGCGAGTACGGGCTGACCTCATCGCTGTACACGCGCAGCCTGAGCGCGGCGATGCATGCCAGCAATGCGCTGGACTTTGGCGAGACCTACATCAACCGCGAGAACTTCGAGGCCATGCAGGGCTTCCATGCCGGTACGCGCAAGTCGGGGATCGGCGGGGCAGATGGCAAGCATGGGTTGTATGAGTACACGCATACGCATGTGGTCTATATCCAGATCTGATGCCTAGCTAGCCTCATCGCCCCCTTCGCTGGCAAGCCAGCTCCCACAGGTACAGCGCAAGCCTTGAAAACAGCGCAAACCCTGTGGGAGCTGGCTTGCCAGCGAAGGGGTCGGTGAGGCTGGCCCAGCAAGCAATCACAACCGATCATTGGGCTGCACCACCCCATACTTCTTCATCTGCCGATACAAGGTCGAGCGCGCTACCCCCCAGCTCACCTGCGACCGCACTGATGTTCCAGCGATGGCGACGCAGCACCTCCAGCAATTCGCTGGCCGGGTCCTGGCGGTCGATGCGCAGCGGCTCGCTGCGGCTCACCTGCAAGAGTTCCATCGGCAGGCAGTCGACATCAATCCAGCCATCCTCGGCCAAGGCCGCCGCGTAACGCAGCGTATTGAGCAACTGCCGGATATTGCCCGGCCAGGCCTGCGCATACAGGCACTCGCGCGCCTGTTCGGTCAGCCTCAGCCCCGCACCCTGCGCCGCCAGCAATCGCTCGATCAGTTCAGCCCGGTCACTGCGGTCGCGCAGTGCCGGCAAGGCCAGGTTCATGCCACCCAGGCGGTAATACAGGTCCTGGCGAAAGCGCTTCTGGTCAATCATCCCGTGCAGGTCCTGGTGGGTCGCCGAAATCACTTGTACATCCAGCGCCACCGGCGCCTGCGCCCCAATCGGGAAAATCTCGCGCTCGGCCAGCACCCGCAGCAGGCGCGTCTGCAGGTGCGCCGGCATGTCGCCGATTTCATCCAGAAACAGCGTGCCGCCCGCCGCCAGTTCCAGCTTGCCTTTCATGCCTTTCTTGTCGGCACCGGTAAAACTGCCACCACGATAGCCGAACAGCTCGCTCTCGATCAGGCTCTCGGGGATCGCCGCACAGTTGAGCGCGACAAACGGTGCCGCATGCCGCGCGCTGGCCTGGTGGATGGCGCGGGCAAACGCCTCCTTGCCGGTGCCGGTCTCGCCCGTGATCAGGATCGGCAGGTCCTTGTCGATCACCTTGCGCACCCGCTGTACCGCTTGTTGCAGGCGTGCATCGCCGCCAGCCAGTTGCTGCAGGTCGGGATGCTGCGGGCGTGCCGGCGCTTGGCCGCCACGGGTGCCGAACGGTGGCGCTGCGACGGAATCCGCAGGCCCACGTCCAGCACGCTGTCGTCCTGCCGGCCGCGCAAGCGCACGCCACGTGCGCCGCCCTGGGTGAGGCCGAGCAATTCTTCCATCGAGGTGGGCAGCAGGCTGTCGATGCGTGCTTGCAGCAGCGGCCGGTCGTCGCGTTGATGGGCCACGAAGGTGGCGCGGTTGGCGCCGATGATGCGGCCGCTGTCATCCAGCGCGAGCAACTGTTCGTTGGCCAGGTCGGCGATGTCGTCGACGGGCTTGAGCGACAGGGTCAGGCAATCGCGGTAGCACTCGCGAAAGTGTGCGTTCTCGATCAGCCGTGCATACAGGATTACCAGTTGCAGGGTCAGGTACTGCGCCTGCTTGGGCCCGTTGCTGTTAAGGCACGTGGCGTTCAGGCAGCCGCGCAGCAGGCCCTGGGCATCGAAGATCGGCGCCACCGAGCAGCTCAGGCGAAAGTTGGCGGCCAGGAAGTGTTCTTCGCGGTGGATGATCAGCGGCTGCGCAGCGGCCAGGGTAGTGCCGATGCCATTGGTGCCGGCGATCGACTCGTCCCAGCGTGCGCCCACCACCAGCCCCGCCTGGGTATACACCTGGCTGGCCTCGGGCAGGCGCGTGTCGAGGGTGATGCCGTGCTCGTCGCTCAGCAGCACCGCAAAGCCAGCCGGCACCACGCGCCGGGCCAGGCCGCTGACGCCCTGGCTGGCGATGGCCAGGTACTGCTGGTGCTGCTGTTGATGGCGACGGATGTCATCGGCCCCCAGCACATGGGTACGCCCGGCGGCGCCGGGGTCGAGGCGGTGCTCGACCACGCTGCGGTACCACGACTGCGCAATGACCGGGTCGGGGCGGATGCCGCGTTCAGGGAAGTGGTCGTCGACAAAGGCCGCGAGCTCGCTCGGGCTGGTGTGCGTGTGCTGCATGCTGGGCTCCCATCGACGCTACCGCGCAGCGTAGCGTCGTCTTGTTGTCTCGGGGCCAGGGGCGGGCACCGATCTGTGCCTACCTTAGACGCTGTGGCGGGAATTTTCAGCCGGTAATAGCCGCTTTTCACTGAATCGGCTTGTGCGTCGGGTGCTTTGGGTACCTGCGTTTGTTATCGTGCCCGGCATATCCGTTTCTTCATGTTGCGGGTCAGGAGCTCAAAGCGTGCCCAGGAAGGTGGTAGATAGATGATTGCGTGTGTGCGTTGGCTGTTGCTGGTGATGTTCGTGGTCGTCACGTTTCCGTTCCTCTGTGTATTGCTGCTGTTGAACCCGCGCAAGCACAACAACCTGCACCTGGCCTGCCGTGCCTACCGCTGGGTCAACCGCATCTTCGGAGTGCAGGTCGTGGCCGCGGGGTTCGACGCAATCGCGCCCGGGCGGCCCTACATCTACGTCGCCAACCACCAGAGCAACCACGACGCGTTCATCGTCGCCCAGGTGCTGCCGCCCGGCACGGTGATCGTCGCCAAGCAGTCGCTGCGCTGGCTGCCGCTGGTGGGCCAACTGTACTGGCTGACCGGCAGCCTGTTCATCGACCGCAGCAACCCGCGCGCCTCGATCAAGAGCCTGCGCACCATCGCCAGGCAGGTCACGCAACACAACACCTCGATCTGGGTCTTCCCGGAGGGCACGCGCAATCCCGGCCAGGGTGTGCTGCCGTTCAAGAGCGGCGCGTTTCGTATTGCCAGGGAAATGGGCATCGGCATCATCCCCGTGACCATCAGTTGCACGGTACGGGCCATTCGTCATAACCGCCTGGGGCCCACGCAGGTCAGCATTACGGCGCACCGGCCCATCGAGGCCGACCTGGTGGCCAGCATGGACGCCAAGCAGTTGGCATCCTATACCCGCGAAGTGATCAGCAACGGCCTGCCGATCGTTTAGGCTGCACGCCGCGCCGACTGTGCTTGGCAGCTGCGCTAGACTTTCGCACAACAGCCACTTCCGCCACGGATGGCCCAAGGCCCGCCATGATTGCCCATACCCCCACCTTGTTTGGCTGCGTCGCGCTGGTTGCGACGATCATGGCCTTCTGTCTGATCCTGGTGGCGCGCTTCACTCGGCGCGACGGCGTGCTGACCACCGGTTACGGCTTGCTCGCGCATGCGCTGGCCTATGTCTGCTACACCCTGTACGGCCATGCGCCGTTGTGGTTGACCTATGGTGCGGCCAATACCCTGCTGTCGGTGGCGCTGGCGTTCTATGGCGTGAGCATTTTTCGCGTGCGCGAGGCACCGGTGCCCTGGCGCCGGATCTTCAGCGTGCCGGTGCTGATGCTGGGGTGCATGGTGCTGTTGTTCGACAACCGCGAGCACCGGATGCTCGCCGCCTCGTTGGTGCTGAGCCTGCAGTGCCTGCTGATCATCCTGTGGGCACGTCGCCATGCGCAGCCGGCGGGTCGCGCGCACCTGTTGCTGATGATCGGCGGTGTTATCAGCCTGGTCGTCTGCTGATGCGGGTGGCGGCGGTACTGGCCGGCGGGGCGGCAGAGATGCAGTACGACGTGAGCAACCTCAAGCAGACCATTTCGGTGAGTATCGGTACGGTGACGGTGATGATGTATTCGCTGGGGCTGGTGCTGCTGTCCAAGGAGCGCAGCGAGGCGATCCTGGAGTACATGGCGCGGCGTGACGGCTTGACCGGCATCCTCAATCGGCGTGCGATCCTCGAACAGCTCGACGATGCACTGCAACGTGCCCGGGGCAGTGCCGCGCCGCTGGCAGTGGCGATGATCGATATCGATCACTTCAAGCGTATCAACGATG
>NZ_JAAHBU010000228.1 GCF_010671725.1 Pseudomonas brassicae | reverse complement strand
TCCCACAGGTACATCACTGTTTTCAAGAGCAGTGCAGACCCTCTGGAGGTACATCACTGTTTTCAAGAACAGTGCAGACCCTGTGGGAGCTGGCTTGCCAGCGAAGAGGCCGGTACAGCCCCCTCATCTAAAGGCTCAGCACCCCGCTGTACAGCCCATACGCCGCCAACCCCGCCCCCGCCAGCACCGCCGCGAAGATCAGCTTTTCCCAGCCGGTGAACAGCGGTAGCCCCTGCTCGCGCTTGGCGCGGTAGAACAGGATCACCCCGGGGGCATACAGCAAGGCCGACAGCAGCAGGTACTTCAGCCCCCCGGCATACAGCAGCCACACCGCGTACACCAGGGCCACCCCCGCCACCACCAGGTCCTTGCGCCGCGCCCCCCGGGTGCCCGGCATAGGTCTCGCCGCGCAGCGCCAGCAACACCGCATACGCCGCCGACCACAGGTACGGCACCAGGATCATCGACGAGGCCAGGTAGATCAGGCTGGTGTAGGTGCCCGCCGAAAACAGCGTGATCAGCAAGAACAGCTGGATCATGCAGTTGGTCATCCACAGCGCGTTGGCCGGCACATGGTTGGCGTTCTCACGGGTCAGAAAGCGCGGCATGGTCTTGTCCCGCGCCGTGGCAAACAGAATCTCGGCACACAGCAGCGCCCACGACAGCAGCGCCCCCAGCAATGAAACCGCCAGCCCGAGGCTGATCAGCAACGCCCCCCACGGCCCGACGATATGCTCCATCACCGACGCCAGCGACGGGTTCTGCAACCCGGCCAGTTGCGGCTGGGTCATCACCCCCAGCGACAGCACGTTGACCAGCACCAGCAGCGCCAGCACCCCAAGAAACCCGATGAGGGTGGCCTTGCCCACGTCCGAGCGTTTTTCGGCGCGCCCCGAATACACGCTGGCACCCTCGATACCGATGAACACGAACACCGTCACCAGCATCATGTTGCGCACCTGGTCGAGCACCCCGCCAAACGTGGGGTTGCTCACGCCCCAGATGTCACGCGTGAAGATATCGGCACGAAACGCCACCGCCGCCACCACGATGAACATCACCAGCGGCACGATCTTGGCCACCGTGGTGACCAGGTTGATGAAGGCCGCCTCCCGGATGCCGCGCAGCACCAGAAAATGCACCGCCCACAGCAGCAGCGACGCACAGGCGATGGCGATCGGCGTGTTGCCTTCGCCAAACACCGGAAAGTAGAAACCCAGGGTACTGAACAACAGCACGAAGTAGCCGACGTTGCCCAGCCACGCGCTGATCCAGTAGCCCCACGCCGAGGAAAAACCCATGTACTCGCCGAACCCGGCCTTGGCATACGCATACACCCCCGAATCCAGTTCCGGCTTGCGGTTGGCCAGGGTCTGGAACACGAACGCAAGGGCGAGCATGCCGATCGCGGTGATGCCCCAGCCGATCAGCACCGCCCCCGCATCGGCACGCGCGGCCATGTTCTGTGGCAGGGAAAAGATCCCGCCGCCAATCATGGAACCCACCACCAGCGCGATCAGTGCACCCAGGCGCAGTTTATGTCCTGATTCGGCCATCTAAATCCCCTTTTCAGCGCACACTTGTAACCTCACCGTTACACAGTAGGTTAAATATAAGCTCGCGCTCGACGTTTATAGTTAATTGCTTTCAAGCGACCGAATTTCATAACAAGCACGTCTATCCGCGACGAACTAAACAGTGAGTTTTGCGCAGCACTTCTACTTCATCAAGTAAATAAGAATTTTTCGCTTGAAAAATTTGCCAAACCCGTAAAAGCAGCTAGCTTGAATTCTCGCAACCTTGCAGAGCATAAGCTCTAGAAAGGGCTGGAGGCACCAGTACACAAGGCCCCTTCGATAGCATCAAGTTATCGCAAGGCAGCGCTTTGAGTCATTCACGCGACAATGGAATGTGCCATGAACTGATCTGAATCAGCTCTTGTCCTGTCTGCTGGATTTATTCTGGCGTCTCTCTTCTCCTGGAATGGAGTTATCCAATGTCAGATTCTCCCGGAAAACTACGACTGGGTGCGTTAGTCGCACTTGTAGTGGGTTCCATGATTGGCGGCGGGATCTTTTCCCTGCCGCAAAACATGGCCGCCAGCGCGATGTCGGTGCGGTACTGATCGGCTGGGGTATCACCGCCATCGGCATGCTGACCCTGGCGTTCGTGTTCCAGACCCTGGCCAACCGCAAACCGGACCTGGACGGCGGGGTGTATGCCTACGCCAAGGCCGGCTTCGGTGACTACATGGGCTTTTCCTCGGCGTGGGGCTATTGGATCAGTGCCTGGCTGGGCAACGTCGGCTACTTCGTGCTGCTGTTCAGCACCCTGGGCTACTTCTTCCCGATCTTTGGCGAGGGCAACACCCCGGCGGCGATCATCGGCGCCTCGGTGCTGCTGTGGGCCGTGCATTTCCTGGTGCTGCGCGGCATCAAGGAAGCCGCCTTCATCAACCTGGTCACCACCGTGGCCAAAGTCGTACCGCTGGCGCTGTTCATCCTGATCGCGCTGTTCGCCTTCAAGCTGGACATCTTCACCGCCGACATCTGGGGCAGCATGAACCCGGACCTGGGCAGCGTGATGAACCAGGTGCGCAACATGATGCTGGTCACCGTGTGGGTGTTCATCGGCATCGAAGGCGCAAGCATCTTCTCGGCACGCGCAGAAAAACGCTCCGACGTGGGCAAGGCCACGGTGATCGGCTTCATCACCGTGCTGCTGTTCCTGGTGCTGGTGAACGTGCTGTCGCTGGGCATCATGACCCAGCCGGAGCTGGCCAAGCTGCAGAACCCGTCGATGGCCGCGGTGCTGGAGCATGTGGTGGGCCACTGGGGCGCGGTGCTGATCAGCGTCGGCCTGATCATCTCGTTGCTGGGGGCATTGCTGTCGTGGGTGCTGCTGTGCGCGGAGATCATGTTCGCCGCGGCCAAGGACCACACCATGCCCGAGTTCCTGCGCCGCGAGAACGCCAACCACGTACCGGCCAACGCGCTGTGGCTGACCAACGCCATGGTGCAGATCTTCCTGGTGATCACGCTGTTCTCGGCCAGTACCTACCTGTCGCTGATCTACCTCGCCACCTCGATGATCCTGGTGCCCTACCTGTGGTCGGCGGCTTACGCGTTCCTGCTGGCACTGCGTAGCGAAACCTATGAGCAGGCCCTGGCCGAACGCAAGAAAGACCTGATCATCGGCGGCATCGCACTGATCTATGCGGTCTGGCTGCTGTATGCCGGCGGCGTCAAGTACCTGCTGCTCTCGGCCCTGCTGTATGCGCCTGGCGTGATCCTGTTCGCCAAGGCCAAGCGTGAAGTGGGCCAACCGATTTTTACCCACGTGGAGAAGCTGATCTTCGCCGCCGTGGTCCTTGGCGCCCTGGTGGCTGCCTATGGCCTGTACGACGGTTTCCTGACTCTGTAACCCCCGTATTCGCAACTTGGAGGAAATGAACCATGTCCACGGACAACGTTAAGTACGGCGTACATTCCGAAGCCGGCAAACTGCGCAAAGTGATGGTCTGCTCCCCTGGCCTGGCGCACCAGCGCCTGACCCCGAGCAACTGCGACGAGCTGCTGTTCGATGACGTCATCTGGGTCAACCAGGCCAAGCGCGACCACTTCGACTTCGTCACCAAGATGCGTGAGCGCGGCGTCGAAGTGCTGGAAATGCACAACCTGCTGACCGAGACCATCCAGAACCCCGAAGCCTTGAAGTGGATCCTGGACCGCAAGATCACCCCCGACACCGTCGGCGTGGGCCTGACCAACGAAGTGCGCAGCTGGCTCGAAGGCCTGGAGCCACGCAAGCTGGCCGAGTTCCTGATCGGCGGCGTGGCCGGTGAAGACCTGCCCGAAAGCGAAGGCGCCAGCGTGATCAAGATGTACCGCGATTACCTCGGCCACTCCAGCTTCCTGCTCGACCCGCTGCCCAACACCCAGTTCACCCGCGACACCACCTGCTGGATCTATGGCGGCGTGACGCTGAACCCGATGTACTGGCCGGCACGACGTCAGGAACCCTGCTGACCACCGCCATCTACAAGTTCCACCCCGAGTTCGCCAAGGCCGACTTCGAGATCTGGTACGGCGACCCCGACCAGGACCATGGCAAGGCCACCCTCGAAGGCGGTGACGTCATGCCGATCGGCAATGGCGTGGTATTGATCGGCATGGGCGAGCGCACCTCGCGCCAGGCCATCGGTCAACTGGCGCAGTCCCTGTTTGCCAAAGGCGCGGTCGAAAAAGTCGTGGTGGCGGGCCTGCCCAAATCCCGTGCGGCCATGCACCTGGACACCGTGTTCAGCTTCTGCGACCGCGACCTGGTCACGGTCTTCCCGGAAGTGGTCAAGGAAATCATCCCGTTCGTGATTCGCGCCGACAGCAGCAAGCCATACGGCCTGGATGTGCGCCGCGAGAACAAATCGTTCCTGGAGGTGGTTGCCGAATCGCTCAACCTCAAGCAACTGCGTGTGGTCGAGACCGGCGGCAACAGCTTCGCTGCCGAGCGCGAGCAGTGGGATGACGGCAACAACGTGGTGGCCCTGGAGCCGGGCGTGGTCATCGGCTACGACCGCAACACCTACACCAACACCTTGCTGCGCAAGGCCGGTGTCGAAGTGATCACCATCAGTGCCGGTGAACTGGGCCGCGGACGTGGCGGCGGCCACTGCATGACCTGCCCGATCGTGCGCGACCCTATCGACTACTAGACGACCAGCAACCCGGCCGCGCCCACAAGGCGCCGGCCGGGCCGATCAGCCCTTTACGTTCCAAAAAGAACTGGAGAACCATCATGGCGTTCAACATCCACAATCGCAGCCTGCTGAGCCTGGAACACCACACCCCGCGCGAGCTGCGCTACCTGCTGGACCTGTCCCGCGACCTGAAACGTGCCAAGTACACCGGCACCGAACAGCAGCACCTCAAAGGCAACAACATTGCGCTGATCTTCGAGAAAACCTCGACCCGTACCCGTTGCGCCTTTGAAGTGGCCGCCTATGACCAGGGCGCCAACGTCACCTACATCGACCCCAACTCGTCGCAGATCGGCCACAAGGAGAGCATGAAGGACACCGCCCGTGTGCTCGGGCGCATGTACGACGCCATCGAGTACCGTGGCTTCAAGCAGGAGATCGTCGAAGAACTGGCCAAGTTCGCCGGCGTGCCGGTGTTCAACGGATTGACCGACGAGTACCACCCGACCCAGATGATCGCCGACGTGCTGACCATGCGCGAGCATGCCGACAAGCCGATCCACGACATCAGCTACGCCTACCTGGGCGATGCGCGCAACAACATGGGCAACTCGCTGCTGCTGGTCGGTGCCAAGCTGGGCATGGACGTGCGCATCTGTGCACCCAAGGCGCTGTGGCCGCACGACGACCTGGTCGGTCGTTGCAAGCAATATGCAGAAGAAAGCGGCGCACGCATCACCCTCACCGAAGACCCGAAAGCCGCGGTCAAGGGCGTCGACTTCATCCACACCGACGTGTGGGTATCGATGGGTGAGCCGGTCGAAGCCTGGGGCGAACGCATCCAGCAACTGCTGCCGTACCAGGTCAACGCCGAGCTGATGAAAGCCACCGGCAACCCGCGTACCAAGTTCATGCACTGCCTGCCGGCGTTCCACAACTCCGACACCAAGGTCGGCAAGCAGATCGCCGAACAGTACCCGCACCTGGCCAACGGTATCGAAGTGACCGACGACGTGTTCGAGTCGCCCGCGTGCATCGCCTTCGAGCAGGCGGAAAACCGCATGCACACGATCAAGGCGATCCTGGTGTCGACCCTGGCCGACCTGTAATCCCGGCAGAGCCGGCGTTGCCGGCTCCTGCGCACTACAAAGGACATCATCATGCGTATCGTTGTTGCATTGGGCGGCAACGCCCTGCTGCGCCGCGGCGAGCCCCTGACGGCAGACAATCAGCGCGCCAATATCCGTGTGGCGGCCGAGCAGATCGCCAAGATCCACCCTGGCAACGAGCTGGTCATTGCCCACGGCAACGGCCCGCAAGTCGGTCTGCTGTCGCTGCAGGCGCAGTCCTACAAGCCCGAAGAAGCCTACCCGCTGGACGTGCTCGGTGCCGAAACCGAGGGCATGATCGGCTACATCATCGAACAGGAGCTGGGCAACCTGCTGGACTTCGAAGTGCCCTTCGCCACCCTGCTCACCCAGGTCGAGGTGGACGCCAACGACCCCGCCTTCAAAGACCCGAGCAAGTTCATCGGCCCGGTGTACAGCAAAGAAGAAGCCGAGCGCCTGGCCAAGGAAAAGGGCTGGGTGGTCAAGGCCGACGGCGACAAGTTCCGCCGCGTGGTGGCCAGCCCCAAACCCCAAGCGCATCTTTGAAATCCGCCCGATCAAATGGCTGCTGGAAAAGAGCAGTATCGTGATCTGTGCCGGTGGTGGCGGCATTCCGACCATGTACGATGCCGAGCGCAAACTACAAGGCATCGAAGCGGTAATCGACAAGGACCTGTGCTCGGCGCTGCTGGCCGAACAGCTGGACGCCGACCTGCTGGTGATTGCCACGGACGTGAACGCGGCCTACATCGACTTCAACCAGCCGAGCCAGAAAGCCATTGCCCAGGCGCACCCGGACGAACTCGAACGTCTTGGTTTTGCCGCGGGTTCCATGGGCCCGAAAGTGCAGGCGGCCTGCGATTTTGCCCGGCATACCGGCAAGGTCGCGGTGATCGGCTCACTGGCTGATATCGAAGACATTGTCAAAGGCACTGCGGGCACGCGCGTGAGCACGGCCAAGCCCGGAATCGACTACCGTTGATGCAGTTGGGCGGATCTGCAGGTCCGCCCGTTTCAACCTGCCAGAGGAGCCGCCATGGCCATATTCGAACCCGGTCACTTGCATATCGAGCGCCATGCGCTGAACAAGGCCGACCACAGCTATAACCTGTGCATCGATTACGAGGTGGTGCAGCACCCCAAGGAAGGCAAAGGTATGAGTTTCCGGATGCACGGCACCATCGAGGACAAGCCGCTAGACGAGACATTTTTCCTCGCCAAGGATCAGGCTTTCGACTTCGCACGCTCTGCTACGAACATTGCACACAAGTACGGTATGCCCAAGACCGCCAGCATCGGTTCGATGCACAAGTACTACGATGAAATGTTCGAAGATGTGCGCAAGCAGCTCGACGTGAAATCGGGCGACCCGATCAAGCCCGAACACCTGGGCTAGCAGGTCTGGCCCCTTCGCTGGCAAGCCAGCTCCCACGGGGTTTCATGTGCGCCGCAAAACCCTGTGGGAGCTGGCTTGCCCAGCGAAGGGGCCAGATCAGTCGACAGCAGACCTGCGATTCGACCGCGCAGCGCTCGCCAAGGCATACTTGCCACCCCGGCAAGCCAGAACCTCCCTCCATGCGTATTCACGTCAGCTTCATCGACCGCGTCGGCATCACCCAGGAAGTGCTGGCCCTGCTCGGCGCCCGCCACCTCAACCTGGACGCCGTGGAGATGGTGCCGCCCAACGTCTACATCGACGCCCCGACCCTGAGCCCCGGTGTACTCGAAGAGCTGCACGACGCGCTGTTCAACGTAAACGGCGTGCAAAGCGTGAAAGTCGTCGACATCCTGCCTGGCCAGCGCCGCCACCTGCAGCTCGACGCCCTGCTCGCCGCCATGAGCGACCCGGTGCTGGCTCTGGACAGCGCCGGCCACGTGCTGCTGGCCAACCCGGCGCTGATCGCGCTGTGCGGCCAGGACCCCGAAGGCCGCTCGGTGGGCGAACTGTTCGGCGACACGCAACTACTCGACGCGCTGATCGAGCAGGGCTTTCACCTGCCGCTGCGCGAGGTCACCCTCAACGGCCAGACGCTGCTGCTGGACGCCACCCCGATCACCAACGCCGGCGCCCTGCTGACCCTGTACCAGGCCAACCGCATCGGCGAACGCCTGTCGGCCCTGCACCACGACCACGCCGAAGGCTTCGACGCATTGCTTGGCGACTCGCCACCGATTCGCACCCTCAAGGCGCGTGCCTTGCGCGTCGCAGCGCTGGATGCGCCGCTGCTGATCCACGGCGAGACCGGTACCGGCAAAGAGCTGGTGGCCCGCGCCTGCCACGCCATCAGCAGCCGCCACAGTGCGCCTTTCCTGGCGTTGAACTGCGCGGCGCTGCCGGAAAACCTGGCCGAAAGCGAGCTGTTCGGCTATGCCCCGGGCGCCTTTACCGGTGCGCAGCGCGGCGGCAAGCCGGGCCTGATGGAACTGGCCAACCAGGGCACGGTGTTTCTCGATGAAATCGGCGAAATGTCGCCGTACCTGCAGGCCAAGCTGCTGCGTTTTCTCAATGACGGCAGTTTTCGCCGGGTAGGCGGCGACCGCGAGGTCAAGGTCAATGTGCGCATTCTCAGCGCCACCCACCGCGACCTGGAAAAGATGGTCGCCGAAGGCAGCTTTCGCGAAGACCTGTTCTACCGCCTCAACGTGCTCAACCTGGAAGTGCCGCCGCTGCGCGAGCGTGGCCAGGACATCCTGATGCTGGCCCGCGCCTTCATGCAGCACGCCTGCACGCAGATCCAGCGCCCGCTGTGCCGGCTGGCGCCGGGCACCTACCCGGCGCTGCTGGGCAATCGCTGGCCCGGCAATGTGCGACAGTTGCAGAACGTGATCTTTCGCGCTGCGGCCATCTGCGAGAGCAGCCTGGTGGACATCGGCGACCTCGACATCGCCGGCACGTCGGTGGCGCGTGAACACGATGGCGAAGTGGCCAGCCTGGAGCAGGCGGTAGAGGCGTTCGAACGCAGCCTGCTGGAAAAGCTCTATGTCAGCTACCCGTCCACGCGCCAACTGGCCAGCCGGCTGCAGACCTCGCACACCGCCATTGCCCATCGGTTGCGCAAATACGGCATCCCCGACAAGGGTTGAAAGCGACCTCTATCGTACTGAAAACGCTACAGCGTAGCGATTTCAATACAGCCCACATTCAGCGCGTAGGCCCAAGGTTTTGATCCCTGTGGGCTTTTTCCGCGCACCCGGGGTGTAGCGATTTCGCTACACCCAGATTTTAGGATCACTCCGGGTATTTTTTAACTATCTGATTTATATGGGTTTTTATTACATGGCCACGAAATTGCTAAGGAGATAGCAGATCCAGGCTGTGCCGCACGCGGCGAGCCGCCCCGCATCCCTGAGGAGTTCCCATGAGCGAGTTGCGTTTTACCGAAGATCACGAATGGCTGCGTGCCGAAGCCGACGGCAGCGTCACCGTCGGGATCACCGCCTTCGCCCAGAATGCACTGGGTGACGTGGTGTATGTGCAACTGCCGGAACTGCAAACCTACGACGCCGGCGCCGAAGCCTCCACCGTCGAGTCGGTAAAAGCGGCCAGCGGCGTGTACATGCCGCTGACCGGCGAAGTGGTCGCGGTCAACGCGCAACTCGAAGCCAACCCCGAGCTGGTCAACCAAGACCCGCTGGGCGAAGGCTGGTTCTTCCGCTTTATCCCGGCCGACGCCGGCGCCGTCGCGCAACTGCTCGACCAGGACGCCTACGACCGCCTGATCAAAGCCAACGCCGACGCCTGAGGAGACGCCATGACCATCAACCTCGGTACTGCCAACCAATTCATCGCCCGCCATATCGGCCCCCGCGAGGCGGACGAGCACGCGATGCTCGCCAGCCTCGGCTTCGACTCGCTGGAGGCCATGAGCGCCGCCGTGATCCCCGACAGCATCAAGGGCACCAGTGTGCTGGGCCTGGGCGACGGGCAGAGCGAAGCCGATGCGCTGGCCTCGCTCAAGGCCATCGCCGGCCACAACCAGCTGTTCAAGAGCTTCATCGGCCAGGGTTACTACAACACCCACACCCCGGCGCCGATCCTGCGCAACCTGCTGGAAAACCCGGCGTGGTACACCGCCTACACGCCGTACCAGCCAGAAATCTCCCAGGGCCGCCTGGAAGCCCTGCTGAACTTCCAGACCCTGATCAGCGACCTCAGCGGCCTGCCGATCGCCAACGCCTCCCTGCTCGACGAAGCCACCGCCGCCGCCGAAGCCATGACCTTCTGCAAGCGCCTGAGCAAGAACAAGGGCAGCCACGCCTTCTTCGCCTCGGTGCATTGCCACCCGCAGACCCTCGACGTGCTGCGCACGCGTGCCGAGCCGCTGGGGATCGAGGTGGTGGTGGGCGACGAGCGCGAACTGGGCGATGTCAGCGCGTTCTTCGGCGCGCTGCTGCAGTACCCGGCCAGCAATGGCGAGGTATTCGACTACCGCGCGCTGGTCGAGCGCCTGCACGCCGCCAATGCCCTGGTGGCCGTGGCCGCCGACCTGCTGGCACTGACTCTGCTGACCCCGCCGGGCGAGTTCGGTGCCGACGTGGCGATCGGCAGCGCACAGCGCTTCGGCGTTCCGTTGGGCTTCGGTGGCCCCCACGCGGCCTACTTCGCCACCCGTGACGCGTTCAAGCGCGACATGCCGGGGCGCCTGGTGGGCGTGTCGATCGACCGCTTCGGCAAGACCGCCCTGCGCCTGGCCATGCAGACCCGCGAGCAGCATATCCGCCGCGAGAAAGCCACCAGCAACATCTGCACCGCGCAGGTACTGCTGGCCAACATCGCCAGCATGTACGCCGTCTACCACGGCCCACAGGGCCTCAAGCAGATCGCCCAGCGCACCCACCAGCTGACCGCGATCCTGGCCAGCGGCCTCAAGGCGCTGGGCGTCAGTGTGCAGACCGCAGCCTTCTTCGACACCCTGACCCTGGCCACCGGCAGCGCCACCGCCGCCCTGCATGAGCAGGCCCGCGCGCGCCAGCTCAACCTGCGCCATATCGACACCGCGCACCTGGGCATGTCGCTGGACGAGACCAGCACCCCGGCCGATGTCGAGGCCCTGTGGCAGCTGTTCGCCAACGGCCAGGCCGTACCCGACTTCAGCGCCCTGGCCGCCAGCACACCTGCGCAGTTGCCGGCCGCCCTGCTGCGCCAGTCGGCCATCCTCGAACACCCGGTGTTCAACCGCTACCACAGCGAAACCGAATTGATGCGTTACCTGCGCAAGCTGGCCGACAAGGACCTGGCGCTGGACCGCACCATGATCCCGCTGGGCTCGTGCACCATGAAGCTCAACGCCGCCAGCGAGATGATCCCGGTGACCTGGGCCGAGTTCGGCAACCTGCACCCGTTCGCCCCCGCCGAGCAGAGCCAGGGCTATCAGCAACTCACCGACGAACTGGAGGCCATGCTGTGCGCCGCCACCGGCTATGACGCCGTGTCGTTGCAGCCGAACGCCGGCTCCCAGGGCGAATACGCCGGCCTGCTGGCCATTCGTGCCTACCACCAGAGCCGCGGCGACGCACGCCGCGACATCTGCCTGATCCCCTCGTCGGCCCACGGCACCAACCCGGCCACCGCCCACATGGCCGGCATGCGCGTGGTGGTCACCGCCTGCGACGCGCGTGGCAACGTCGACATCGAAGACCTGCGCGCCAAGGCCATCGAGCACCGCGAGCACCTCGCCGCGCTGATGATCACGTACCCGTCGACCCACGGCGTGTTCGAAGAGGCGATCGGCGAGATCTGCGCGATCATCCACGACAACGGCGGCCAGGTGTACATAGACGGCGCCAACATGAACGCGATGGTGGGCCTGTGTGCACCGGGCAAGTTCGGCGGCGACGTCTCGCACCTGAACCTGCACAAGACCTTCTGCATTCCGCATGGCGGTGGCGGCCCGGGTGTCGGCCCGATCGGGGTCAAGGCGCACCTGGCACCGTTCCTGCCCGGCCATGCGCAGCTCGAACAGAAACAGGGGGCGGTGTGTGCCGCGCCGTTCGGCAGCGCCAGCATTCTGCCGATCACCTGGATGTACATTCGCATGATGGGAGGCGCCGGCCTCAAGCGTGCTTCGCAGATGGCGATCCTGAACGCCAACTACATCGCCCGTCGCCTGGAAGAGCACTATCCTGTGTTGTACACCGGCAGCAATTGCCTGGTGGCGCACGAATGCATCCTGGACCTGCGCCCGATCAAGGACAGCAGCGGCATCAGCGTCGATGACGTGGCCAAGCGCCTGATCGACTTCGGCTTCCATGCCCCGACCATGTCGTTCCCGGTGGCCGGCACACTGATGATCGAACCGACCGAGAGCGAGGCCAAGGAGGAACTGGACCGCTTCTGCAACGCCATGATCTGCATTCGCGAAGAGATCCGCGCCGTCGAGAACGGTAGCCTGGACAAGGACGACAACCCGCTGAAGAACGCCCCGCACACTGCGGCCGAACTGGCTGGGGAATGGCCACACGGTTACAGCCGCCAGCAAGCGGTGTACCCGCTGGCATCGCTGGTGGAGGCCAAGTACTGGCCACCGGTGGGGCGCGTCGACAACGTGTTTGGCGATCGCAACCTGATCTGCGCCTGCCCGTCGATCGAGAGCTACCAGGACGCCTGAGTCCGGCTCTCGGGCCCCTTCGCTGGCAAGCCAGCGCCCACAGGCTCACCTTGATCCTTGTGGGAGCTG
>NZ_JAAHBU010000227.1 GCF_010671725.1 Pseudomonas brassicae | reverse complement strand
GACCTGCTGATGGCGCGCAATGCGGGAATGCATTCGGTAGCGGTCGGGCATGGGGCGATGTCCCTGGATGCGTTGAGCGTTTACGAGCCACAGTTGTCCATACAGCACTTTTCACAATTGCAGGCGTGGTTGAGCCGGGCTTGTGCAATCGAATTTCCAGGGTAGGTAAGCATGACTGACGAGTGGAAGGCGCCTGAAGCAGAGCGCAACGACGATCAAAAGAGCTGGAAGCTGCTCGAGAAAACCCTGCTGGCGGGTGTGCAGGAGCAGCGTCGCTCCCGGCGCTGGGGGATTTTCTTCAAGCTGCTGACGTTCGTGTACCTGTTCGGGATTCTTGCGCTGTTCTCGCCGCTGATGGACATGGACAAGAGCGCAGCGCGCAGTGCCAGCCACACAGCGCTGATCGAAGTGCGCGGGATCATTGCCGACAAGGAGCCGGCCAGTGCCGACAATGTGATCGCCAGCCTGCGTGCCGCCTTTGAGGACGCCAAGACCAAGGCTGTGGTGCTGCGTATCAATAGCCCGGGTGGCAGTCCGGTGCAGTCGGGGTACATCTACGATGAGATCCGTCGCCTGCAGGCCGCCAAGCCGCAGGTGAAGGTCTACGCAGTCATCAGCGACCTGGGCGCATCGGGCGCCTACTACATCGCCAGTGCGGCTGATCAGATCTATGCCGACAAGGCCAGCCTGGTCGGTTCCATTGGTGTGACGGCGGCGGGCTACGGCTTTGTCGGCACCATGGAGAAGCTGGGTGTCGAGCGCCGTACCTACACGGCGGGCGAGCACAAGGCGTTCCTCGATCCGTTCCAGCCGCAGAAGCCGGAAGAGACGGCGTTCTGGCAGGGCGTGCTGGAAACCACCCACAAGCAGTTCATCGCGAGCGTGAAGCAGGGGCGTGGCGACCGACTCAAGGACAAGGAGCATCCGGAGCTGTTCAGCGGCTTGATCTGGTCGGGTGAGCAGGCGGTACAGCTGGGGTTGGTGGATGCGCTGGGCAATGCCGACTACGTGGCGCGTGAAGTGGTGGGGGAGAAGACCTTGGTCGACTTCACTGTCGAGGAGTCACCGTTCGATCGTTTCTCCAAGCGTCTGGGTGCCAGTGTGGCCGAGCATCTGGCGATGTGGATGGGCTTCCAGGGGCCGACGCTGCGCTAAGCTGCTGCGTATACAGAAAAACCGGCCTTGTGGCCGGTTTTTTGTTGTGTGCAGGGGGCTGGGGTGCTCGATGCGTTCTGCAAGCCCTCAGGGGAGGCTCACGCCCTCCTTGAGCAGCATGTCCACCAGTCGGATCAGTGGCAGCCCCACCAGGCTCGTCGCGTCGCAGCCGTGGGTGCTCTGGAACAGGCTGACGCCCAATCCTTCGCACTTGAAGCTGCCAGCACAGTCATACGGCTGTTCGGCACGCAAGTAGCGCTCGATGCGCGGCAGGTCGAGTTCGCGCATGTGCACGGTAAACGGCACGCAGTCGACCTGGCAGTGCCCGGTCCGGGTGTTGAGCAAGGCCAGCCCGGTGAGGAAGGTGACATGGTTGCCGCTGGCAGCCAGCAATTGTTCGCAGGCCTTGTCGAACGTATGCGGTTTGCCGAGAATCTGTTCACCAAGCACCGCCACCTGGTCGGAGCCGATGATCAGATGCTGTGCATGGCTGTTTGCGAGTGCCTCGGCCTTCTGGCGTGCCAGGCGCTTGACCAGCTCTAGGGCGGGCTCTTCGTCTTGGCGCTGCTCGTCGATGTCGGGGGCGGCCCAGGTGAAGGGCAGTTGCAGGCGGGCGAGTAATTCGCGCCGATAAGGGGAGCTGGAAGCCAGCAGCAGAGGCAACATGATGAACTCCTGAACAGGTCCGATGATTCTAACATGTTGAGCGGGGCCGAATTTCCTTTGACAGGGGCGGGGGGCATCCCTAGAATGCTGCGCCTATGTTGAATGACCCGATTCCACCTCACGTTGACCCGCGCAAATTGGCCGATCGTGGTGTTTCCCTTCAAGGAACACTGCAGCTCGCCGATTTGGAGAGACTCTGCGACCCGCTTTCCGACACTGTCGGTACGGTGCAGGCTAAATTCGATTTTGAGCGAGACGAACAGAAAAGCGTGGTTATCCACAGTGATCTGACCGTCGAGGTCAAAATGGTTTGCCAGCGTTGTCTTGAGCTGGTCACCCTGCCGATCCACAGCGAATCTACATACGCTGTGGTGAAAGAGGGTGCGAATACCCAGTCGTTACCGAAAGGTTATGACGTGCTGGAACTGGGCGAAGATCCTTTGGATCTGCAAGCACTGGTCGAGGAGGAGCTTCTGCTCGCCTTGCCTATTGTGCCTGCTCATCATCCGGAAGAATGCCAGCAGCCGGCGGGCGCCGATGAGCCCGAACCGAGCAAGGACGAGGTAACGCGGTCCAACCCGTTCAGTGTATTGGCGCAGTTAAAGCGTGACCCAAACGTTTAGGAGTTAATCAATTATGGCTGTTCAGCAGAACAAAAAATCCCGCTCTGCCCGTGACATGCGCCGTTCGCACGACGCCCTCTCGGAAAACGCTCTGTCCGTAGAGAAAACCACCGGTGAAGTGCACCTGCGTCACCACGTATCGCCAGAAGGCGTATACCGTGGTCGTAAAGTGATCGACAAGGGCGCTGACGAGTAATCCTTGTCCGCTCAGATCATCGCGATTGACGCAATGGGCGGGGACTTCGGTCCCCGCAGCATTGTCCAGGCGAGTATTGCTTGCCTGTCGGCTACCCCCTCGTTGCACCTGGCCCTCGTCGGTCAACCCTCCCTCCTTGAAGATCTGATCGCTGGCCAGTCGGCAGCGGATCGCGCACGCCTGCAGATTGTGCCGGCCAGCGAAGTGATCGGCATGGATGAGCGGCCATCCCAGGCGCTGCGTGGCAAGCCCGATTCGTCAATGCGCATCGCCCTCGAACTGGTGCGTGACGGCAAGGTCCAGGCCTGCGTGAGTGCCGGGAACACCGGTGCGCTGATGGCGTTGTCGCGTTATGTGCTCAAGACCCTGCCGGGGATTGACCGGCCGGCGATGGTCGCGGCAATTCCGACCCAGGCCGGCTACTGTCAGTTGCTCGACCTGGGTGCGAATGTCGATTGCAGCGCCGAGCACCTGTATCAGTTTGCCGTGATGGGCTCGGTGGCGGCGCAGGCGCTGGGCATACCTCGGCCCAGGGTGGCCTTGCTCAACATTGGCACCGAAGACATCAAGGGCAACCAGCAGGTCAAGCTGGCCGCCACGTTGCTGCAGAATGCGCGAGGGCTCAATTACATCGGCTTTGTCGAGGGCGATGGCCTGTATCGCGGTGAGGCGGATGTGGTGGTATGCGACGGCTTTGTCGGCAATATCCTGCTCAAGTCCAGCGAAGGCCTGGCGACCATGATCGGGGCGCGCATCGAGGCGATGTTCAAGAGTGGCGTGACGGCGCGTCTGATCGGTGCGCTGGCGATGCCGCTGCTCAAGCGGCTGAAGGCCGATCTGGCGCCGGCGCGACATAACGGTGCGAGTTTTCTGGGGTTGCAAGGGATCGTGATCAAAAGCCATGGTTCGGCGGGCGTACAGGGTTTTCAAAGCGCCATCGAGCGGGCCCTGATCGAGATTCAGGAGAACCTGCCGCAGCGTTTGCACGGACGGCTCGAGGATCTGCTGCCTTAGTCATCGGTTCCAGGAAGTGGTTAAATGTGACCGCTTGGTTCTCGTTACCATCCAATTGTCAGTTTTCCCGCGCTCAGCCCAGGCTGGGCGCTATTTTCGACGACAAGATCATTAGGGGCTTGTTCAATGTCTGCATCCCTCGCATTCGTCTTTCCCGGTCAAGGTTCGCAATCGCTCGGCATGCTTGCCGAGCTGGGCGCCCAGTACCCGCTGGTCATCGATACCTTCCGTGAGGCCTCCGAGGCGCTGGGCTACGATCTCTGGGCCCTGACCCAGGACGGCCCGGAAGAACAACTCAACCAGACCGACAAAACCCAGCCGGCTATCCTCACCGCCTCCATCGCGCTGTGGCGCCTGTGGCTGGCCGAAGGTGGCGCACGCCCTGCGTTCGTCGCCGGGCACAGCCTGGGTGAGTACAGCGCGCTGGTCGCGGCGGGCAGCCTGAGCCTGGGTGACGCGGTCAAGCTGGTCAAGCGGCGTGGCGAGCTCATGCAGGAGGCCGTACCGGCCGGGCAGGGCGCCATGGCGGCGATCCTGGGGCTGGAGGATGCCACTGTGGTTGCCTTGTGTGCAGAGGCGGCCCGGGGTGAAGTGGTCAGTGCGGTCAACTTCAACTCCCCTGGCCAGGTCGTCATCGCCGGCGCCAAGGCTGCCGTGGAGCGCGCCATGGAGGCGTGCAAGGCCGCAGGTGCCAAGCGCGCGCTGCCGCTGCCGGTCAGCGTGCCGTCGCACTGCGAGCTGATGCGCCCGGCTGCCGAGCGCTTTGCCGAGTCGGTCAATGCCATCGACTGGCAGGCCCCGCAGATCCCGCTGGTGCAGAATGTCAGCGCTGGCGTGGCCGCCGACCTGGAAACCCTCAAGCGCGACCTGCTCGAGCAGCTGTACAAGCCGGTACGCTGGGTGGAGTGCGTGCAGACCCTGGCCGCCAATGGCGCGGTACAGTTGGTCGAGTGTGGCCCAGGCAAGGTTCTGGCCGGCCTGAACAAGCGTTGCGCCGACGGCGTCACCACCTACAACCTCAATACCCCGGATGCTGTCGCCGCCACCCGTGCGGCGCTGGCCTGATTAGGAGAAGCTGGCATGAGCCTGCAAGGTAAAGTTGCACTGGTCACCGGCGCCAGCCGTGGCATTGGCCAGGCGATCGCCCTGGAACTGGGTCGTCTGGGCGCTACCGTTATCGGGACGGCCACGTCCGCCTCGGGTGCCGAACGCATCGCCGCGACCCTCAAGGAGCATGGCATCGCCGGTACCGGCCTTGAGCTGAATGTCACCAGCGACGAGTCGGTCAGTGCCACGCTGGCCGCCATCCAGGAGCAGTTCGGTGCGCCGACCATCCTGGTCAACAACGCCGGTATCACCCGCGACAACCTGATGCTGCGCATGAAGGACGATGAATGGTTCGATGTCATCGACACCAACCTGAACAGCCTCTACCGTTTGTCCAAGGGCGTGCTGCGCGGCATGACCAAGGCGCGTTGGGGTCGTATCATCAGCATCGGTTCGGTCGTCGGCGCCATGGGCAACGTCGGCCAGGTAAACTACGCTGCTGCCAAGGCGGGCCTGGAAGGCTTCAGCCGTGCCCTGGCGCGTGAAGTCGGCTCTCGTGCGATCACTGTCAACTCGGTAGCCCCTGGCTTCATCGACACCGACATGACCCGCGAGCTGCCAGAAGCGCAGCGTGAAGCGCTGCAGAACCAGATTCCGCTGGGGCGTCTGGGCCAGGCGACGAGATCGCGAAAGTGGTTGCGTTCCTGGCTTCCGACGGTGCAGCTTACGTGACCGGTGCTACTGTCCCGGTCAACGGCGGGATGTACATGTAGTTAAATGTGACGGATTGCTTCAAAAAAATGTCATACGAGCTGTCTAAAATCCGTTATAAAGCTGCAACCAAATTCTAGTCAGCAGGTGGGTGTGAAGTTTGAAAGACGCGTTGCGCTTGAAAAGCAGGCGTCTTTCTATAAACTTACACACCGGCCAGCTGCCTGACATATGTCCATTAGGAGTGAAAACTAGGTATGAGCACCATCGAAGAACGCGTCAAGAAAATCGTCGCCGAGCAACTGGGCGTTAAAGAAGAAGAAGTGGTCAACACCGCTTCCTTCGTAGAAGATCTGGGTGCCGATTCCCTTGACACCGTTGAGCTGGTGATGGCTCTGGAAGAGGAATTCGAGACCGAAATCCCTGACGAAGAAGCCGAGAAGATCACTACTGTTCAAGCAGCCATCGACTACGTCACCAGCCACCAGGCTTAAGACTTTGTAGTCGTCGCTTCTTGTCATGGAAAAACCGCACTGCCGTTACTGGCGTGCGGTTTTTTCTTTGCAAGAGATGTAGACCATAGAATAAGGAGAGTGCTGTGTCGCGTAGACGCGTCGTGGTCACCGGTATGGGTATGCTGTCGCCACTGGGCACGGATGTGCCAAGCAGTTGGCAGGGCATTCTGGCTGGCCGCAGTGGCATAGGTCTGATCGAGCATACTGACCTGTCTGCCTACTCCACCCGTTTTGGCGGCTCGGTAAAGGGCTTTGAAGTCGAGCAGTACCTGTCGGTCAAGGAGGCCCGCAAGCTCGATCTGTTCATACAGTACGGTCTGGCGGCCGGGTTTCAGGCTGTGCGTAATGCCGGCCTGGAAGTCACCGATGCCAACCGTGAGCGCATCGGCGTGGCCATGGGTTCGGGCATCGGCGGCCTGACCAATATCGAAGAAACCAGTCGGACGCTGCATGAGCAGGGCCCGCGGCGCATTTCGCCATTCTTCGTGCCAGGTTCGATCATCAACATGATTTCCGGGTTCCTGTCGATCCATCTGGGTGTACAGGGTCCCAATTACGCCATTGCCACGGCCTGCACCACCGGCACGCACTGCATCGGCATGGCGGCACGCAACATCGCCTTTGGCGAAGCCGACGTGATGATTGCCGGCGGCGCCGAAATGGCTGCCTGCGGTCTGGGCATGGGTGGTTTCGGCGCCTCGCGGGCGCTGTCGACGCGCAATGACGAGCCAACCCGTGCCAGTCGTCCGTGGGACAAGGGGCGTGACGGCTTTGTGCTGGCCGACGGTGCCGGTGCCCTGGTGCTTGAAGAGCTGGAGCATGCCAAGGCCCGTGGCGCCACCATCTATGCCGAACTGGTCGGCTTTGGCATGAGTGGCGACGCCTACCACATGACCTCGCCGCCCGACACCGGTGCAGGTGCGGCACGCTGCATGGCCAACGCCCTGCGCGATGCCGGCGTCAATGCCAGCGACGTCAACTACATCAATGCTCACGGTACCTCGACGCCTGCTGGCGACCTGGCCGAAGTGGCGGCGATCAAGTCGGTGTTTGGCGAGCACGCGTACGCGCTGGCAGTCAGCTCGACCAAGTCGATGACCGGTCACCTGCTGGGCGCCGCCGGCGCAGTCGAGGCGATCTTCAGTGTGCTGGCGATCAACGGCCAGGTGGCGCCGCCGACCATCAACCTGGATGAGCCGGACGCCGGTTGCGATCTGGACTTTGTGCCGCACCAGCCGCGCAGCATGCCGATCGACGTGGTGTTGTCCAACTCCTTCGGTTTTGGTGGCACCAACGGCTCGCTGGTGTTCCGCCGGTTCGCCGAGTAATGCACAGCTGGGTCGATGGCCTGCCGGCAGACGCGATCGCGTTGCAAAGCCGGGGGCTGGCCTACGGCGATGGGTTGTTCGAGACCATCGCCGTGCATGCCGGCCGGCCATCGCTGCTTGAGTATCACCTGGAGCGCCTGGCGCTGGGTTGCCAGCGCCTGGCAATCAGCGCTGATCACGCACTGATCCGCGATGAAGTGTGTCGTTATGCCAGCATGCTGGGTGACGGCGTGCTCAAGCTGATCGTTGTGCGCGGTGACAGCCAGCGCGGCTATGCGCCGGCAGCCGGGGTAGCCCCCCGACGTATTCTGCAAGGCAATCCCGTGGCCCGTTACCCGGCGCATCACGCCGAACAGGGGGTCACGCTGTTTGCCTGTCAAACCCGTCTGGCCGAGCAGCCCTTGCTCGCCGGTCTCAAGCACCTTAACCGGCTGGAGCAGGTACTGGCGCGTGCCGAATGGCAGGGCAGCGAGTATGCCGAAGGATTGATGCGCGATGTATCCGGGCGCGTCATCGAAGGTGTCTACAGCAACCTGTTTCTGGTGCGTGACGGGGCGTTGTATACCGCCGACCTTGGCCGCTGCGGCGTGGCCGGGGTAATGCGTGCGGCGTTGCTGGACGCTGCGCGCCAGTTGGGTATCAGCGCCCACATTGTCGATCTGTCGTTGGCGGATCTGGAGCGGGCCGACGAGGTGTTGCTGTGCAACAGTGTCTATGGTGTATGGCCGGTACGCTGTTTTGAACAGCTGAACTGGTCGGCGGGCCCGCTCACCCGTAAACTGCAGGCCATTGCCCGTACGCTACTGGATGCCTGATTCGTGAGACGTAAACTGTTGCTGCTGCTGGAGACCGGGTTGATCCTGGCCGGCCTGCTATTGGGCTTTTCGGCCTGGAAGGTGCACTCCTCGCTGGAGCAGTCGTTGCACCTTACTGGCGAGCAATTGCTCGATGTGCCCACCGGCACCACACCCAACCGCATGTTCTACCGCATGCAGAGCGACGGTGTGATCAATGACGCGTTCTGGCTGCGTTTGTACTGGCGTTTCAATATGGCCGGCGTCCCGCTGCACACTGGCGAGTACCGCATGACCCCAGGCATGACGGTGCGCGACCTGTTCGAGGACTGGCGTCAGGGGAACGTGGTGCAGTACAGCATGACCCTGGTCGAAGGCTGGAACTTCCGTCAGGTGCGCACGGCGCTGGCCAGGCATGAGAAGATCCGGCAAACCCTGGATGGCCTGAGCGACAGCGAGGTGATGGACAGGCTCGGGCATCCGGGCGTGTTCCCCGAGGGCCGCTTTTTTCCGGATACCTACCGTTTTGTGCGCGGCATGAGTGACGTCGAGTTCCTGCAGCAGGCCTATGCCCGCCTCGAAGAGGTGCTGGCCAAGGAGTGGGCGGCACGCTCGCCCGCGCTGCCGTACCGTGACCCTTACCAGGCGCTGATCATGGCGTCGCTGGTAGAAAAGGAGACCGGTGTGCCGCAGGAGCGTGGGCAGATCGCCGGCGTCTTCGTGCGGCGCATGCAGATCGGCATGTTGCTGCAAACCGACCCCACGGTGATCTATGGCATGGGCGAGCGCTACAACGGCAAGATCACCCGCGCCGACCTGCGTGAATCCACGCCTTACAACACCTATGTAAACGCCGGCTTGCCGCCGACGCCGATCGCCATGGTCGGGCGTGAGGCCATCCATGCGGCGCTCAACCCCGTCGCTGGCAGCAGCCTGTACTTCGTCGCGCGCGGCGATGGCAGCCATGTGTTCTCCGACGATCTTGATGCGCATAATGCGGCGGTGCGCGAGTACCAGATCAAGCGTCGCGCCGATTACCGTTCCAGCCCGGCGCCCCGCGTGGCGCCCGAGGCTCAGGTGCCGACGGATGTCGCACCGACGCCAGTGCCGCAGCCGGATGAACCCTCGGCCAGCGAACCTACCCCGTAATGATCAAGATTAAGGACTGCCTGTGAGCGGCTTGTTTATCACCCTGGAAGGTCCCGAAGGCGCGGGCAAGAGCACCAACCGCGAATACCTTGCAGAGCACCTGCGCGCCCATGGGCTGGACGTTGTATTGACCCGCGAGCCGGGTGGCACGCCGCTGGCCGAGCGAATCCGCGAGCTGCTGTTGGCCCCCAGTGACGAAAAGATGGATGCCGACACCGAGCTGTTGCTGGTGTTCGCTGCCCGTGCCCAGCACCTGGCAGAGGTTATCCGCCCGGCCCTGGCGCGTGGCGCCATCGTGCTGTGTGACCGCTTCACCGACGCGACCTACGCCTATCAGGGCGGTGGTCGCGGCCTGTCGGTAGAGCGTATCGCTACCCTCGAGCGTTTCGTGCAGGGCGAGTTGCGCCCGGACCTGACCCTGGTGTTCGACCTGCCGGTGGAAGTCGGTCTGGCGCGTGCTGCTGCACGTGGTCGGCTTGATCGCTTCGAACAGGAGGGGCAGGCATTCTTCCAGGCCGTGCGACACGCCTACCTGGCACGTGCTGCAGCCGATCCGGCGCGTTATCAGCTGGTAGACGCGGCGCAGCCGCTGGCCCAGGTACAGTTGGCGCTGGATGCCCTCGTGCCGCAGATCCTGGTGCGTTGCCGTGGCTGAAGCCTACCCGTGGCAAGCGTCGTTGTGGCAGCAGCTTGCCGGGCGTACCCAGCACGCCCATGCGTATCTGCTGCATGGGCCGCAGGGCATTGGCAAGCGTGCCCTGGCCGAGCGGTTGATGGCCTTGCTGCTGTGCCAGCGCCCAGAGGCGTTGCAGGCCTGTGGCCAGTGCAAGTCATGCATGCTGCTGAAGGCGGGCAGTCACCCGGACAATTACGTTCTGGAGCCTGAAGAGGCGGACAAGCCGATCAAGGTCGATCAGGTGCGTGAGCTGGTCAGTTTTGTGGTGCAAACCGCCCAGTTGGGAGGGCGCAAGGTGATCCTCATCGAGCCGGTCGAGGCGATGAACATCAACGCTGCCAATGCCCTGCTCAAGAGCCTCGAAGAGCCCTCTGGCAATACCGTGCTGCTGCTGGTCAGTCACCAGCCCAGCCGTTTGTTGCCGACCATCAAGAGCCGTTGCCAGCAGCAGGCGTGCCCGTTGCCCGGCCAGGCGCAGAGTGAGGCCTGGTTGGCGAGCGCCTTGCCGGACAGCGATGAGGCCGAGCGTCTCGAATTGCTGAGCCTGGCCGCAGGGTCGCCGTTGCTGGCCGTTCGGTTGCAGGCCCAGGGCGTGCGCGAACAGCGTGCGCAGGTGGTCGAGGGGGTCAAGAAACTGCTCAAGCAGCAACAGTCGCCCACTCAACTGGCCGAAGGCTGGAACAGCATACCGTTGTTGTTGCTGTTCGACTGGTTCTGCGACTGGTCCAACCTGATCCTGCGCTACCAGCTGACCCGGGATGAAGAGGGCCTGGGCTTGTCCGACATGCGCAAGGTCGTGCAGTACCTGGCGCAGAAAAGCCCGCAGGGCAAGGTGCTGGAGATCCAGGACTGGATCCTTGCACAGCGCCAGAAGGTGCTGGGCAAGGCTAACCTCAACCGTGTACTGCTGCTTGAAGCGCTGCTGGCCTCCTGGGCCATGTTGCCGGGCCAGCGTTGAGCTGGCGCCCCGTTCATTCCTTTTAAGTGTTGTCATTACGCCCATGCTTGTAGATTCCCATTGTCACCTTGATCGTCTCGACCTCGCTGCCCACGGTGGCTCACTGGACGCTGCGCTTGACGCTGCGCGGGCCCGTGGCGTGGGGCATTTCCTGTGCATCGGGGTGAGCGCCGAGAATGCCGCGCAGGTCAAGGCGCTGGCCGAACGCTATCCGGATGTCGATTGCTCGGTGGGTATCCATCCGCTGGACCTGGCGCCGGGCGAGGCGCCGGCGCTGGACTGGTTGCTCGGCGAGTTGAATCACCCGCAGGTGGTGGCGATTGGCGAGACGGGGCTGGACTATCACTACGAGCCCGAGGCGGCCGAGTTACAGCAGGCCTCGTTTCGCTTGCACCTGGAGGCTGCGCAGGTCACTGGCAAGCCGGTGGTTATCCATACCCGTGCTGCGCGTGCCGACACCTTGACCTTGCTGCGCGAGGCGGCCTTGCCGCAAGCGGGGGTGCTGCATTGTTTCACCGAGGACTGGGACATGGCCAAGGCGGCACTGGACCTTGGGTATTACATTTCACTGTCGGGCATTGTCACGTTCCGCAATGCGGATGCCTTGCGCGATGTGGCGCGGCAAGTGCCGGCTGATCGGTTGCTGGTGGAAACGGATTCGCCGTACCTGGCGCCGATCCCGCACCGGGGCAAGTCGAACCTGCCGGAGTACGTGCACGATGTGGCGCAGTTCATTGCGTTGGTGCGCGGTGAAAGCTTCGAGCAACTGTCGGCGCAGACGACCGAGAACTTCCGGCGGCTGTTCCCGTTGGCGCGGGTGCGCGCAGCGAGCTGACGCCAGCCTGGGTGATTGAGCAGTCGCTGCTGTGATTGCATGCAGGCAAAAAAAACCCGGGTTCTGGGGGGGGGAATCCGGGTTAAGACCATTAGGAGTAAAACAAAGGCGAGCGGTCCATGTTCACCTTTATCGGCGCTTCACTTGGGGGGATGCGTCGCGCCAACACCTCAAGTATTGGTCAGGTTCAGCGCTATTCCACAAGGTGCTGGTCGTTTTTTAAACAGATTTGGAATACGTCGACCCCTGTTGAGCACTCATTGCTCTGCAATGCGCCGCACAATCGCAAGGGTTTCGTCGATCACGCGCCGTTCGGTATAGAAGTGCGGAGAAAACCTCACCCCAGGCCCGCGCGGGATGCATACCACCTGCGCCTGCTTCAATTGCTGGTAAACCCTGGCATTGTCGACCCCGTCGAGGCTGAACGACACGATCCCGGCACGCCGCTGCGGCATCTGCGGGCTGTGCAAGCGCGTGCCTGGAATCTCCAGCAGCCCTTCACACAGCCACTGCACACGTTGTTCGATAGCCGCCGCGACCTGCACCATGCCGACGTCTTCAAGCAGCGACAGGCTTGCATCCAGTGCCGCGGCGCCCAGCATGTTCGGGCTGCCGCATTCGAAACGGCGGGCACTGTGGGCCGGTTCCCAGGCGGTGCGGGTGTAATCACCCATGTGTTCGAGCATGTGCCAGCCATATTCGCTGAGTTTGAGCTGCGGCCGAATCTCGGCACGGCAATAGAACACCCCCAGGCCTTCTGGGCCAAGCATCCACTTGTGTCCGTCGGCCATGGCGAAGTCGCACTGGTAGGCCTGTACGTCGAAGGGCAGGGCGCCCAACTGCTGGATGGCATCGATGCAGAACAGCACGCCGCGGCCCCGGCAGCCCTGGCCCAGGCGCACCAGGTCCAGGCGCAGCCCGCTGGCGAACTGCACGGCACTGATCGCCAGCAGTTTCACCTGCGGGCCACAGGCCGCCAGCAGGGCACCCTCCGGGTCATCTCCCTTGAGGCTGACTTGCACCACTTCCACCCCCTGGCTGGCCAAGGCCTCCCACACGATACGGTTGGACGGGAACTCGTCGTCGCTGATAACGATCTGGTCGCCGTGTTGCCAGTTCAGTCCGAAGGCGACGAACGAAAGGGCTTCGGACGTGTTCTTGACCAGTGCGATGTCATCGGTCGAGGGTGCGTTTGTCAGGCGCATCAGGCGTTCGCGCAGCCGTTGCTCCATGGCCATCCAGTCCGGATAGTCGCGTGCACCCAGTAAAACGTTCTCTTTGGCGAAGCGGCTGACCGCCTCGGCGGCCCGTCTGGGCCAGGGCGCCACGGCGGCGTGGTTCAGGTAACGCAAGCCGTCGGCCTGTTCAAACTCATCAAGAAACATAGGCATGGTCGGATGATCCGTGCATTTTGGCGCAAGTTAGGCATAATACCGGGCTTCGATTTTGATCCAGTCCTTCTTATGCAGAAAGAACCTCGTAAGGTCCGTGAGTTTCGTCGCCGTGAGCAAGAAATTCTCGATACCGCGCTCAAGCTGTTTCTTGAACAGGGTGAAGACAGTGTCACCGTCGAGATGATCGCTGACGCTGTCGGTATCGGCAAAGGCACGATCTACAAGCACTTCAAGTCCAAGGCGGAGATCTACCTGCGCCTGATGCTCGACTACGAGCGCGATTTGAACGAACTGCTGCACTCTGCCGATGTGGATCGTGACAAGGAAGCCCTGTCGCGCGCCTATTTCGAATTTCGCATGCGCGACCCGCAGCGCTATCGCCTGTTCGACCGCCTGGAAGAGAAGGTGGTCAAGGGCAATCAGGTGCCCGAGATGGTCGAGGAGTTGCACAAGATCCGTGCCTCCAACTTTGAGCGCCTCACGCTGTTGATCAAGGGGCGCATCAGCGAGGGCAAGCTCGAGGACGTGCCGCCGTACTTCCACTATTGCGCGGCCTGGGCCCTGGTGCATGGCGCCGTGGCGCTGTACCACTCGCCGTTCTGGAGCAATGTGCTGGAGGACCAGGAAGGGTTCTTCCAGTTCCTCATGGATATCGGTGTGCGGATGGGCAACAAGCGCAAGCGCGACCCCGAACCTTCCGGCAACTGAGCCACCGCTGGCGCTCTTGCGCTACTGAGCCCCGCTGCGCAGGAATATACTCAGGTAAGAGGCTTGCAAAAAACTGATTTCTGAGTCAGGTTTTGCAGGCCCGATTCATCCATGCCGGAGTTCTCCATGATTGTCGATCGCCAAGGCAGACGTTTTCGCAATTTGCGTGTCAGCCTCACCGCGGCCTGCAACTATGCCTGCACCTACTGTGTGCCGGACGGCAAGCGTCTGGTTGCGGCACAGGATGAACTGTCGGCCGAGGCCATGGCTCGCGCCGTCGCCTACCTGATCGAAGCCGCAGGCATCGAGCGCCTGCGCATCACCGGTGGCGAGCCACTGGTCAGCCCCAAGCTCGAAACCTTTCTGTCCAATGTGGCCACTCTGGGCCTGGACGACATCAGTCTCACCACCAACGGCCAGTTGCTGGCGCGCAAGCTGCCCCTGCTGGTGAACGCCGGCATTCGCCGCCTCAACGTTTCCCTCGATACCCTGGATGCCGGAGCGTTTCGCAGCATTTCCCGTGGTGGCGACCTGGCCAGCGTACTGGAAGGGCTGCAGCAGGCCAGCGACGCGGGCATGAAGGTCAAGGTCAATATGGTGCCGCTGCGTGGGCAGAACCTCGATCAGGTGCTGCCGCTGCTCGACTACTGCCTGGCGCGAGGCTACGAACTGCGCTTTATCGAGCTGATGCGCATGGGGCACCTGGCCAGGGACAGCAATGCGTTCCTGCAGCAGTTCGTCAGCCTGGAGCAGTTGCTGCAGCTGATCGGCGAGCATCACGAGTATGCCCAGGCCGATGCTCCGGTCGACGCCACTGCGTTGCGCTACCGGGTGCCGGGGCAGGGCTACTTCGGCATCATTGCCAACGAGAGCGTACCGTTCTGCCGCACCTGTTCGCGTCTGCGCCTGTCTTCCACCGGTTGGCTGCACGGCTGCCTGTCGTCGAGCAACCGGCATTTTATCGGCGACCTGCTCGACAAGCCCCGCCACCAGGCATTGCCGGCGTTGCAGGGCGTGTTGATGAAGGCCCTGGGTGACAAGCAGGCGGTCGCATTTTCCGGTGGTGCCACGGTGATGAAGATCATTGGTGGCTGAGCAAACCCTCCAGCTGGCGCAAAACCTGCATCTGGCGGCTGTTCGCCGGTTTTCCGTCACCGGCTTCTGGAGGAAAGATGCGTAGCCTGGTTCTGCTGCTGGCGCTGATGGCGCTGGGTGGCTGCATGAATGTCAGTGATATGGGCGAGGGCGTCCGCTACCACATGAGCGATGCCGGTCTGCTCGACCACAGCGAAACCCGTCGTTCGCTGTCGGTACGCTTGCAGCCCGACTCTTTCATCTTCATCGGTCAGGGTGTGTTCGTTCCGCCGGGCAGCGCGTACCCGCGGCCCAATGTGGTGGCTGAAGAGGCCTTCAAGGGCTTTGTCGAGTACTTCCCGCTGGTGCGCCGCGCTCAAGGGCCTCTGGGCCTTGAAGATGCCCTTAACGAAGCGCGTGACGTCGGTGCGCATTACTTGCTGTACGCGCGTTTTGCCAAGGCCGACAACCGTATCGGCAACGGCGACGAATGGTACGACGAGCAGGCTGTCGATCGCCTGGGTATCGATACCGGCGTGATCCAGCTGATGTTGATCGAGACCAGCACGCGTTACCTGATCGATACCGTGCGCATTCGCAGCCGTGGCGGTTTGCTGACGTTCCACGACAACCAACCGCAGGATTTGATTGCTGCACCGCTTGAGGATTACGCTCGCAGCCTGTTGGGCATGAGCCGCTGAGGAGCAGATGATGGTGGACACCGGCAAGGCCAACGACCTGTTGGCACAAATTCCGGCCGGCAAAGGCCTGCCGCCGGTGCACCTGTGGAACCCGGACTTCTGCGGTGCCATCGACATGCGCATCGCCCGTGACGGTACCTGGTACTACCTGGGCACGCCGATCGGGCGCAAGCCGATGGTGCGCCTGTTTTCTACCATTATTCGCCGTGATGGCGACGACTACTTCCTGGTCACGCCGGTGGAGAAAGTCGGCATCACGGTCGACGATGCGCCGTTCGTGGCCGTGCTGATGGACGTGCAGGGCAGTGGCGAGCAGCAGGTGCTGCGCTTCACCAGCAATGTCGAGGACGTGGTCGAGGCGGGGCCTGAGCATCCGCTGCGTTCGTGATCGATCCGCACACCCAGGAGCCGTCGCCCTACGTGCATCTGCGTACCAATCTCGAAGCGCTGATTCACCGTAGCGTGTTCTACCAGCTGGTAGAGCTGGCAGTGCCCCGCGAAGTCGATGGCGAGCAGTGGCTCGGTGTGTGGAGTGGGGGGCAGTTCTTCCCGATCGGGCAGGCTTGAGCCTGCGTGGGCATCGGGTTTCCTGTCATAGCGCCTTCAAGGCCTATTGTGCAATGGCGGGGTCGAATCCTGACGCTTTCAGCCTGCTGGCGGCGTGAGCGCCTTGCAGGAAGGCAATCAGATTTTCTGCCGCCTTTGGTTGCACCGCATGAGTCGCCACCGCTGCAGCTATCACATTGACCCGTTGAACCTCCTCTGGAAGCGGCCCGAGGACCTGAATGCCCGGTACCGCCATAAGCTCGCTGATCTGCTGTATCCCCACCTCTGCGTCTGGCTCTGCGTTTCTGATGTGTACGGGCAGCGTATCGGCAGCCGTTCCCGACGATGCGCCCCAGGTAAACATCAAGTGATGTCCGGTTGTCTTTTCAATGTCGGGGATCATCTGCTCGAAAAAGGGCTTCAGTGCTGTCGTGGCCAATACCTGCAGATCGGCAGCATTGGCGCAGGTGCCCAACTGCAGTGTCCAGAACACACCCAGTAAAGTGGCGTGCCTCAATAGGGCCTTGAAACGCTGCATGGCGTGTCTCTCCTGTGAGTCGTGGGCAGTCGACCTGGCGTCGGTCTCATGTCGCCCGGCACCAGGATCACGCTGATTCATATGGCCTTCGAACGAAGGGCTTTGGCCACGGCTTCTGCGAGGGTCTTGGCTGAAGCCGGATTCTGGCCCGTGACTAGGCGGCCATCGACCACGACGAGATTTTCGAACGGGGGGGCTTCTTCAAATGTTGCGCCAGCACGCTTCAATGCGTTCTCCAGTTCAAAAGGAACGATCTTGTCGTACTCGCGCGCGCGCTCTTCTTCGGCGGTGAAGCCCGTCAGTCGGCGACCTTTGATCAGTTGCTGGCCATTGCTGAGTTTTACCTCGAGCAAGCCTGCTGGGCCGTGGCATACGGCGCTGACAATGCCGTTGTTCTCATAAATGCTGCGCACGATCTCATCAAGTTCAGGGTTGTGCACGAAGTCCCACATCGGGCCGTGACCGCCAACAAGCAGAACAGCGGCGTACTTTGACGGATCGACCTGTGCGAGCCTGGTTGTGTTGGCCAGTTTGTTCCGGTGTTCAGGGCTGGTCCAGAAGTCGAGGGTGGCTGGGTCGCTCAGGTCGAAGCCATCGAACGGTGCCAGGCCACCTTTTGGGCTCGCAATGTCGTAACTCAAGCCGGCTTTATCAAACACTTCGACGGGGTGGGTAAGCTCCGGAAACCAGAATCCCCCGACACGGTCAGGCGCCTTTTTATCCAGGCTCGAAACCACGATGAGTATTCGCTCGTCTTTAAGGCTTTGTTGCGCAATGGCGGGGGTAGCCGCAAGCACAATTGCGGCAATTGCGCCTGCGAGGTGTGCTAGGCATTTGGCAATCCACATATGCATTCCTTCGATTCGTTGGCTGTGCGGGCCACTGTATCCGTGACCAAAGGCTCAAAAAACCAGCCAGAAACGAACACATTGTTTAATAAATCAGCCTAATGGCCTTCGATTGATTGCCATTTGAAGTCGGCGTACAGTGCGCCGTTTCAATTGAAGACTGACGTGCTGCAGGTGTGAACAGACGAGATGAACCAACCCGATAGCTTTGATGGATTGTCAGCGTTTCTAGCCATTTCAAAGCGAATGAGCATTCGCCAGGCCGCGCTTGATCTTGGCAAAACACCAGGCTCGGTCAGCCAGGCATTGCAGAGGCTGGAGCATCGTCTTGGCGTGGCGCTTTTCCATCGCACGACACGCAAGATGGCCCTGACCGAGGCCGGCACGAACCTGCTTTTGAAAGTCGAGCCGGCGGCACAGGTGATTGCCACCGGGCTCGAGGATGCTGCGCAGTCGGCAAAGGCACCTTCGGGAACATTGAGACTGATCGTGGAGCGCCTGGCCTTGCCGCATGTCATCGAGCCTCTGCTCCCCGCATTTAGAGAAGCCTGGCCCAATTTGAATGTGGATATCACGGTCAGCAACCGTCATGACCATTTCGTCTCTGAAGGTTACGACGCAGGTATCCTGATCGGCTCCTACATTGAGCAAGACATGATTGCGGTAAGGCTTTCCAGGCCTTTCCAGTGGGCAGTGTTCGGATCGCCCGCCTATTTCAAGGCGCACGGAAAACCGGCCGTCCCCAGCGATCTTGTGCGCCACGAATGCATTCGTTTTCGTCGGCCGGAGAAGGGCGATATCTACCGATGGGAGTTTGTGGAGAATAACGAAAGTGTAAGGATCGATCCGAGTGGCCCATTCACCGTCAATGATGGAGAACTGATGCGCCGCCTTGCCGTTCAGGGTGTTGGGCTTATCTACTCTTCCACCTTTCACACGTCACGCGAACTGGCCGACGGCACCCTTGAGTCGGCGCTCCTTGAGTATTCCCCTGGCAACGATGGGCTGTACCTGTATTTCTCAAAAGCAGTCAGAAACCAGCCAAAGCTGCGTGCTTTTATCGATATGTGTTCCAGGGTACTCGCCATTTGACGGGTCTATTGACTGTGCTGCGCGTCACGCCGACAGGGGGATAGAAACGAAAAAAACCGCCATAAGGCGGGTTTTTTCGAGTGTTTCAGAGCAATCGAGTGCCACTCTGAAGCTGTATTTGGCTCCGCGACCAGGACTCGAACCTGGGACCCAATGATTAACAGTCATTTGCTCTACCGACTGAGCTATCGCGGAATCTGTGGCGTATCTTACTGATTGCTAAGGGGAAGTCAAGCTCCCCCCGCGCAATCGGGTATTACAGGACCTCGACGATGGCCTTGGTCACCACGTGGATGTTGTTCTGGTTCAACGAGGCGACACAGATACGACCGGTATCCAGAGCATAGATGCGTGCTCGTCCTTCAGGCGCGCCACCTGCTCAACGGTCAAGCCCGAGTAGGAGAACATGCCGCACTGGCGACCGACGAAGCTGAAGTCCTGCTGGGCGCCGTACTGCTTGAGCAGCTCGACCATCTGCTTGCGCATGCCGTGGATGCGCAGGCGCATTTCGGCAAGCTCGGCTTCCCACATGGCACGCAGCTCAGGGCTGTTGAGCACGGTGGCGACGATGGTCGCGCCGTGGGTAGGCGGGTTGGAGTAGTTGGTGCGGATCACGCGCTTGACCTGCGACAGTACGCGGGTGGCTTCTTCCTTGGACTCGGTGACGATCGACAGCGCGCCGACACGCTCGCCGTACAGCGAGAACGACTTGGAGAACGAGCTGGACACGAAGAAGTCCAGGCCCGATTCGGCGAACAGGCGCACGGCGGCGGCGTCTTCGGCGATGCCTTCGCCAAAGCCCTGGTAGGCCATGTCGAGGAACGGGATATGGCCCTTGGCCTTGACCACCTCAAGCACGTTCTTCCAGTCCGACGGGCTCAGGTCGACGCCGGTCGGGTTGTGGCAGCAGGCGTGCAGCACGATGATCGAGCCGGCGGGCAGCGCGTTCAGGTCTTCGAGCATGCCGGCACGGTTCACGTCGTGGGTGGCGGCGTCGTAGTAACGGTAGTTCTGTACCGGGAAACCGGCGGTTTCAAACAGGGCGCGGTGGTTTTCCCAGCTCGGGTCGCTGATGGCCACGGTAGCGTTGGGCGACAGCTGCTTGAGGAAGTCGGCACCGATCTTCAGTGCGCCGGTACCGCCGACGGCCTGGGTGGTGACCACGCGGCCAGCGGCCAGCAGGGGCGAGTCGGCACCGAACAGCAGCTTCTGCACGGCCTGGTCGTAGGCCACGATGCCGTCGATCGGCAGGTAGCCACGGGAAGCGTGCTGGGCGGCGCGTTGGGTTTCGGCTTCGATGACTGCACGCAGCAGTGGAATACGCCCTTCTTCGTTGCAGTACACGCCCACGCCCAGGTTCACCTTGTGGGCGCGGGTATCGGCGTTGAAGGCTTCGTTGAGGCCCAGAATGGGGTCGCGTGGTGCCAGCTCGACAGCGGAAAACAGGCTCATTATTACCTTGGCTCTGATTGGAGAGTGATAGGGGGCCGCACGCTCCAGTCGGATGCACTAGAGCGGTGCACAAACGGGGAGTCAGTATAGTGATACCCATCGGTCACGGCGACAGTCTGTCGCAGCTTTTCCTGCTGTTTGCGCGAATATTTTTCGACCGTTAGTCGCACGGCCGGGTCAATACTGGGAAAACCCTCGGCGTTTGCCTTGAAACTGGCGTCGTGGACCACTAATTCGGTATAAGTACTGTCTATAGATACAGTTGCTTGTCTGCGCTCACTTCAGGGGTTCGTCATGTCCGAGTTTCAGCTCGTCACCCGTTTCCAGCCGGCCGGCGATCAGCCCGAAGCCATTCGCCTGATGGTCGAGGGCATCGAGGCCGGGCTGGCGCACCAGACCCTGCTCGGGGTGACGGGGTCGGGCAAGACCTTCAGCATCGCCAACGTGATTGCCCAGGTGCAGCGCCCGACCCTGGTGCTGGCGCCGAACAAGACCCTGGCGGCGCAGTTGTATGGCGAGTTCAAGTCGTTCTTCCCGAACAACGCGGTGGAGTATTTCGTTTCCTACTACGACTACTACCAGCCCGAAGCCTATGTGCCGTCCTCTGACACCTTCATCGAGAAGGACGCCTCGATCAACGACCATATCGAGCAGATGCGCCTGTCGGCCACCAAGGCGTTGCTGGAGCGGCGCGACGCCATCATCGTCACCACCGTGTCGTGTATCTACGGCCTGGGCAGCCCGGAAAGCTACCTGAAGATGGTGTTGCACGTGGACCGTGGCGACAAGCTCGACCAGCGTGCCCTGTTGCGCCGCCTGGCCGACCTGCAATACACCCGCAACGACATGGACTTTGCCCGTGCCACCTTCCGTGTGCGCGGCGACGTGATCGACATCTTCCCGGCCGAATCGGACCTGGAGGCGATCCGTATCGAACTGTTCGACGATGAAGTCGAGAACATTGCCGCGTTCGACCCGCTCACCGGCGAGGTGATCCGCAAGCTGCCGCGTTTCACCTTCTATCCCAAGAGCCACTACGTCACCCCGCGCGAGACCCTGCTGGATGCGATGGAGGGTATCAAGGAGGAGCTCGAGGATCGCCTGGAGTACCTGCACAAGCACAACAAGCTGGTGGAGGCCCAGCGGCTGGAGCAGCGCACCCGTTTCGACCTGGAGATGATCCTGGAGCTGGGCTACTGCAACGGCATCGAAAACTACTCGCGCTACCTGTCGGGGCGCCCGCCGGCGCGCCACCACCGACCCTCTATGACTACCTGCCCGCCGATGCGCTGCTGGTGATCGATGAATCCCACGTCAGCGTTCCGCAGGTCGGTGCCATGTACAAGGGCGACCGTTCGCGCAAGGAAACCCTGGTGGAGTACGGTTTCCGCCTGCCCTCGGCGCTGGACAACCGGCCGATGCGTTTTGACGAATGGGAGGCGGTCAGTCCGCAGACCATCTTCGTGTCGGCCACCCCAGGCAATTACGAAGCCGAGCATGCCGGTCGCGTGGTGGAGCAGGTGGTGCGTCCCACCGGCCTGGTCGATCCGCAGGTGGAGATTCGCCCGGCCACCACCCAGGTCGACGACCTGCTGTCCGAGATTCGCAAGCGCGTGGCGGTGGAGGAGCGCGTACTGGTCACCACCCTGACCAAGCGCATGGCCGAGGACCTCAGTGATTACCTGGCCGATCACGACGTGCGGGTGCGCTACCTGCATTCGGATATCGACACCGTGGAGCGCGTCGAGATCATTCGCGATCTGCGCCTGGGTACCTTCGATGTGCTGGTGGGGATCAACCTTCTGCGTGAGGGCCTTGACATGCCTGAGGTGTCGCTGGTGGCGATCCTCGATGCGGACAAGGAAGGTTTCCTGCGCTCGGAGCGTTCGCTGATCCAGACCATCGGTCGGGCGGCGCGTAACCTCAATGGCCGGGCGATCCTGTACGCGGACAACATGACGGGCTCCATGGAGCGGGCCATCGGCGAGACCGAGCGCAGGCGCGACAAGCAGATCGCGTTCAACGAGGCCAGCGGCATCGTGCCCAGGGGCGTGGTCAAGGACATCACCGACATCATGGAGGGCGCCAATGTGCCGGGCTCGCGCAGCAAGAAGCGCAAGGGCATGGCCAAGGCGGCAGAGGAGCGCGAGCGTTACGAGGCCGAACTGCGGTCGCCGGGCGAGATCGCCAAGCGCATCAAGGCCCTGGAAGAGAAAATGTACCAGCTGGCCCGCGACCTGGAGTTCGAGGCCGCGGCGCAGATGCGCGACGAGATTGCGCAGTTGCGTGAGCGTCTGCTCACGGTCTGATGGCCCCTTCGCTGGCAAGCCAGCTCCCACAGGTATGTCGCTGCACTTGAGAGCAGCGGGGTACCTGTGGGAGCTGGCTTGCCAGCGAAGCATTCACCGCAACCTAGTGGGCCTCACCCGCCTTCAATCCCTGCGGCAGCTTTTTCGTCAGCAACACCGCCACCATGCTCACCGCCAGCCCGATCCCGACAAAATGGAACGCGTCGTTGTAGGCCATGATCATCGCCTGCTGGTGGGTGATCTCGCTCAACTTGCCCAGCGCCGCCGCTTCGCTGCCCAGCATCTGCGTCAACAGCGCCAGGCGTTCGGCCACCGCCGCATTGGTCGCACCACTGCCTCGCGCAGGTAGTCGAAATACACTTTGGTACGCGCATCCAGCAGTGTCGCCAGCAGCGCAATACCGATCGCCCCGCCCAGGTTGCGCAGGATGTTGAACAGGCTCGACGCCGATCCCGCATCCTGCGGCTGGATATAGGCGGTGGCAATCAGCGAGATGGTCACCATGATCATCGGCTGCCCAAGCGCCCGGATGATCTGGATATGGTTGAACTGCGTGCCGGCGAAGTCCGGATTCAATACGCCTGAACTGAAACTCGCCAGGCCGAACAGGCCGAACCCCAGCGTGCAGAGGATCTTGGGCGAGATCACCTTCATCAGTTGTGGCACCAGCGGGATCAGAAACAGCTGCGGCACGCCCATCCACATGATCACTTCACCGATCTGCAGCGCGTTGTAGTTCTGGATCTGCGCCAGGTACAGCGGCAGCAGGTAGATCGAGCCATACAGGCCCACGCCCATGCCCAGGCTGGCTATGCTCGACAGCCCGAAATTGCGATTCTGCAGAATGCGCAGGTTGATCAGCGGGTTGGGTTTTGAACACTGCACGATTACGAAGGTAATGAGGCTGACCAAGGCGATGCTACCCAGGCTGACGATCAGTCCCGACTCGAGCCAGTCCTTGCGGTGACCCTCCTCAAGAAACACCTGCAGGCAACCGAGCCCGACACCGAGGGTTACGATGCCGGTGTAGTCGGTGCTCTTGAGCAGTTCCCAATGTGAAGCCTTCTTTTCCAGCCCGTACAGCAAGCCGCCGATCATGATCAGCCCAGGCGGAATGTTGATGTAGAAGATGTACTCCCAGCCCCAGTTCTCGGTCAGCCAGCCGCCCAGCGTGGGGCCGATGGAGGGCGCAAAGGTGGCCGTCATGGCGAACATTGCCATGCCCTTGGCGCGATGGTGCTCGGGCAGCTTGATCAGCGTCAGGGTGAAGGCCAGCGGGATCAGCGCGCCGCCGGTAAAGCCTTGCAGGGCGCGGAACACGATCATGCTTTCCAGGTTCCAGGCCATCGAGCACAGCAGCGAGGAGGCCAGAAAACCCGCCGACACCCACACCGCCAGGCGTCTGGCGGACAGCAACTGCACCAGCCAGGCGGTGAGCGGGATCATGATGATCTCGGCCACCAGATAGGAGGTGGAAATCCACGAACCTTCCTCCAGGGTTGCCGACAGCGCGCCCTGGATGTCCTTGAGCGAGGAGTTGGTGATCTGGATGTCGAGTACCGCCATGAATGCGCCAAGCATCACGCTCATCACCGCGATCCAGTCGCGTCGGCTCGGTTCGCCGGCGGGGCGGATCAGTTGATCACCGGCCATCGGCGCGGATATCGACGGTCGCGGTTACCGACATGCCCGGGCGAATCCTGCCGTGCAGCGGGTTGTCGGCGGCAAAGGTGAGCTTGACCGGGATGCGCTGCACCACCTTGGTGAAGTTGCCGGTGG
>NZ_JAAHBU010000226.1 GCF_010671725.1 Pseudomonas brassicae | reverse complement strand
CTCGCTCAGCTCGACCTTGAGCCGCACGCGTGTGTTGACCTTGACCGGCTGGATGAAACGCACGCTGTCCAGGCCGTAGTTGACCACCATCTTCAACCCTTCGGGCAGCACGAGGATGTCTTCCATCAGCTTGGGGATCAGTGACAGGGTGAGGAAGCCATGGGCAATCGTGCTGCCAAATGGCGTTTTTGCCGCCTTCACCGGGTCCACATGGATGAACTGAAAATCCCCCGTGGCCTCGGCAAACAGGTTGATGCGCTCTTGATCGATGGTCAGCCATTCGGAACGTCCCAGTTCCTTTCCAATGTACTGCGCCAGCTCTGCAACGGGTACATGAGGCATGCGACTCTCCAGGTTGTCGTTGATGTTTTTGTGACTGCGGCAGATTCAAGTGCTTAAGATCAGCACGCCCACCGGGTGTGGTCAAGTCAGCATGATTTCAACGAATATCAGGCTATAGGCCACTCGTTAGCGTGCTTATAATGGCCGCCAGGCCTGAGGGAGAAGTGCAATGTTGTTGCGTGGTTTGACGTGGCTCGTGCTGTTCCAGTTGCTGGGTACGGCTATCAATCACCTGTTTCTGTCGATGCTGCCGGGTCCGATCATCGGGCTGGTGCTGCTGCTCGGCTACCTGATGCTGCGCGGCGAAGTCAGTGCGCCACTGAGCGAGGCGTCCGCCAGCCTGCTGCGTTACCTGCCGCTGCTGCTGGTGCCGCCGGCTGTCGGGGTGATGGTGTATGCCAGCGATATCGCTGCGGATTTCTGGGCGATCGTCGGCTCGCTGGTGCTGTCGGTGCTGATCGCCATCGCGTTCTGTGGCGTGCTGATGCAAAAGCTCATCAACCGTCAGACCAGGCGTGGGGAGCAGCCATGAGCCTGGACTGGCATGGCGCGGTCGAGGCCGTGATCCATCACCCGCTGTTCGGCATCGGCATCACCTTGGGCGCGTATCAGCTGGTGCTGGCGGCCTACGACAAGACCCGCTGGATTTTCCTGCAGCCGGTGCTGGTGTCGATGCTGGTGGTCATCGCGGTGCTGCTCACCTGCGGGGTGTCGTATGCCGAGTACCGCAAGAGCACCGAGATCATGAACATCCTGCTGGGGCCGGCCACCGTGGCGCTGGCCGTGCCGCTCTATCTCAACCTGCGGCGTATTCGGCAACTGTTGTGGCCGACCTTGACTACGCTGGTAATCGGCGGTGTGGTGGCCACCGGTGCGTGCCTGCTGCTGGGCGGGTGGCTCGGTGCGGAACACATGATCCTGATGACCATGGCACCCAAGTCGGTGACGTCGCCGATCGCCATGCTGGTGGCCGAACAGATCGGCGGCGTGGCGGCACTGGCGGCGGTGTTCGTGCTGATCACCGGGGTGATCGGCGCGATCTTCGGCCCGGCGCTGCTGTCGGCCTGCCGGGTCGACAGCCCCGAAGCCCGTGGCATGGCACTGGGTATCAGTGCGCACGCGGTGGGTACGGCGGTGGCACTGCAAGAGAGCGAAGAGACCGGGGCGTTCGCGGCCCTGGGCATGAGCCTGATGGGGGTGGTCACGGCGGTGTTCCTGCCGTTGGCGGTTAGCCTGGTTGCGTGAGGACTTGACATGACATTGCCGCTGTTCCCGCTCAATACCGTGTTGTTCCCTGGCTGCACGCTCGACCTGCAGATCTTCGAAGCACGCTATCTGGACATGATCGGCCGTTGCATGAAGCAGGGTGGCGGCTTTGGCGTGGTGTGCATCCTGGACGGCGAGCAGGTCGGCAGGGCGCCGGCCGGGTTCGCGCAGATCGGTTGCGAGGCCGTGATTCGCGACTTCCAGCAGCAGGACAACGGCCTGCTCGGTATTCGTGTGGAGGGCCTGCGGCGTTTTGACGTGGGGCCCATCGAGGTGCAGAAGGACCAGTTGCTGCTGGCCGACGTGAGCTGGCGCAGCGAGCAGGACGATGCGCCGCTGCAGGACGATGACCACGACCTGCTGGCCTTGCTGGCGGCGTTGGGTGAGCACCCGCTGGTCGCGGCGCTGGGCATGCCGGTGCATGCCGTTGGCCAGCAGGCCATTGGTCAGCAGGCGCTGGCCAATCAACTGGCCTACCTGCTGCCATTTGACGACCAGGACAAGCTCGAACTGCTGGCGATCGACTCGCCCCGTCAGCGCCTGGATGCGATCCAGGCGCTGCTCGAGCGGCTTCAGGGTGAACTGTTCGCCTGACCCTCAGTACTGGTAACGCAACAGTGCGTCGGGCAACGCGTGCAGTGCAAAGAACGCCAGCGTGCCGACACTCGCCGGCAGGATCAGCCACCACACCCTCAAGGGCATCGCACTGAGCGGCGTGCGATGCTGCACCAGGGTCAGGCTGGTGGCGCACACGCAGCATGCGAGCATCGAGCCGGCGAGGATGTCGGTTGGCCAGTGCGCGCCCAGGTAAACCCGCGACAGCGCAATCGACAGCGCCGGCAGGCAGCCCAGCAGGATCCAGGTCAGGCGCATGCGCGGTGGCTGCCCGCGCCCGGCCAGTACCGCCAGCACCAGAAAGAATGCGAACGATGCCGAACTGTGCCCGCTGGGCATGCTGTAGGTGGTCAGCGGGTCGCTGAGTACCTCGGGGCGGGCGCGGGCGAACAGCCACTTGAGCGTGCCGTTGGCCAGCGCGGTGCCCATCAGTGTGGCGCCGGCAAAGATCGCCGGGCGCCATTGCCGGGCCAGCAGCAACAGGCCGGTAAGCACGCCGCCCAGCACCAGTTGGGTGCGGAAGTCGCCCAGCCGGGTGATCAGTACGATGGTGCCGTCCAGGGTGCTGCGTCGGTGTTCCTGCACCAGGGTCATCAGGCCCTGGTCGAACTGGATCAGGTACGGCCAGCCGATGAACATCGCCGCCAGAAACACCAGGCTCAACGCGGCGATCCAGCGGGTGCCATAGCGCTGGCTGCGCAGGCTGCTGTTGACGCTCACGCCGATCAGCACGGCCAGGCCGCCGGCGATGATGCCGGCTTGCGTCCAGAAGCCTTCGGGCAGCGGCAGGCGCATGGCCGCCCCGGTGGCCCAGCCGGGCAGCAGGTAGGCCATCGACCAGCCGGCACCGGCCACCAGGCTGACCGCGATGAAGCGCGGCAGCGGCATGTCGAACATGCCCGCGACCATCGGCAGCATGGGGCGCAGCGGGCCGATGAAGCGCCCCACCAGCAGGCTGGCGATGCCGTAGCGCTGGAAGTAGCTCTCGGCGCTGCCGATCCATTCCGGGTGATGACGCAGCAGCGGCAAACGCCGGATGTTCTGGTGGAAGCGTCGGCCCAGTGTGTAGGAAATCGCGTCACCCAGCAGCCCGCCGAGAAAGCCCAGCAACAGGGTTTCACTCAGCCCCAGTGCGCCACTACCCGCCAATACGGCCACGGCAAACAGCAGCACGGTGCCGGGCACGATGATCCCGGCGATGGCCAGGCACTCGATGCACGCCACCACGAAGATCGCCAGGCCTAGCCATTGCGGGTTTGCGGTCAGCCAGCCAGTGAGGCTGTCGAGCCATGCGCCCATGGTGTCAATTTCCTTGTGTCAGTAAGAAGTAGTCGAGCCCTTCGACTTGCCCACGGCGCAGCGGGTTCCGGGTGCAGTGGCGGGCAAAGTCGGCGTCGACGAAACGGTAGGGCAGATGTTCGTCGCGGCCGTGGGGGATGCCCAGGCGTGTCGTCTGAATAATGTGTTTCACCGTGATACCGCAATCCTCGACAAACAGCTGGTCGGGGTCGAAACGCTTGGCGTCCCAGTGCGCCACTTTCAGGCCCAGGGCCTTGCACAGCAACGTCTGCCCGGCGCACAGGCGTTCGGGTGTGCGTGCCAGGCCGTTGGCGTCGGGGTTGTTCAACTGCATTTGTGCCAGGCTGTTGCGGTCGCTGACGGCATCCACCCAGGGGTAGGCCGACTTGATCAGCACTGCGTTGCCCGGGCCGTGGGCGCTGAAGTTCAACGAGTCGCCGCCGCGGGCGTAGTACATGTAGATGTGGCCGCCGTCGAGGAACAGCGCCTTGCGCTTTTCGGTGTAGCCGAGCGAGGCGTGGCTGCCTTTGTCGGTGACGTAATAGGCTTCGGTCTCGATGATGCGCGCCGACAGCCAGAGCGCGCCCTGACGGTGGCGGATGACCTTGCCGAGCAAGGCTTTGGCCAGGGTCTGCGCATCGCGGTCGAAGAAACCGTCGGGGAGGGCCCGGGGTGGGCAGGGGGCGAGTTCGGTCATGCGGGCGATGATAGCAATTTATGTCTATTTGTTTGCATCGCCTGGGCCGGCCCCTTCGCTGGCCAGCC
>NZ_JAAHBU010000225.1 GCF_010671725.1 Pseudomonas brassicae | reverse complement strand
GCGCTGCTGCTGGGTCGCGCCTTGCAAGTGGCGCACCTGCCACACGCCCCAGCCGCCGATCGCGACGCCGGCGGCGCCTACCAGCAGGGCAAACAGTGCCAGTCCAGTGCCGGCCCGCTTGGCGGGGGCGGCGGGTGTTTGCGCGGGCGTCTCGGACGCCGGCTGCAGATCATCATTGGGCAAGGCAGTTTCGCTCACGTATCCATCCTTTGCATTGAGGCACGTCGCCCATCAGCTTAGCGCCTTAAAAGGCGGGTGCAGGGGTTTCCTGCAACGCCGCCAGCAAAGCCGCGGCACTGGCGCCACGGCAATCCACTACGTTGTGTGCACCACAGGCACGTGCCAGTTCGGCCACCCGCGGGCTGGGCACGAACAACGCCAGCCTGGACAAACGTGGCCAATGCGCGCCGGCCAGCTGGCGCAGGTGTTCAAAACCCTGTCCACTGCTGACCACCAGGCCGTTCAGGCGTTCCGCCTCGATGCGCTGCGTCAGCGTGTGCGCCGGGTAGTCCGGCAGGCGGCGGCGGTACAGGGGCAGATAATCGACACTAGCACCCCCTGCGGTCAATCGCTCGGCCAACAACTCGCGACCGCCTTCGCCGCGCAGGATCAGCACCCGCGCGCCCGGCCGCGCGATGGCAGCCTGCAGGCGTGGCAGTTGCAGCAAGGCTTCGCTGTCGTCGCCCTGGGGCGGGAAGTGCACCTCGCGGCCATGCGCCTGGAGAATCGCCGCCGTCGCCGCACCCACCGTGAACCACGGCAGCGCCGGTGCCTGCGGCCAATGCGCATCGAGCAATGCCAGGCCCAGGCGAGCGGCGGGTTTGCTGACCACGATCAGCGCGCAATAGTGCGACAGCTCGCCCATGATCGCGTGCTGCTCGGCGGTGGTCGGCAGTGCTTCGATCTCCAGCAGCGGCAGGCTGCTGCCGAACAGGCCGGCCTCGGCCAAGGTGGCAGCAAGTGCCGCGCATTCCTCGGCCGGCCGGGTCAGCAGCAGGCGCCAGCCGCTCACGGGTGACCGGCCTCGCCATAGACCGCCTTGAGAATCTCTTCGGCGCCTTGCCCCAGCAGCTCCTGGGCTACCCGCACCCCCAGCGCCTCGGCGTCCTGGCGTGGTGCGCGGGCCTGGGCGCTCAACAGCCGGCCACCGGCCGGCTCGCCCACCAGGCCGCGCAGCCACAGCTGCTCGCCTTCGAGCACGGCGTAGCAAGCGATAGGCACCTGGCATCCGCCATTGAGGTGTTTGTTCAGTGCCCGCTCGGCCGTGACCCGGTCAGCGGTATCGGCGTGATGCAGCGGCGCGAGCAGCGCGTGGATGGCCTGGTCGGCGCTGCGGCACTCGATACCCACCGCGCCCTGGCCCCCGGCCGGCAGGCTGTCGTCGATGCTGATGCTGTCGGTGATGCGGTCTTCGAAGCCCAGGCGAATCAGGCCGGCAGCAGCAAGGATGATGGCGTCGTACTCGCCGGCATCGAGTTTGGCCAGGCGGGTGTTGACGTTGCCGCGCAGGAAGCGGATTTCGAGGTCGGGCCGACGTGTCAGCAACTGCGCCTGGCGGCGCAGGCTGGAGGTGCCGACGATGCTCCCGGGCGGCAGTGCATCAAGACTGGCGTAGGTGTTGGACACGAAGGCATCGCGCGGGTCTTCGCGCTCGCAGATGCAGAACAGCCCCAGGCCCTCGGGGAAGTCCATGGGCACGTCTTTCATCGAGTGCACGGCGATGTCGGCTTCCTGCTCCAGCAGCGCGGTTTCGAGCTCCTTGACGAACAGGCCCTTGCCGCCGATCTTCGACAGCGGCGAGTCGAGCAGCTTGTCGCCGCGACTGACCATCGGCACCAGGGTCACGACCAGGCCGGGATGAGCCTGTTCCAGGCGGGCTTTGACGTATTCGGCCTGCCACAGGGCAAGGGCACTTTTGCGCGTGGCAATGCGGATTTCACGAGTGGACATGGATCGATCCGTACGAGATAGATGCGACGGATGATAACAGCTCAACCCGAGCCGCTAGCAGATCTATGTCAGCACAGCGGCCGACCCTCCCTGGCCACGCCGTGCGATTGGCCCGCGCTAGAGGTGCTGCATCATCTTGCGCACACCCGCCACATGGCGGCGGCTGACGATCAGGGCATCGCCATTGAGGCCCTTGAGAAACAACTGGAAATGCCCCAGCGGGGTGCGCTGCAGGCGCTCGATGCGGTCACGGGCCACCAGCGCATTGCGATGGATGCGCACGAACCGCTCGCCGAATTCGTCTTCCAGCGCCTTGAGCGGCTCGTCCAGCAGCACCTCGCCGCCTTCATGGCGCAACGTCACGTACTTGTGATCGGCAATGAAATAGATCACCTGGTCGATAGGGATCAGCTCGATGCCCTTGCGCGTGCGTGCGCTGATATGGCTGCGCGGCCCGTTGCCGCTTTCGGCACCCGGGCGGGTCAGCGCCGCCAGTTGCACCCGGTTGGGACGCTCGGCGCGGCGCAGGGCATCGCGCAGTGCATCGACCTGCACCGGCTTGAGCAGGTGGCCCAGGGTGCTGTCCTGGAAGGCCTGCACGGTGAATTCGTCATCACCGGTACAGAACACCACGGCCGGCGGCGCTTCACGCTCGCACAGGCGCGCAGCCACCTGCAGGCCGTCCATGCCCGGCATGCGAATGTCGAGCAAGACCACCTCGGGCTTGAGGCTGTCGATCAATGCCAGGGCCTCTTCGCCATTGGTGGCGCTGGGCTCCAGCACGGTATAACCCTCCAGCTCGCCGAGCATGCGGCTCAGGCGCTCCCGGGCTTGGGGTTCGTCATCAACGATCAGGACATTCATATAGCGCTGGATTCCTGCGTGAGTCTCGCACAAGGAAAGCGTAGACAGGTGAGGTGACGACCGTCACGGCGATCCACGCTCAGACTCGCACGATGGCTAAAGATTCACTGGGAGGGCAAAAGCTGCCAATCCTCTGTCCAACTGTAGACGGTTGCCGGCACGCTGCCGTTCAATCGATAAATATCCTTATGCATCCCTGTCGTGCTGCGCCGCCACCACGACATAAACCCACATCTGCGCCGACCGCCGAGCCCCGTACGGGCCGGCAACCCTGTTATCATCAGCGCCAATTTTTCCCGTTCACGCCTTCAACGAGTGAATCCATGAGCACCGACAAGACCAACCAGTCCTGGGGCGGCCGCTTCAGTGAGCCCGTCGACGCCTTCGTCGCCCGCTTCACCGCCTCCGTCACCTTCGACCAGCGCCTGTACCGCCACGACATCATGGGGTCGATCGCCCACGCCACGATGCTGGCCAAGGTCGGCGTACTCACCGATGCCGAGCGCGACAGCATCATCGACGGCCTGAGTACCATCCAGGGTGAAATCGAGGCCGGCAACTTCGACTGGCGCATCGACCTCGAAGACGTGCACATGAACATCGAGGCACGCCTGACCGACCGCATCGGCGTCACCGGTAAAAAACTGCACACCGGGCGCAGCCGCAACGACCAGGTAGCCACCGACATCCGCCTGTGGCTGCGTGACGAGATCGACCTGATCCTGGCCGAGATCACCCGCCTGCAGCAGGGCCTGCTGGCCCAGGCCGAGCGTGAAGCCGACACCATCATGCCCGGCTTCACCCACCTGCAGACCGCGCAGCCGGTGACCTTCGGCCACCACCTGCTGGCCTGGTTCGAAATGCTCAGCCGTGACTACGAGCGCCTGGTCGACTGCCGCAAGCGCACCAACCGCATGCCCCTGGGCAGCGCCGCGCTGGCGGGCACCACCTACCCGATCGACCGTGAGCTGACCTGCTCGCTATTGGGCTTCGAGGCGGTGGGCGGCAACTCGCTGGACGGCGTGTCCGACCGCGACTTCGCCATCGAATTCTGCGCCGCCGCCAGCGTGGCAATGATGCACCTGTCGCGCTTCTCCGAAGAGCTGGTGCTGTGGACCAGCGCGCAGTTCCAGTTCATCGACCTGCCCGACCGCTTCTGTACCGGCAGCTCGATCATGCCGCAGAAGAAGAACCCCGACGTGCCAGAGCTGGTGCGCGGCAAGACCGGCCGTGTGTTCGGTGCCCTGACCGGCCTGCTGACCCTGATGAAGGGCCAGCCACTGGCCTACAACAAGGACAACCAGGAAGACAAGGAGCCGCTGTTCGACGCCGCCGACACCCTGCGCGACTCGCTGCGTGCGTTTGCCGACATGATCCCGGCGATCAAGCCCAAGCACGCGATCATGCGCGAAGCGGCGCTGCGCGGATTCTCCACCGCCACCGACCTGGCCGACTACCTGGTGCGTCGCGGCCTGCCGTTCCGTGATTGCCACGAGATCGTCGGCCATGCGGTGAAATATGGCGTGGACAGCGGCAAGGACCTGGCCGAGATGAGCCTGGACGAGCTGCGCCAGTTCAGCGACCAGATCGAGCAGGACGTGTTTGCCGTGCTCACCCTGGAAGGCTCGGTGAATGCGCGCAACCATATCGGCGGCACCGCACCGGCCCAGGTGCGTGCTGCGTGGCCCGCGGCCAGGCCCTGCTGGCCA
>NZ_JAAHBU010000224.1 GCF_010671725.1 Pseudomonas brassicae | reverse complement strand
GCCAGCGAAGGACGCGCCGCGGTCTTTCAGTAATCCGCCGGCGCCTGCAGCAACATCGCCCTGAACTCGTTCAACGGCAAGGGCCGACTGTGCAGATACCCCTGGTACAGATGGCAGCCCAGCCGCTCCAGAAACTCCAGTTGCTCGGAAAGCTCCACGCCTTCGGCAATCACCGCCAGGTCCAGGCTGTGCGCCATGGCCACGATCGCCTTGACGATCTCTGCATCGTTGGGGTCCAGCGGCGCATCGCGCACAAACGACTGGTCGATCTTCAGCGCATCCACCGGCAAGCGCTTGAGGTAGGTCAGCGACGAATACCCGGTGCCGAAATCATCCATCGCAAAACTCACACCGAAGGCCTTCAACTCGCGCATCTTGCTGATGGTGTCTTCCAGGTTCTGGATCACGATGCCCTCGGTGATCTCCAGCTTGAGCATCTGGTACGGCAGGCGGTAGTCGTCCAGGCTGCGCCGTACCCGCTCGACGAAATCGTTCTGGCGGAACTGACGCGGGCTGATGTTCACGCACAGGCTGAAGTCCATGGCGTCGATCAGGCCGTCCTGCAACATGCGCGAGCAGGCATCGCAGGCCTCGTCGAGTATCCAGCTGCCCACCTCCAGGATCAGCCCGCTTTCCTCCAGCACCTGAATGAACTGGCTGGGCGGCTGCTGGCCAAGCAGGGGATGGTGCCAGCGCAGCAGCACTTCGGCGCCGACGATGCGGTTGTCACGGGCGTCCACCTGGGGCTGGAAGTGCAGCGCCAGTTCGCCCCGGGCCAGGGCCAGGCGCAGGTCGTTCTCCATGCGCAGGCGTTCGCTGGCGGCCTTTTGCATGGTGGTGTGGAACATCTGCGTGGTATTGCGCCCCGAGTCCTTGGCGCGGTACAGCGCGATGTCGGCACGCTTGAGCAGGTCGGCCGGGGTCGAGCCGTGGTCGGGGATCAGCGCCACGCCGATGCTGGGCGTCACCTGCAGGCGCTGGCCGTCCAGCGACATCGGCTCGGCCAGCAGCTCGCGCAGGGTATCGGCCAGTTGCCGAACCTTTTCCGTCACCTCGTCGCGGCTGCCTTCCAGGCCGCTGAGCAGCACCACGAACTCGTCGCCGCCCAGGCGCGCCACGGTGTCCTCCAGGCGCACACTGGCCTCCAGTCGTGCAGTGATGATCTTGAGTACGGTGTCGCCCACCGGGTGGCCCAGCGAGTCGTTGATGTGCTTGAAGTGGTCCAGGTCCAGAAACAGCAGTGCGCCGCGCAGGTTGTGGCGCTTGAGCAGGGCAATCTGCTGGCTCAGGCGGTCCATCAGCAGGGCGCGGTTGGGCAGGTTGGTGAGTGGGTCGTGGTAGGCCAGATGGCGGATCTGCGCCTGGGCGTTCTTCAGCTGGCTGACGTCGCGTGCGGTCAGCAGCAGGCACGCGGTTTCGTTGAGGATGATCGGTTCGGCCGAGACCTCCACGCTCAGGATGTCGCCGCGTTTGCTGCGCCAGAGCATTTCGCGATGGTGTACACGGTCGCGTTCCTGCACCTCGTTGAGCAGCAGCCCCTGTTGCTTGTCGTCGGCCCACAGCTCGATCTGCGCCATGCTCTGGCCAATCACCTGGTCGGCGCTGTAGCCGGTCAGGCGGCAGAAGCCGTCGTTGACTTCCAGGTAGCGGCCACTGTCGCGCTCGGTGATGGTGATCGCGTCAGGGCTGGAGTGAAAGGCCTTGGCGAACTTCTCTTCGCTGGCCTTGAGCGCCGCCTCGGCGCGCTGTTGCTGGGTGATATCGCGCAGGGTGGTAACGCTGCAGGGCTGGTTGTCGACCTTGATCAGGCGGCTGGAGATCACACAGGTCAGGGCCTGGCCATCCTTGTGGTTGATCACCACCGCCACATTGTTCAGGGCCTGGTCACGGATCACCTGCTCGATGCGCCGTGCACGCGCCGCCGACTCGGCCCACAGGCCCAGTTGCTCGGCGGTGCGCCCCAGCACCTGCTCGGCGCTCCAGCCGAAGGTCTGGGTGAAGGCCTGGTTGATCTCGATGAACCGGCCGCTGTCCTGGCGGGTGACGCAAATGGGGTCGGGGCTGACCTGGAACAGGCTGGCGAACTTTTCCTCCGAACTGCTCAGGCGCTGCTCGCGCTCGACCTGCTCGGTGATGTCCAGCAGCGTGCCGGCCATGCGCAGCGGGTTGCCCTGTTCGTCGCGGTACAGGCGTGCGCGGCTCTCGATATAGCGCGAGGTGCCGTTCTCCAGTTGTATTCGGTAGGTGATCTGGTAATTGCCCGCCGGGCCTTCGCGCAGGCTGCGGTAGGCCTGGCGCATGCTGCTGCGCTCACGTTCTGGTACGCCGTCGAAAAACGCCTCGAACGACTCGTGAAAAGCCACTGGCTCCAGCCCGTGCAGTTGCGCTGCACGGGCCGAGCCGTAGAGCATGCCGCTGGGGATGTGCCAGTCCCAGGTGCCCAGCTGCGCCGAGTCCAGGGCCAGGTCCAGGCGCTCCTGGCTGTCCTTGAGGGCCTGTTCGGCGCGTTTGCGCTCGCTGGTGTCGACAAAGGTGCTGAGCAGGCAGGTGACGCCGTCTAGCTCGATGTTCTGGGTGCTGAGGATGCCGTCATGGATCTGCCCGCTGCTGGCGCGAAAGCGCACCTCCAGGATTACCGGGCCATCGGTGCCGCAGGTTGCGTCCAGCATGTGCTGGCGCTGCTGTGGGTCGGCCCATAGCCCCAGTTCCAGGGTGGTGCGCCCGATCACCTGGGCGCCGGGCCAGCCCAGCGTTTTCTCGAAATGCTGGTTGACCTCGTGGATCAGCCCGTCGCTGCGCCGGGTCAGCAGCACCACGTTGGGGCTGAGGTGGAACAGCGTGGCGAAGCGCTTTTCGGAGTTGATCAGTGCGGTTTCGCGCTCGCGCTGGCGAGTGATTTCGCGAATCACCCCGATCATCTGCGGCCGCCCTCACGGTCGCGGGCCAGGCTGCCGTTGATTTCCAGCCAATGCAGGCTGCCGTCGGGCCAGCGGATACGGTGGCGCAGGGCCTGTTCGACCGGTTCACCGCTGAGCACCGCGTGAAACGCCTGGCGGGTGCGCGCACGGTCTTCTTCAGGCAGCAGGTCGAGGTAGTCGAGGTCGTTGGGCAAAGGTTGCTGGGGGTCGAACCCGAACAGTGCCTGGGTGCCCCGCGACCAACTGATGCGCCCGCTGCCCACGTCCCACACCCAGGCCCCCAGGCGCGCGCCGTTCAGGGCCGCCAGCAGTTGCGGCGCATTTTCCCAGGTTTGCTCCAGCTCCTGAGGGTCTGCCGCAGGGATACGAGGCAGGCGCGGAAAGCGGTTCGCTGATTTGGGCATCGGTACCAGACCTTTGGCGGATTACACGTCCTTGGGGTCAGGCCGCCCGGGGCGGGAGGGCGGCCTTACGCTTGTCTCGCATGGCTGTCGAGCAGGGCCATAAAGGCTCTGGCCGCATTCGATAACGTTCGTTCCGTGTGCAGGATGTAGCCTAGCTGGCGCGACAGCTGTACGCCTGGCAAGTCGATGGGTGCAACCTGCTCATCGAGCATAGTCCGTGGCAGCACACTCCACGCCAAACCGATCGAAACCATCATTTTTATGGTTTCCAGGTAGTTGGTGCTCATGGCGATGTTGGGGGTCAGGCCCTGGCCTTCGAACAGGCGCTGCACGATATGGTGGGTAAAGGTGTTGCCGCCGGGGAACACCGCCGGGTGGTGGGCGATGTCGCCCAGGCTCACCGCGCCGTTGCACGCCAGCGGGTGCTCGGGGGCGGCGACGAAGTCCAGCGGGTCGTCCCACACCGGCACTGCACGCACCAGGCTGTGGGGGTCGGGGGCCAGGGTAATCACCGCGATTTCCGCGCGCCCGTGCAGGATTTCCTCATAGGCCACTTCCGAATCGAGAAACTGGATGTCCAGGGCCACCTGCGGGTACTGCCGGGTAAAGGCGCGCAGCAGCGGCGGCAGGCGATGCAGGCCAATGTGATGGCTGGTGGCCAGGGTGAGGCGCCCGCTGACCTCGCCGGTCAGGTTGGTCAGGGCGCGACGGGTGTCGTCCAGCACATTGAGGATCTGATACGCCCGCGGCAGCAGCGCCCGGCCGGCCTCGGTCAGGCTTACTTCGCGCCCCAGGCGATCGAACAGGCGCACGTCCAGCTGCTGTTCGAGGCCGGCGATGCGTTTGCTGATGGCCGGTTGTGTCAGGTGCAGGCGCTCGCCGGCACCCGAGAAACTGCCGGTTTCGGCGATGGCGATAAAGGCGTTGAGGTTGGCCAGGTCCACAGCGAGAGATCCCCGTGCTTAGGATTCCTGAAAGTTATCCAAAGCATAAAAATTATGAATTTGAGTTATTCAATCTAACCCCATAGCATCGTCCGTACAAGCCAAGGGGTTATTGGCATAGAAAGACTGATGAGGAAAGTCTGATGGCTGGCAAAACGCTCTACGACAAGCTCTGGGATTCGCACTTGGTCAAGCAGCGCGACGATGGTTCGGCGCTGATCTACATCGACCGTCACATCATCCACGAAGTGACGTCGCCGCAGGCCTTCGAGGGGCTGCGCCTGGCCAATCGCAAACCCTGGCGCATCGATGCCAACATCGCCACGCCCGACCACAACGTGCCGACCACACCTGAGCGCAAGGGCGGCATCGAGGCCATCGCCGACCAGGTCTCGCGCCTGCAGGTGCAGACCCTCGACGAGAACTGCGACGAGTACGGCATCACCGAATTCAAGATGAACGACGTACGCCAGGGCATCGTCCACGTGATCGGCCCGGAGCAGGGCGCGACCTTGCCTGGCATGACCGTGGTCTGCGGCGACTCGCACACCTCCACCCACGGCGCCTTTGGTGCGCTGGCGCATGGCATCGGCACCTCCGAGGTCGAGCATGTGCTCGCCACCCAGTGCCTGGTGGCCAAGAAAATGAAGAACATGCTGGTGCGTGTCGAAGGGCAATTGCCGTTCGGCGTGACCGCCAAGGACATCGTGCTGGCCGTGATCGGCAAGATCGGCACCGCCGGCGGCAACGGGCATGCCATGGAGTTCGCCGGCAGCGCGATCCGCGAACTCTCGGTCGAAGGCCGCATGACCATCTGCAACATGTCCATCGAAGCGGGCGCACGGGTGGGGCTGGTGGCCACCGACGAAAAAACCGTGGCGTACGTCAAGGGCCGCCCTTATTCGCCCAAAGGCGAGCAGTGGGACCTGGCTGTCGAAGCCTGGAAAGACCTGGTATCCGACAGCGACGCGGTGTTCGACACCGTGATCGAGCTGGACGCGGCGCAGATCAAGCCACAGGTCAGCTGGGGCACCTCGCCCGAGATGGTCCTGGCGGTTGACCAGCGTGTGCCGGACCCGGCGGCCGAGGCCGACCTGGTCAAGCGCGGCTCGATCGAGCGCGCCCTCAAGTACATGGGCCTGAATGCCAACCAGGCGATCACCGATATCCAGCTCGACCGCGTGTTCATCGGCTCGTGCACCAACTCGCGCATCGAAGACCTGCGCGCCGCGGCGGTGATCGCCAAGGGCCGCAAGGTGGCCTCGACCATCAAGCAGGCGATCGTGGTGCCGGGCTCGGGCCTGGTCAAGGCCCAGGCCGAGCAGGAGGGCCTGGACAAGATCTTCCTCGAAGCCGGTTTTGAATGGCGTGAGCCGGGTTGCTCGATGTGCCTGGCGATGAACCCAGACCGCCTGGAGAGTGGCGAGCACTGCGCATCCACCTCCAACCGCAACTTCGAAGGTCGCCAGGGCGCCGGTGGGCGTACCCACCTGGTCAGCCCGGCAATGGCGGCAGCTGCCGCGGTAACCGGTCGTTTTGTCGATGTACGCGAGTTGATCCAAGGGAGCGCAGCATGAAAGCCTTTACCCAGCACACCGGCCTCGTTGCGCCGTTGGACCGTGCCAACGTCGACACCGACCAGATCATCCCCAAGCAGTTTCTGAAGTCGATCAAGCGCACCGGCTTCGGCCCCAACCTGTTCGACGAGTGGCGCTACCTGGATGTGGGCCAGCCGTACCAGGACAACAGCAAGCGTCCGTTGAACCATGACTTCGTGCTCAACCATGCCCGCTACCAGGGCGCCAGCGTGTTGCTGGCGCGGGAGAACTTCGGCTGCGGTTCGAGCCGCGAGCACGCGCCATGGGCGCTGGAAGAGTACGGCTTTCGCAGCATCATCGCGCCGAGCTACGCCGACATCTTCTTCAACAACAGTTTCAAGAACGGTTTGCTGCCGATCATCCTCAGCGAGGCCGAGGTCGATGAGCTGTTCAAGCAGGTTGAAGCCGACCCGGGTTATCAGCTGAGCATCGATTTGCAGGCGCAGACCGTGACCCGCCCGGACGGCAAGGTGCTGAGCTTTGAGGTGGATGCGTTTCGCAAGCATTGCCTGCTCAACGGCCTGGACGACATCGGCCTGACCTTGCAGGACAGCGATGCGATTGCAGCCTTTGAGGCCAAGCATCGGGCGAGCCAGCCGTGGTTGTTTCGTGACGCCTGAATAATGCAGTGAATTCGCCGACACCTTCGCCGCCAAGCCGGCTCCCACAGGTTACGTGCTGCACCACAAAACCCTGTGGGAGCTGGCTTGCCAGCGAAGCAGACACTGGAGATCCATGATGTCCCGCACCACAGCCCACACCGAAGTTGTCCAGCGCCAGTTCGGCGAGCAAGCCTCGGCCTACCTGAGCAGTGCCGTGCACGCCCAGGGCACCGAGTTCGCCCTGCTGCAGGCCGAACTGGCAGGGCATAGCGACGCACGCCTGCTGGACCTGGGCTGCGGCGCCGGCCATGTAAGCTTCCACGTTGCACCGCTGGTGGCCGAAGTGGTCGCCTACGACCTGTCGCAGCAGATGCTCGATGTGGTCGCTGCCGCCGCTGTCGAGCGCGGCCTGAACAATATCGTCACCGAACGCGGTGCGGCCGAGCGACTGCCGTTCGCCGATGCCTCGTTTGACTTCGTCTTCAGCCGTTACTCGGCGCATCACTGGAGCGACCTGGGCCTGGCATTGCGCGAAGTGCGCCGGGTACTCAAGCCCGGTGGCGTGGCCGCGTTCGTCGACGTGATGTCGCCGGGCAGCCCGCTGCTTGACACCTACCTGCAAAGCGTCGAAGTGCTGCGCGACACCAGTCACGTGCGCGATTATTCTGCCGGTGAGTGGCTGGCGCAGGTCAGCGAAGCCGGCCTTTACACCCGTAGCCACACCCGCCAGCGCCTGCGCCTGGAGTACACCTCATGGGTCGAGCGCATGCGCACCCCCGAAGCCATGCGCGCGGCGATCCGCCAATTGCAGCAGGCGATGGGCGAAGAAGTGCGGCAGTATTACCAGATTGAAGCCGATGGCTCCTTCAGCACCGACGTGCTGGTACTGTGGGCCGAACGCTGAGTTTTTTCCGGTGGGCCATTGCGGCGCGCCGCTTGAATTGAATAGAGGAACGCATGAGCAAGCAGATTCTGATTCTCCCAGGTGATGGCATCGGCCCGGAAATCATGGCCGAAGCGGTCAAGGTACTGGAGCTGGCCAACGACAAGTTCCAGCTCGACCTGAGCCTGGCCCACGACGTGATCGGTGGCGCGGCCATCGACCAGCACGGCGTACCGCTGGCCGACCAGACCCTGGAGCGTGCGCGCCAGGCCGACGCCGTGTTGCTGGGCGCCGTAGGCGGGCCGAAGTGGGACAAGATCGAGCGTGATATTCGCCCTGAGCGCGGCCTGCTGAAGATCCGCTCGCAACTGGGCCTGTTCGCCAACCTGCGCCCGGCGATCCTGTACCCGCAACTGGCCGATGCCTCCTCGCTCAAGCCCGAAATCGTGGCCGGCCTGGACATCCTGATCGTGCGCGAACTGACCGGTGGCATCTACTTCGGCGCCCCGCGCGGCACCCGCGAGCTGGACGGTGGCGAGCGTCAGGCCTATGACACCCTGCCGTACAGCGAAAGCGAGATCCGTCGTATCGCCCGCGTCGGCTTCGACATGGCGCGCGTGCGCGGCAAGAAGCTCTGCTCCGTCGACAAGGCCAACGTGCTTGCCTCCAGCCAGCTGTGGCGTGAAATCGTCGAAGAGGTGGCCAAGGACTACGCCGATGTCGAACTGAGCCACATGTACGTCGACAACGCCGCCATGCAGCTGGTGCGTGCGCCCAAGCAGTTTGACGTGATGGTCACCGACAACATGTTCGGCGACATCCTGTCGGATGAAGCGTCCATGCTCACCGGCTCCATCGGCATGCTGCCGTCGGCCTCGCTGGATGCCAACAACAAGGGCATGTACGAACCGTGCCATGGTTCGGCGCGGACATCGCCGGGCAGGGTATCGCCAACCCGCTGGCGACCATCCTGTCGGTGTCGATGATGCTGCGTTACAGCTTCAACCAGCACGCCGCGGCCGAAGCCATCGAGCAGGCGGTCAGCCTGGTGCTGGACCAGGGCCTGCGCACCGGTGACATCTGGTCGGCCGGCTGCAGCAAGGTAGGCACGCAGCAAATGGGCGACGCAGTAGTCGCAGCGCTGCGTAATCTGTAATCTCTCGGGCCCGCCGCTGATTTTCCATCAGGCGGCGGCCCACTTTTAGCGAAGGTGTAGTTGCGATGAAACGTGTAGGTCTGATCGGTTGGCGCGGTATGGTCGGTTCCGTGCTCATGCAGCGGATGCTCGAAGAGCAGGATTTCGATCTGATCGAGCCGGTGTTCTTCACCACCTCCAATGTCGGGGGCCAGGGGCCGTCCGTGGGCAAGGACATTGCTCCGCTCAAGGACGCTTACAGCATTGACGAGCTCAAGACCCTCGATGTGATCCTGACCTGTCAGGGTGGCGACTACACCAGCGAGGTATTCCCCAAGCTGCGCGAAGCCGGCTGGCAGGGTTACTGGATCGATGCCGCTTCCAGCCTGCGCATGCAGGATGACGCGGTGATCGTGCTGGACCCGGTCAACCGTCGGGTCATCGACCAGCAGCTGGATGCCGGCACCAAGAACTACATTGGTGGCAACTGCACCGTCAGCCTGATGCTGATGGGCCTGGGCGGGCTGTTCGAAGCCGGCCTGGTCGAGTGGATGAGCGCCATGACCTACCAGGCTGCTTCCGGCGCTGGTGCACAGAACATGCGTGAGCTGATCAAGCAGATGGGCGCCACCCATGCCGCCGTGGCCGATGACCTGGCCAACCCGGCCGCCGCCATCCTCGACATCGACCGCAAGGTCGCCGAGGCCATGCGCAGCGAGGCCTACCCGACCGAGAACTTCGGCGTGCCGCTGGCCGGCAGCCTGATCCCGTGGATCGACAAGGAACTGCCGAACGGGCAGAGCCGTGAAGAGTGGAAGGCCCAGGCCGAGACCAACAAGATCCTCGGTCGCTTCAAGAGCCCGATCCCGGTCGACGGCATCTGCGTGCGCATCGGCGCCATGCGTTGTCACAGCCAGGCGCTGACCATCAAGCTGAACAAGGATGTGCCGATCGCCGACATCGAGGGCATGATCAGCCAGCACAACCCGTGGGTGAAACTGGTGCCCAATCAGCGCGAGATCAGCATGCAGGAGCTGAGCCCGACCAATGTCACCGGCACGCTGAACATCCCGGTAGGGCGTTTGCGCAAGCTGAACATGGGGTCGCAGTACCTCGGTGCGTTCACCGTGGGTGACCAGTTGCTGTGGGGGGCGGCCGAACCGCTGCGCCGCATGCTGCGGATCCTGCTGGAGCGTTGATCGACGCCGTGCGCTAAGCCAGAGCCCCCTCGTCTTGCGACGCCGGGGGCTTTTTTGTCCATGGGGGGCGGGCGATCAGGGGTGGCAGGTGGCCTCAAGTGGGCAATCCGAGTAAAGTGCCGCTCCCCCCGTTCTGCCAGAGGCACAGCCCATGACCCAGACTTTCGATATCGCCGTGATTGGCGCCACCGGTACCGTCGGCGAGACCCTGGTGCAGATCCTCGAAGAGCGCGACTTCCCGCTGGGCACCTTGCACCTGCTGGCCAGCAACGAGTCGGCCGGCAGTTCGGTGAACTATCGCGGCAAGAACCTGCGCGTGCGTGAAGTCGATGCCTTCGACTTCAGCCTGGTCAAGCTGGCGTTCTTTGCGGCCGGCCCTGCGGTCACCCGCAGCTTCGCGGCCAAGGCGCGTGCCGCTGGCTGCGCAGTGATCGACCTGTCTGGCGCGCTGTCGGCCGAGCAGGTGCTGGCGGTCGTGCCCGAAGCCAACCCACAGGTCATCCAGGCCTTGAGCAAACCGGTGCAACTGGTCAGCCCGAGCGCGGCGGCGGTGGCGCTGGCGGTGGTGCTGGCGCGCTCAAGCCGTTGCTTGAGCTGGAGCGGGTCAGCGTGACCGCGTGCATGGCCGTATCGGCCCAGGGCCGTGAGGCGGTGGGCGAACTGGCCCGGCAAACCGCCGAACTGCTGAATGCGCGCCCGTTGGAGCCGCGCTTCTTCGATCGCCAGATTGCCTTCAACCTGCTGGCCCAGGTGGGCGCCAGTGACAGCGAAGGGCATGGTGCGCTGGAGCGGCGCCTGGTCAGCGAGTTGCGCGAACTGCTGGGCTTGCCTTTACTAAAGATTTCCGTGACTTGCGTTCAAGTCCCGGTATTTTTTGGCGATAGCTACACTGTGGCCGTGCACAGCCGCACGGCGGTCGATGTGGCGGCAGTCAATGCCGTGCTGGAGAGCGCCGACAGCGTCGAACTGGTGGATGCCGGCGACTACCCGACCCCGGTCGGTGACGCGGTGGCACAGGATGTGGTGTACGTTGGGCGGGTGCGTGGCGGCATCGACGAAGCCGAGCAACTCAACCTCTGGCTGACCACCGACAACGTGCGCAAAGGTGCGGCCTTGAACGCCGTGCAGTTGGCGGAGCTGTTGATAAAAGACCTTGCGTAAAAGATACTTGCCGACGATTTGCATCATGTTTCTGAAATGCTGGAAGTGAGCTGCCGTCTGGCGCTTGCGGGGCACCTTGCCAACATGACCCCGGGGTCATGCCAGTCAATGCCTCACGGCGGTTTTTCACTTTCTTCTCGGTAGCCGGGGAAGGTTCATACAAAGGATGAGGTCATGCTTCGAATTCGCAAACTGGTGTTAGCAATAGCCGCGGCATCGGCGCTGTCCTCCGGTATGGCGCATGCCCTGGGCCTGGGCGAGCTGACCTTGAAGTCGGCGCAGAACCAGCCGCTGGATGCCGAGATCGAATTGCTCGATGTGCGCGACCTGACCGCTGCCGAGGTGGTGCCAAGCCTGGCGCCCGTCGAAGAGTTCAGCAAGGCCGGGGTCGAGCGGCAGG
>NZ_JAAHBU010000223.1 GCF_010671725.1 Pseudomonas brassicae | reverse complement strand
CCTCCCAGTTCATGTTGACGATGCGCTCGACCGAGTGCACCAGAAAGCCCTGGGTCTTGGTGTTGTACTCGGTGATGATCACGAAGCTCTTGCCGACATCTTCACTCAGACCGGGCATACCGGTTGCCATCGCCAGATCCAGGATCGGGATGGTCGCCCCACGAATATTCGCCACACCGCGCACCACCGGGTTGGACTTGGGCATGATGGTGAGGTTGGGGCATTGCAGCACCTCCCGCACCTTGAACACGTTGATCCCGTACAGTTGATCGCCATTGAGGCGAAACAACAGCAGCTCGAGACGGTTCTGCCCTACCAGTTGTGTGCGCTGGTTTACCGAATCCATTACACCAGCCATGCCAGACTCCTTAACCAAAAGCCTGCGTTTCGTACCAATCGGCACGCGCCTTGCTTTTTTAACTGTATGAACACGAAAACGACATTTTTCCGACGCCTGACCCGCCACCTGCCCGGCATCCTTGCTGCGCTGTGCCTGCTGGCCCCTGGCGTTCGAACTCTGGCTGACGCTTTCACCTTGCCTGAACAGCTTATCGGTGTCACTCAGGGGTTTCTTGAATTCACAGTTGAGGATTATCTGGCGACCAGCCAGACCGAAGGCCGTTTCGAGATCCAGGTCAACAGCCTTGACCCGCGCCTGCGCATGCCGTTGTGCGACCAGCAGCTCGCTGCCACGCTGGAAAGCCCGGCACAGCCGCTGGGCCGGGTGACGGTGCGGGTGCGCTGTGATGGCAGCTCGCCATGGACGGTGTTCGTGCCGGCCCAGGTCCGCCTGTTTCGCAATGTGGTCACCGTCAGCCGCCCGCTCAAGCGCGAAAGCGTGGTGGGCGAACAGGACGTGAGCCTGCGCGAGCGCGACGTGGGCATGCTCAACCAGGGCTACCTGACCAGCCTGGACCAGGCGGTAGGGCTCAAGCTCATCCGACCGACGGTCATCGATCAGGTCCTCACGCCCCTGCACCTGGAACAGGCCGAAGTGGTACGCAAGGGCGATCACGTGGTCATTGTGGCCCGCAGCGGCACCCTGAGCGTGCGCATGCCGGGCGAGGCGTTGAGCAAGGGCGGCATCAGCGAGCAGATACGGGTACGCAATCTCAACTCCAAGCGAGTGGTCAAGGCCAGGGTCACCGGGCCGGGCCAGGTGGAAGTGGCCATGTGAGGTTTATCACCCGGCAGGATCAAACAAGGCTGGCGATCAGGAACCGCTTTTCCTAAACTGTGTCGAACCGGGTTGATGGACTTGCCGCGCAAGTTGCTTTGCATTTGCGTCTAAAGTTTCTTTCGGGTTGGCCGAAAACAAGGCAAGCGTCCAAACACCCAGAGGTTTTCTGATCATGGTCATCGACTTCAGTCGTTTGAGTAACAGCCCGTCCGTGACGGGCGGCGTGCGCACTGGCAACAGCCAGGAAAGCAACGCCAGCACCCGCACCAGCACCAGCACCAGCGCTACCGAGGCTGGGCAAAGTGGTGAGGCCGTACACCTGAGCCACGAGGCCCAGCAGTTGCAACAGGTCAGCGACAAGCTGCGCGACCAGCCGATCGTCAACAGCGCCCGTGTGGCGGAGTTGAAGCAGGCCATCGCAGACGGCAGCTACCAGGTCGACGCCAACCGTGTCGCCAGCAAACTGCTTAATTTCGAAGCCCAGCGCTAGCCCTCTGGCGCGCTGACTTCAGGACGCTAAAACCAAGAGCCAGCCAATGCACGACACTACTCTGCTGCAACTGATCGAAGACGATATTGCTCCAGCGCAACAACTGCTCGAGTTGCTGCAGGCTGAAGCCGTGGCCCTTCACGGCCGCGACATGCCATTGCTGGAAAACATCCTGGCGCGCAAGCAGTCGCTGGTGGTGTTGCTCGATCAGGGTGGACGGCGGCGTAGCCAGCTTCTTGCCAACCTCGGCCTGTCTCCTGATCGCGAAGGCGTAGTAGCCCTCGCCGAGCAGTCCGACCTGGGCCAGTTGCTAATCGAACAACTCGACGTGCTGGCCACGCTGATGAACGACTGCCAGGCGGTGAATGCCCGTAATGGCCACGCCATCCAGTTGCAGCAGAGCACGACGGAAAACCAGATCAAGATCCTCATGGGCGGCGAATCGCCGTCGCTCTACGATGCCCGTGGCTCGACATCGCCACTGGCCAAGCCTCGTGCACTCAGCCAGGCGTGACTCCCTCTATCAAGGCACGAATCATGCTGGCAGAATGCTAGCACTTGCCTGTGTCGTTTTTGCCTGGAGATTCATCAACCGTGTTCAATGACGAAGAAGCTCCTCAGCCTCCGAAGGTGCTCACTACGCCTTTGGAAATTGCCGCTCACCTGCGGATGCTGCAAGAGAGCCATGACCCACTGATCATCACGTTCCCCGAACGTAGCCAGCGCTTCCAGAGTTATGTGGTGGAGGTCGACCGGGACAGCAACAGCATGGCGCTGGACGAAATGATCCCCCGCGATGGCGAACGCTTCCTGGAAAACGGCGAGCCGTTTCGTGTCGAAGGCTTCCACGACGGCGTGCGTATTGCCTGGGACTGCGACACCCCGCTGAGCATCAGCAGCTCGGACGGCGCACGCTGCTACCGCGGCAGCTTGCCGGTCGAGGTGACCTACCATCAACGCCGCAACGCGTTCCGTGCGGCGCTCAAGCTGTCGCAACTGGTCGACGTGTTTTTCGACGGCGAGAAGTTGCGCGGCGACCACCCGCTCAAGGGCAAGCTGCTGGACATCTCTGCCACCGGCTGCAAGTTGCGCTTTGAAGGCAACGTCGAAGAACGCCTGCAACTGGGCCAGGTCTACGAAAAATTCGCCACTGGCATGCCACTGGGCCTGTCCCAGGTAATGGTCGAGCTGCGCCACCTGCACGTTGAAGAGCGCCTCAACGCTACCTTCGCCGGTGTGCGCTTCCATAACCTGAACGGCCAGATGTCGCGCAAGATCGAAAGCTTCGTGTACCAGCTGCAACGTGAAGCACGACGCTTCGACAAAGACGACTACTGATACACGCCCGCCCGGTTCGCCTGTAACGCCGCCCTACACTTGAGGCGCTGGCGTTACAGGCCCGACAGCCTCGTCATCCACCGCCTTGCCCTCCTCCGCCTCAGTGTCCTCTGCGCCCACTGGCGCGTGCATCTGATCCTGCACGACCTGCTCGTCGACCCGTGGGTCGAGTGCCGCCGACAACGGCGAGCCCGCTGCCGGCATGGCGACGTGCTGCAGCGGCGCATCGTCGACCTGATGCAGATTGGTGACCGCCTGGGGACGAATGCGCCAGACCAGTACCAGCGCGAAGAAACTGAAAAATGCGTAGAGCATCTGGTCACCCAGGGTCTTCATCAGCACCCCCGCTACCAGTGGCCCGATGCTCGCGCCCACGCCGTAGGTCACCAGCAGCATCGCCGTCAACGACACCCGTCGCTCGCTCTCCACATGGTCATTGGAAAACGCCACCGCCAGCGGATACAGGCAAAACTGCAGCAGCGACACTGCAAAACCGGTAATGAACAGCACCTCCAGCGGCACGCTGGGCAGGATCGCCAGCGGCAACGCCGCTACTGCCAACCCCATGGCCACGCTGCGGATCAATACCGCCCGGTCGTAGCGGTCCGACAACCACCCCAGCGGCCACTGCACCAGCAGGCCGGCGAAGATGCAGCAGCCCATGAACACACCCACCTGCTCGGTGCTCAAGCCCTGCTTGGAAGCATACAACGGCGCCAGGCCGTAGAACGACCCGACGATCAGCCCCGCCCCCAGTACCGTGCTCAATGACTGTGGCACCCGCTTGATGAAGAACTTCGGCTCCATCGGTGCAGGACGCAACGGCGCCGGGTGAATGCGCCGCGTCAGCGCCACGGGCACCAGGCACAGCGCGAAACACATTGCTACCAGCATCAGCAGCTCAAGCCCCAACTGCGGGTGAACGACCAGGATCAGCTGACCGAGCACCAGCCCCAGGTAGGAAGCGATCATGTAGCCGCTGAACACTGCGCCGCGCTGCTTGGCGTCGGCCTGCTCATTGAGCCAGCTCTCGATGACCATGTACTGGCACATCATGCCCAGGCCCACCACCACCCGCAGCATCAGCCAGGCGGGCAACCAACTGACCAGGCCATGGCCGAGCACCGCAGCGCCGACAATGCCGGCGCACGTGGCATAGGCACGTATGTGCCCGACCCGCGCGATCAGCCGGTGGCCGATCTTGCCACCCAGTGCCAAGCCGAAGTAGTTGGCTGCCATCAGGGCACCCACCCACAGGCTGTCCACCTGGTCGGCAGCCAGCCGCAGGGCCAGGTAGGTACTCAACAGGCCGGAACCGATCAACATCATCAATGCGGCGAAATACAGCGCGCGAAAAGACTTCCAGATAGTTCGCATCAGCGTCCCTGAGGGCCCCTTGAGCAGGTTGAAAACTGCTTGAAAGCATAAGTGATAAATCCGCCGGAACCGCGTGCCGGGCGTAAAAAAACAGGTGACAACGCATGATCCCCGATCATGTTCGGCACCTGCCATTTCTGCCTGTGCAGCAGGCGGCACTGGCGCCCCGCGATCAGGCCTGTGCCGCCAGCACGCGCCGCTCCCACGGGGTGATCTCGTCGAAGAAGCTGGTCAACTCCAGGGTCTTGGACGCGATGTAGCCTTCGATGAACTCAACGCCGAACAGTTCCCTGGCCAGCGTGCTGCGCTTGAGTCGCTCCAGTGCAGCATGCAGGGTGCACGGCAGAGACAGATGTTCGGGCACCTCGAACTCGCCCTGAATCGCCGCTGCCGGCTGCAACTGCTGCTCGATGCCGTACAGCCCGGCGGCCAGGCTGGCAGCAATGGCCAGATAGGGATTGGTGTCGGCACCGGGCAAGCGGTTCTCGACGCGACGCGCCACCGGCGCGCTGGCCGGGATGCGCAGACCCGCCGCGCGGTTGTCCTCTGACCAGCAGGCATTGTTGGGTGATGCATAGGGATGGCACAGGCGCTGGTAGGAATTGACGTTGGGCGCAAACAACGCTGTGAAATCGGCCATGCACGCCTGCTGGCCACCAATGAAGTGGTAAAAGGTCGGCGTGGGCTGGCCGTTGGCATCGCTGAACACATTGCGCCCACTGTCGATCTGCACCACGCTCTGATGGATGTGCATGGAACTGCCAGGGGTCTTGGCCAACGGCTTGGCCATGCACACCACGCTCATGCCGTGCTTGAGCGCGACTTCCTTGAGCAGGTGCTTGAACAGCAGGGTCTGGTCGGCCAGGAGCAGGGGGTCGCCGTGCAGCAGGTTGATCTCGAACTGGCTTACGCCCATCTCGTGCATGAAGGTATCGCGCGGCAGGCCCAGCGCCTCCATGCACCGGTAAACCTCGCTGAAGAATGGGCGCAGGCCATTGTTGGAACTGATACTGAATGCCGAATGGCCGTCCTCGCGTCGCCCATCAAGGCCCACAGGCGGCTGGAACGGCTGGGTCGGATCGCTATTGGCCGCGAACACGAAGAACTCCAGCTCGGTGGCTACCACGGGCGCCAGCCCCAGCGCGACATACCGTGCAATCACCGCCTTGAGCTGGCCACGGGTCGACAATCCCGAGCTTTCGCCGCTCAGTTCGTTGGCATCGCAGATGGCCAGGGCACGCGGTTCATCGCTCCAGGGCAAGCGATGAATCTGCCCGGGGTCGGCCACCAGGGCCAGGTCGCCGTCATCGCTGCCGTAGAAGCGCGCTGGCGGGTAACCGCCCATGATGCACTGCAGCAACACACCACGCGCCATCTGCAGGCGCCGGCCCTCAAGGAAGCCTTCGGCGGTCATCACCTTGCCACGCGGCACACCGTTGAGGTCGGGGGTGATGCAGTCGATTTCATCAATGCCCGTCAATCGCTCGGCGAGAGAACGTTGGCCATTGGTCGTCATGACTTGATCCTTGTTATTTTTAACAAGCCGCGAACGGCGACCCGCACAACATAGTCTCGGGGTGTTAAAAATATCAAGCACTGGATAGAGATCTCTATCTACCCCCAGGGCCCTGATTGTTCCTGATTAATGAGGTTGTACATGCAGATAGCCGTGATAGACGACTGGCAAGAAGTGGCTGAAGGTGTAGTGGATTGGACCACTCTGCACGCCTTGGGCGAGGTGCACTTTGTGCACGATTACCCAGCCGACACCCCGACGCTGGCCGCACGCCTGGCGCCGTATCAGGTGATCTGCATCATGCGCGAACGCACGGCGTTTGATGCTGAATTGCTCGAACGCCTGCCCAACCTCAAACTGATTGCTACCGGCGGGCTGCGCAATGCCGCGATCGACCTGCAAGCAGCCCGTCAGGGCATTGCAGTGGTCGGCACCGACAGCTACAAGCATGCCGCCCCCGAACTGACCTGGGCCCTGATCATGGCACTGAGTCGCAACCTGGTGGGCGAGGTCAATGCGCTGCGCGGTGGCGGCTGGCAGGTTGGCCTGGGTGGCGACCTGCACGGCAAGACCCTGGCGATTCTGGGGCTGGGCAGCATTGGCGAGAAAGTTGCCCGATTCGGCCAGGCGTTCGGCATGCGTGTCATAGCCTGGAGCCCGAACCTAAGCCAGGCACGCGCCAACGAGGTGGGGGTGATTCGTGTGGACAAGCAGCAACTGTTCGCCGAAGCCGACATCCTGTCCATTCATCTGGTACTCAGCGAACGCAGCCGCGGCCTGGTAGATGCGCAGAGCCTGGCCTGGATGAAGCCCGAGGCGCTGCTGGTGAATACCGCACGGGGGGCGATCGTGGACGAGGCCGCCTTGATCGCCGCATTGCAAAGCGGCCTGCTGGCAGGCGCCGCACTCGATGTGTTCGAACAGGAACCGCTACCGGCGCAGCATCCGTTTCGCAGCCTGCCCAATGTACTGGCCACGCCGCATATCGGCTATGTCACAGCGGCCAACTATCGGCAGTTTTATGGCCAGATGATCGAAAGCATTCTGGCCTGGCAAACAGGCACGCCGGTGCGGATGCTGCAATGAACCCCATCGCCACCTTCAATCACCCAACCAGGCACTGCGCCAGGCACTCAGGCTGTGCGGATCGAGCATCCAGTCTCGCCATACCGTTTCTCGCAAGCGCTGGCCGCTATGCTGCAAGGCCAGTGGATCGCGCAGTTGCTCACTAATGGCTCGCATCCAAGCCTCGTGCGTGTTACCCACACGCGTGACCTCAAGCATGCCACGGTGGCCAGGGACATCACTGCAAATGACCGGATAGCCACAGGCGCCGTACTCGAGCAGCATTTCGGGGCCTGTGAACTCATTCGCCACTGCAGGTGCCCGAGGCACCAGCGCCAGGTCGAGATCAAGCTTGACCAGGGCCTGGGCGCGTTGTGCAGGTGCCACGGGTAGATGCACTTGCGTAACGTACTTACGCAGTGCGTCAGGGCAAGGCCCCTGGACCACCCAGTCAACCTGAGAAGACAAGGCCCGAATCACCTCCGCGATATGCGCCAGATCTGCCCCCTCTGCCACACTTCCCGACCACCCCACGCGTGGCTTGGACGAGCGCTTGCCAGCAGGTATCGCCAGCGGCGTCCAGTGAGCAGGATCAAGACGCGACTCCACCAGGCGGACATCGCTGTGCAAATGCCGAGCAAACTCCGCCATCATCGGTGTGGCAACGATCACACGGTCGACCTCGGCCAGGACCTCGCGCAACAGTTGCATACCCTCACGGGTATCAGGCAACACATCCAGCTCGTAAACCCTTGCAACACGTGAAAACGTCCTGACGGTGCGCAGCGCCTCCCGCATGTCACGGTGTGCTGCGCCATGCAGCAGTATCACCTGCGGCGCAAAACGCTCCAGTTCCACGATGCCGGGCAGGCGCTCGACCTGCGCAGCCTGGATCGTCCCGGCTTGCTCCTGAGCCTGCAGGGGCAGTGTCAGACGGTGCCATGCTGCATGGCTGGCTGGGGCGGCCTGTGCCAACACAACCGGGGCAGCCAGGTTGAGCAGTGGGCGCCAGTTCAGCGCCAGCGGCCCCAACGCAGCACCACCTGGCTCGTCCAGCGAAAAATTCGTATTTCCCGCCGGATCTCGCGCCAACGCTGGCAACCAGCGCTCGGCCAAGCGCTGTTGCGTGGCGGCTGCGAAAGGCGTTGCCACGCATTCTTTCAAGATTACGCAACGCGGGGCCCACACCACCAGGTAGCCTTGCTGCGCCAGGCGCAGACACAAATCCACGTCCCCACCCTCATCTGCGAACACGCCGCTATCAAAGCCGTCAGCCTCGCGGTACAGCGTCGTGCGCACCAAAAGACAGTCGTGGCTGACAGCACTGTAATTCTGATCGACGAGCAGTCGGCTGAGGTATCCCGGCGAGGTGGCACTGACACCAAAAAATACCCGCCCCGCGCCTGCAAACAACCCTGGCATCAGACCGGCGTGGGTAACCCTGCCATCCGCCGAGAGGCTTTTGCCGCCAACGACCGCGACCTCCGGACGCAAACCATGATTGAGCAGTTGCTCCAGCCACTGCTCGTCGAACACTGCCGCCTGGGCAGACAGGAACAGCAAGAACTCACCGCTTGCGTACTCGGCGCCCAGATTCCTCGCTTCGCTGGCAGTGCAACGCCGGCCCGGGCGTACAACACGCAACTGCGCGACGCTCAGCAACTGTACATCGTGTAGCCACTGCATCACGTCCGGTGCATCACATGCTGCAGCTACAACCAGCACCTCGAACTGCCGATAGCGCGTTCTCTCCATCACACTCATCACGCAGCGCTGCAGCGCAGGCAGATCGCTGCCGGCCGCCACCACGATCGACACCTGCGGCCGCTGCACATGGCCATAGTCGATTGCATAACGCCCTGCACCGAATGACTGTATCTGCGCCTGAGAATAACCGCGCGCCAGCAGGTGCTGCTGGAGTGCCGCCAAGTACGCAGTGTCATCGCAGGCAGGCGGTGGGGTGATCACCAGCGGTTCGGGTATATGCCCGAAGCAGTGCATGCCAAGCTGATTGACCATGCGCAGGATCAGGTCGAACTCTATTGCGTCACCGAAACCTTGCGTGAAGCCACCGGACTCCAGCACTGCACTACGGCGAAATATCCAGTGCCGCCCCATCGCCGCGGGGTGGCTGAGCAGAAAGTCCAGATTGAAGTCTGGCCGAAGGCCTACGCTCAACTGATTGCTAGCGTCACGGATGACATAGTCGGTGTAGACCGCCGCACACTGAGAGGCATTGGGCAGCTCTTGCAGTACCGTCGACCACCCGGCGGGCGTGAATGTCTCGCCTGCCCTGACCAGCATGAACCATTCAACGTCGCCAGCCTGAACAAAGGCGTTGAGCTGCAAGGCCAAGTCGCCAACTGCCGCCCCGGTGTTCAACACCCGCAACCGCGCCTGACCGGAAGCGTCCTGTTGTTCAACGCTGGCCAAGGTCTGCTGCGTTGCCAGCGCATCGATGCCATCGTCCAGCACCACGATCTCTACTGACGACAGCGTGCTCTGGCAGGCGAGATGCTCGGTGATCAACTTTGCCTGCGCGGCAGAAGTCATGCGCGCAGCCAGCCAGTGACGAGTATGTTCGAATGTCTTCACACGCAGGTAGTTGTCAGCAATCACCTGGTAGAGATCCAGCGGCAAAAATTCAGCCGGACGATGCAGCGGCGCAACGTCTACCATCGTCCCGCCCGAGTCAGGGTCAGCCCAGCCCAACTCGAATACGCTACGCGTGAAGTCTCGCTGACCTTGGCCAGTTAGCAACTGTGCACGGTTGGTACAACTGAGCTGTTGTTGAGACACTCGATAGCGGGTCAGCGGCTGGCTCAGCATTGCCAGGTTGCCGTGCTGAAACAGCCGTGCGGCAAGCGCCATGTCACCGAAGCCGACAATCAATTTCCCCTGCAGCGACATCATCTGGTCGCCGTATGCCAGCAGGTGCTCACGGCGACACAGCATGCAGCTGGGCTCACCGACGAAGTTGATCGGCCGCCGGGCAAGAAACGCCACCAGTTGCGGGCCGTTGATCACCACATCATCGGCGAAAGGAAACAGATAGGGCAGGTCCGGCTCCACCAGTGCGCCCTGCTCATCGATCACCACCCGCCGCGAAGACGCCAGGGCTATCGAGGAGTCATGCTCCATGACGTCGACCAACGCAGCTACGCAGCCAGGTAGCAACTCATCATCATCGTGCAGAATCTTGATGTACTTGCCCCGTGCACCCTCAACACAGGCTGCCGCATTGGGTATTTCGCCCAGTGCCGGTTGATTGAAGGCGTAGTCAATGGGAACCCTGCTATTGGCGCGGAGCCGCTCGACGATTTCCCCGATTACGCCGCTGCGGTTGTCGTCGCGGATCACTATCTCCAGGTTCCCATAGGTCTGGTTGCATGCGCTGCGAAGGGCAACTTCAAAAAAATCGGCTTTGTAGGCAGGGATAACGATGCTGACCAAGGGGTTGGACATAGGCATATGAGTACAGAGCACCACCGGCAAATTGACAGATACCTCAAGGCACCAAGCCAAAAAGCCGGCACCACGAGTTGCACGCAGCAGCGAAGCAAGTTCCAAGCCAGCGACTAGCAAGCAGACAGGCTGCGAAAACGCTCGCCGCGGGTTCAATGTTCAGCGAACACGTAGCCTTTCTCGATAGGCGAGAAGGGTTGGCCGAGATCTTGCTGCGCGCATCGCATCTCAATTCAACTGACGGATTCGTGGCGTGATTGCCGCCGCTCGCAGACTGGTACGCTCCTCAGGGTGCAGGTCAGCACAGCGCCATCCGTTACCTTTCTGTCATCGCGAGCAGCTTTTCTTATGGCCGAGTCCGTCACCGTCACCAGCCCGCTACTCCCCCCCCTGGACGAGTTCATCCCCTACCTCCAGGCAATCTGGGAAAGTAAACGCCTGACCAATGGCGGACCTTTCCACGAGCAACTGGAGCAGGAGTTGGCTGACTATCTGGGCGTGAAGCATATTTCACTGTTTTCCAACGGCACCCTGGCACTGGTGACGGCACTTCAGGCCCTGCGCATCCACGGCGAAGTAATCACCACACCCTATTCGTTCGTGGCCACCGCGCACTCGCTGCTCTGGAACAATCTCAAACCCGTATTCGTGGACATTGACCCGCGTACCAATAATCTTGACCCCAGGCGCATTGCCGAAGCCATTACACCCGCGACGTCGGCGATCCTCCCGGTGCATTGCTATGGCGTGCCCTGCGATGTCGAGGGCATCCAGAAAGTTGCCGATACCTACGGCTTGAAGGTCATCTATGACGCAGCACACGCCTTCGGGGTGCGCCAGGACGGTGTAAGCGTGCTGAATCACGGGGATCTGTCGATTCTCAGCTTCCATGCAACGAAAGTGTTCAACACGTTCGAGGGCGGCGCGATCATCTGCCCGGACGAAAAGATCAAGCAGCGCATCGACTACCTGAAAAATTTTGGCTTCGCCGATGAGGTGACTGTCATGGCACCCGGTATCAACGGCAAGATGAACGAAGTGCAAGCGGCCTTCGGCCTATTGCAGTTGCAGCACATAGGGAGCGCACAAGAACATCGTCAGACGGTGTTCGCACACTACAGGGGTCGGCTGGAGGGTATTCCAGGCATCAGCTTGCTTGAACAGCCGCCCGGGCTGGAATGGAACTACGCCTACTGTCCGATCATGGTCGATGCCACGGCATTCGGCACCTCCCGGGATGAACTGTATGAACTGTACCGTGCCCAGAACATCCTGGTCCGTCGCTACTTCTATCCGCTGATCAACGAGTTCCCCATGTACCGCGCGCTGCCCAGCGCTGACCTGGGCAAGCTGCCCCACGCTCATCGAGTGTCTCGCCAGGTACTGTGCCTGCCAATTCATCCAGACCTGGACCGACAGACTCAGGATCGCGTCATCGAGGTACTGATCAACGCCCGGAGAAACCCGCGGTGAGCAACACTACTGCGACCACTGGCACGCTTCGCGTAGCGATCATGCAGCCGTATTTTTTCCCCTACCTGGGGTACTTTCAACTGATCGCCGCCGCCGACTGCTTCGTCGTCTACGACAATGTTCAGTTCATAAAACGCGGCTGGATCGAGCGCAATCGTTATCTGCTGCAAGCGGAACCCAGGTGGTTCGGCGTGTCACTCGCCAAGGCCAGCCAAACACAACAGATCATCGAAAA
>NZ_JAAHBU010000222.1 GCF_010671725.1 Pseudomonas brassicae | reverse complement strand
CGCATGATCTTGCCCGAACGGGTCTTGGGCAGCGCCGGGGCCCACTGGATCAGTTCGGGTTTGGCAAAGCTGCCGATCTCTTTGCTGACCAGCGCCAGCAGTGCCTGCTTGAGGCTGTCGTTCGGGCTCACACCGTTCATCGGCGTGACAAAGGCGTAGATGCCTTGGCCCTTGAGGTCATGAGGGTACCCGACCACGGCGGCTTCGGCGATGCTGTCGTGCAGTACCAGCGCACTTTCCACCTCGGCGGTACCGATACGATGGCCCGACACGTTGATCACGTCATCGATGCGACCGGTTATCCACAAGTCGCCGTCGGCATCGCGGCGCGCACCATCGCCGGTGAAGTAGTAGCCCGGCAGTGGCTTGAAGTAGGTGTCGATCATGCGCTGGTGGTCGCCGTACACGCTGCGGATCTGCCCGGGCCAGGAAGCCTTGATCGCTAGCAGGCCGCTGCCGGCGCCTTCTATCAGCTTGCCCTTGTCGTCCAGCAGCACCGGCTGTACCCCGAACAGCGGCTGGGTGGCGCAGCCCGGCTTGATGCGGCGGGTACTGACCAGCGGGCTGAGCATGATGGCGCCGGTCTCGGTCTGCCACCAGGTGTCGACGATCGGGCAGCGCTGCTGGCCGACGGCCTCGAAGTACCACTCCCAGGCTTCCGGGTTGATCGGTTCGCCGACACTGCCAAGCAGGCGCAGGCTTTTGCGCGAGGTCGACTGCAGCGGGCCCTGGCCTTCGCGCATCAATGCGCGCAGTGCGGTGGGGGCGGTGTAGAAGATATTGACCTGGTGCTTGTCGACCACCTGCCAGAAGCGCGAGGCGTCGGGGTAGTTGGGCACGCCCTCGAACATCAGCGTGGTGGCGCCATTGGCCAGCGGGCCGTAGACAATGTAGCTATGGCCGGTCACCCAGCCGACATCGGCGGTGCACCAGAACACTTCGCCGTCGCGGTAGTCGAACACCACCTTGAAGGTCAGCGCCGCCTGCAGCAGGTAGCCGGCGGTGGTGTGCAGCACGCCTTTGGGTTTGCCGGTGCTGCCGGAGGTGTACAGGATGAACAGCGGGTCTTCGGCGCCCATCGGCGCGGGCGGACAGGCGTCGCCGACCTGTTCGATAGCCTCGTGGTACCAGAGGTCCCGGCCGTCGCTCCAGGTGACCTGGGCGCCAGTGCGACGTACCACGATCACGCTGCTGACCGCGGGGCAGCTGGCCAGGGCCTTGTCGACGTTGCTTTTGAGGGCGATGCTTTTGCCGCCGCGCACGCCTTCATCGGCGGTGATCACGGTGCGGCAGTCGGCGTCGAGGATGCGGTCACGCAGGGCGTCGGGTGAAAAACCACCGAACACCACCGAGTGGATCGCGCCGATGCGTGTGCAAGCCAGCATGGCAAACGCGGCTTCGGGGATCATCGGCATGTAGAGGCACACGCGGTCGCCCTTTTTCACGCCGCGTTGCTTGAGCACGTTGGCCAGCCGGCACACCTGTCGGTACACCTGGCGGTAGGTGAGGGTAGTGGACTGCTGCGGGTCGTCGCCTTCCCAGATGATCGCCGGCTGATCGCCGCGGGTGGCCAGGTGGCGGTCCAGGCAGTTGTAGCTGACGTTGAGCTGCGCGTCCTTGAACCAGATGGCCTGGCCGGTGTGCAAGTCGCTTTGCTGAACGCTCGACCAGGGCTTGATCCAGTCCAGGCGCTTGGCCTGTTCGGCCCAGAAGGTGTCGGGGGATTCAATCGATTGGCGGTACAGGCGCTGGTAGTCGGCCTGGGAGAGTTGTGCCGCCTTGCTGACGGCATCGGCTTCGGGGTAGTCGCTGATATCGAACATTGGGGGGCCCTTTGCTGTTGGATATGGGTCGTCCCCTTCGCTGGCAAGCCAGCTCCCACAGGTATCCACTGTCCTCAAGTGCAGTGGTGTGCCTGTGGGAGCTGGCTTGCCAGCGAAGGGTTCAACAACGTCCCGACAGTGTAGCCCCTAGCCCCGGTGACGCCCGCGGAAGTAGTTGATCAGGCCCTGGGTCGAGGCGTCCTCGGCCGGCTCCTCGATGCCACCGGTGAGGCGCTGGTACACGCCCTTGCCCAGCTCCTTGCCCAGTTCCACGCCCCATTGGTCGAAGGCATTGATCCCCCACACCACGCTCTGCACGAACACCTTGTGCTCATACATGGCCACCAGTGCCCCCAGACGACGCGGGCTGATGCGTTCGACCACCAGGGTATTGCTCGGACGGTTGCCCGGGATCACCTTGTGCGGCGCCAGGCGCTGCACCTCGGCCTCGGCCATGCCCTTGTCGCGCAGTTCTGTTTCGGCCTCGGCGCGGGTCTTGCCGAGCATCAGCGCCTGGCTTTGCGACAGGCAGTTGGCGTACAGCCACTGGTGATGGTCGGCCACCGGGTTGAAGCTCACCACCGGCACGATGAAGTCAGCCGGAATCAGCTGGGTGCCCTGGTGCAGCAACTGGTGATAGGCGTGCTGGCCGTTGCAGCCCACGCCGCCCCAGATCACTGGCCCGGTGTCATGGTTGACCGGCGTGCCATCCTGGCGAACGCTCTTGCCGTTGGATTCCATGTCCAACTGCTGCAAGTGCTTGGTGATGTTGCGCAGGTAATGGTCGTACGGCAGGATCGCGTGCGCCTGGGCGCCCCAGAAGTTGCCATACCACACGCCGAGCAAGGCCAGCAGCACCGGCATGTTCTGCTCGAACGGGGCGTTCTGGAAGTGCTGGTCCATGGTGTGGGCACCTGACAGCAGCTCCTTGAAGTTGGCGGTGCCGATGGCCAGGGCAATCGGCAGGCCGATCGCCGACCACAGCGAGTAACGCCCACCGACCCAGTCCCACATCGGGAAGATGTTCTCTTCACGGATACCGAAGGCCACCGCGGCGGCCTTGTTGCTGGAAACCGCGATGAAGTGCTTGTACAGCTCGGCTTCCGAGCCACCCTGGGCCAGGTACCAGGCACGCGCAGCCTGGGCATTCTTCAGGGTTTCAAGGGTGTTGAACGACTTGGACGAGACGATGAACAGCGTGGTCTCGGCGCGCAGCTTGGCCGACAGCTCGTGGAACTCGCTGCCGTCGATATTGGCCAGGTAGTGGCAGCGTACGCCGCGTTGGGCGTACGGCAGCAGGGCCTCGGACACCAGCTCAGGGCCCAGGAACGAACCACCGATGCCGATGTTGACCACGTCGGTGATCGGCTTTTCGCTGTAGCCGCGCCACAGGCCGTCGTGGATGCGCCCGACCAGCTCGGTGACCTGGTTCAGCACCTTGTGCACGTCGGGCATGATGTTCACGCCATTGACGCTGAGCTTGTCGCCTACCGGGCGGCGCAACGCGGTGTGCAGTGCCGGGCGGCCCTCGGAGGCGTTGAGGATTTCGCCGGCAAACAGCGACTTGATCGCCTCCTGCAGGCCGACTTCGTTGGCCAGGCCCACCAGCAGGTCGCGGGTGTGGTGGTCGATGAGGTTCTTCGAGTAATCCAGGAACAACCCGCAACTGCTCAGGGAGAACTGCTCGAAGCGCTGCGGGTTGGCGCTGAACGCCTCGCGCATGCTGAAGTCCTGCATGGCATCACGGTGCTGCTGAAGCGCATGCCAGGCGGGCAGCGTGGTCACATCATGGGGGGTGCGGTAGTACGCCATCGCTGCAGGTTTCCTTATTGCGTGAACTGCCTTGGACACTGGAAAAGCGAGCCCGTTTCCAGCTCGGCAGGTTTATTGCCCGACGGGCTGGCCGGGTGCTTGTTACTGTTCGTCGAGGTTCAGGTGCAGGTTGTCGATCAGGCGCGTGGCGCCCAGCACCGCCGCGACCAGAATTACCAGGTCACGGTCGTCAGGGCCCGCCGGGCGCAGGTTGAGTGCCTGGCGGATCTCCAGGTAATCAGGCTTGAAGCCGGCATCGCTGATCTGTTGCCGGCTTTCGCCAAGCAGTGCCGGGTAGTCGCGTCGACCCTGGCGAATCGCGTCGGCCATGTGGCTCAGGGTACGGTACAGCGCAGGTGCGGTGGCACGCTGCTGTTCATTCAGGTAGCCATTGCGTGACGACAGCGCCAGGCCGTCGGCGGCGCGTACGGTGGGCTCGCCAATGATCTGGATCGGCATGTTGAGGTCACGCACCAGCGCGCGAATCACCGCCAGTTGCTGGAAGTCTTTCTGGCCGAACACCGCCAGGTCAGGCTGGACCATGTTGAACAGCTTGCTGACCACGGTGGCCACGCCCTCGAAATGCCCGGGGCGGCTGGCGCCACACAGGCCTTCGGAGAGCTGCGGCACGCTGACCAGGGTCTGGGCGCCCATGCCGTCGGGGTACATCTCTTCGACGCTGGGCGCAAACAACAGGTGGCAGCCGGCCTGCAGCAGGGTTTGCTGGTCGGCCGCCAGGGTGCGCGGGTACTTGTCGAGGTCTTCGCCTGCACCGAACTGCAGGGGGTTGACGAAGATGCTCGCCACCACGAAGTCGGCACGTTGCGCGGCCTTGGTCACCAGTGCGGCATGCCCGCTGTGCAGGTTGCCCATGGTCGGCACGAAGCCGATGCGTTTGCCTTCGCCACGCGCACGGGCGACGGTGGCACGCAGTTCACGCACAGTGTTGACGGTAATCATGCGCTGAACCCATGTTCGCTGGCAGGGAAGGTGACCTGTTTGACGGCTTGCACGTAGGCGCTGAAGGCACCGGCAATGTCCGCCTGGCCGAGCATGAAGTTCTTCACGAACTTGGGTACACGGCCGCTGAGCGACAGCCCCAGCATGTCATGCATCACCAGCACCTGGCCGTCGGTGGCACTGCCGGCACCGATGCCGATCACCGGGATGCTCACCGCCTGGGTGATTTCGGCGGCCAGCTCGCTGGGCACGCACTCGAGCAACAGCATGGCGGCGCCGGCCTGCTCCAGCGCAATGGCGTCGGCGCGCATCTGGCGTGCCTGGTTTTCCTGGCGCCCCTGCACCTTGTAGCCGCCCAGGATATTGACGGTCTGCGGGGTCAGGCCCATGTGCGCGCACACCGGTACGCCGCGCTCGGCCAGCAGGCGAATGGTCTCGGCCAGCCAGGCGGCGCCCTCGACCTTGACCATGTGCGCGCCGGCTTGCATCAGCGCACCTGCGTTGGCGAACGCCTGCTCGGTGGTGGCACAGGCCATGAACGGCAGGTCAGCCAGAATCAGCGCGCTGTGATTGCCGCGTTTGACACTGGCCGTGTGGTAGGCCATTTCGGCCGTGGTGACTGGCAAGGTGCTGTCATGGCCCTGCAGCACCATGCCCAGCGAGTCGCCCACCAGCAGTATCTCCACGCCGGCCTGGCTGGCGACCTTGGCAAAGGTCGCGTCGTAGCAGGTCAGCATGGCAATTTTCTCACCCTTGGCCTTGAGGCTCTGCAGGGTGGTCAGGGTTACGTCTGGCATGAAAAGGAATCCTCGTTCAGGCGCTGTGAAAAACGACTGCGTACAACGCGTGTATTCATCTTCTGGAACAACACATCATCGACTGTGGTGTTTGGAATACGCTCTGTTCCAGGCCTATATACGCCTTTTTTGCGGCGCGTGGGCGCCACGGGACGCCTATAGTCGTGAGCGGCAGGTGCGAAGTCAATTACCCTGTTACCGCATTGTTACGACGGCTCTGTCACGGGCGTTACCGCGTGGGGGAATGCCCGGTTACAGGCGCTCGAGACCGACGAACGGGCATTCTGCCAGCAGCCGAGCGAGCGGGCGCTGGTCGGGCAGGCAGAAGTCGCTGGGCACCAGTTCCGCCAAGGGGTAGAGCACGAACGGGCGCGCGTGCATATGGTAGTGGGGCACGATGAGGCGGGGCTCATCGAGTACCTGGTCACCGTACAGCAGAATGTCCAGGTCGAGGGTGCGCGGGCCCCAGCGCTCCTTGCGCTCGCGCCCCTGTTCGGCTTCGATGGCCTGCAGCGCGTCCAGCAATGCCAGCGCCGGCAGGCGGCTGTCGAGGGCCGCCACCGCGTTGGTGTAGCGCGGCTGGCCGGGCGACAGCGAATCGCTGGCATAGAAGGCCGAGACCCCTGCCAACTGCGAGCCGGGCAACCGGCCCAGCGCATCGAGGGCACTGCGCAATTGCTGCTGCGGGTCGGCCAGGTTGCTGCCCAGGCCGATGTAGGCACGTACCATGCGCTTGTTACTCGCCCGCGGCGCTGTCGACGCGCTTGCGTTTGCTCGGGCTGCGCTTGCTGTTGCGCGGCGCGCCGATGCCTTCGTCGCGGCTGCCCAGGTCACGAATCATGTCGCGGCGCTCGCTGTCGTTGCAGTCCTGGTAGTCGGTCCACCACTGGCCCAGGCCATCGGTTTCCTCGCCCGCGCTTTCGCGCAGCAGCAGGAAATCGTAACCGGCACGGAAGCGCGGGTTGTCCAGCAGCAGGTCGGCGCGCTTGCCGCTGCGTCGTGGCAGGCGCTCCTGCATGTCCCAGATCTCGCGGATCGGCAGGGTGAAGCGCTTGGGGATGGCGATGCGTTGGCACTGTTCGGCGATCAGCTCGTGAGCGGCCTCCTGCAACGCTGGAATCGGCGGCATGCCGCGGCTCTGCAGGCGCAGGGCACGGCTTGGCAGGGCAGGCCAGAGCATGGCAGCGAACAGGAAGGCCGGGGTCACCGGCTTGCCTTGCTTGATGCGCAGGTCGGTGTTGATCAGTGCCTGGCTGATCAGGGTGTGGGTGTAGGTCGGCTGGTCTTCCAGTGCCTCGGCGCTGGCCGGGAACAGTGGGTCGAACAGTTGCAGGTCGACCAGCATCTCGAAGGTGCTGGCGGCATGCCCCGAGAGGAACAGCTTGAGCGTTTCTTCGAACAGGCGGGCCGCGGGAATTTCGCGCAGCATGGGCGCCAGCTCGCGGATCGGCTGCACGGTGTGCTTCTCGATACCGAAGTTCAGCTTGGCGGCGAAGCGTACTGCACGCAGCATGCGTACCGGGTCTTCCTGGTAACGCTGTACCGGGTCGCCGATCAGGCGGATCAGGCGGTTGCGAATGTCGTGTACGCCGTTGGCGTAGTCGAGGATGCGCTCGCTGACGGGATCGTAGTACAGGGCATTGATGGTGAAGTCACGGCGTTGCGCGTCTTCTTCCAGGGTGCCATACACGTTGTCACGCAGGATGCGCCCGCTCTCGTTGCGCGAAGAGGTGTGGCTGTTCTCTTCCTCGACGTCGGGGTGGTTGGCGCGGAAGGTGGCGACTTCGATGATCTCACGGCCGAAATGGATATGGACCAGCTTGAATCGCCGGCCGATGATCCGCGCATTGCGAAATTCCGCACGCACTTGTTCGGGGGTGGCGCTGGTGGCCACATCGAAGTCCTTGGGGGTGATGCCCAGGAGTTGGTCGCGCACGCAACCGCCCACCAGGTAGGCCTGGTAGCCGGCGGTCTGCAGGCGCTCGACGATGTTCACCGCGTGGCGGCTGAACTGGCCGCGCTGCAGCGAATGTTGACCGCTATTGATCACTTCGGGCGTGGTGCGAATATGGTGCTGGCCACGCACGGTAGGACGGAATGACTGGAACAGCTTCTTCAGCATGGGATGCACTGTTTGAAGGAATGTTCGGCCAAAAACGAAGAATGGCCGCATGATGGGCGGGGATTCTAGCATTTACTCGAAGGATGGTGTAGGCGGGTGCATCGGGCAGGTTGAAAGGCAGAAACTACAAGGGGAGCCGAAGCTCCCCAAGAAGTAGTTGCATGCTCTTATTGTTTTTTTGCCGGGCTTCTTGTTTTTGTTGAGTGCCCTACCCACAAAACCGCAAGGCTTGTGGGTGGTCTCCCTAACCGGGAGTCAAGAGCAAACGGATTGCTTTGGTCGCTGAGGTTGCAGTGATCATGCGATCCAACCAGTTCAGGCCCTGCTTGAGTGCAGTTTTTGTTGTTCTCTGCCTGGTTGTGGGGCAAGCCCCAAATACAACTCCTCTCCAAAAGAATCAGTTAGCTGCGCCTCCGCCGTCTTGTTCTTGTTATGCGTGAGCCGATTCGTCTTATTTTTATTGTCTTTTGCAGTGCTTGTTATTGTTCTTGTACCGAACATATAGCAGGTGCCGTGCCAACTTTTGCGAACCCCAGTAAAACAAGGGGTTAGAGGCTGTGGCAGCCGTTTTGTGGGCAAAAAAAGGCCGGGGTTTCGTTACCGTATGCCCCGGCTTCTGTTACGCGAATGGTGTGAGGTAACATTTTTTTTCACACGGCGTGGTGTTACCTGCGGGTAACACCACGCCGCGCAAAGGCATCAGCTCTCGTTGGTGGCCCCGCTCTTGCGCCGCGGAATGCCCAGGCGCTGGCGACGTTCCCACAGGCACTTGCGGCTGACGCCCAGCTTGCGTGCCAGTTCGGTTTCGGTCATGTGGTCCTGGTGTTCCAGCACGAAGTGCTGGAAATAGTCTTCCAGCGACAGGTCTTCTGTCGGTTCGTGGCTGGTATTGCTGGCGCCCCCATTGCTGGACGGCAGGCCGGCGAACACGTCATCGTCTTCCAGGTCGGCCAGCTCGATGTCGATGCCCAGCAGGTCGGCAGAGATCTCCGGGCTCTCGCACAGGATCACCGCGCGTTCCACCGCGTTCTCCAGCTCGCGCACGTTACCTGGCCAGGCGTAATGGCGGATGGCCTGTTCGGCATCATGGGCGAACTGCAGGTCGTTGCGGCCGATGCGTGCGCTCTGGCGTGCCAGGAACGCAGTGGCGATCTCGTTGACGTCGGCGCCACGTTCGCGCAGGGCCGGCAGTTTCAGTGCGATCACGTGCAGGCGGTAATACAGGTCTTCACGGAACTGGCCAACCTTGGCCAGGTTCTTCAGGTCACGGTGGGTCGCGGCGATCAGGCGCACGTCGACCTTCTGCGACTGCACCGAGCCAACCCGGCGAATCTCGCCTTCCTGCAGTACGCGCAGCAGGCGCGCCTGGGCTTCGAGCGGCAGCTCACCGATTTCGTCGAGGAACAGCGTGCCGCCATCGGCCGCTTCGACCAGGCCGGCACGCCCGGCGCTGGCACCGGTGAATGCACCTTTTTCGTGGCCGAACAGTTCGGACTCGATCAAGCTCTCCGGGATCGCTGCACAGTTGACCGAAATCATCGGCGCCTTGGCCCGGCGCGACAGGTTGTGCAGCGCGCGGGCCACCAGCTCTTTACCGGTGCCCGACTCGCCCTGGATCAACACATTGGAGTCGGTGGGCGCGACCTTGCGGATCTTGCTGTACAGGTCCTGCATCGGCGGGCACGAGCCAATGATGCCGATCTCGCCGTTGGCATTGCTGGCGCCCGGCTTGTCGGCCGGGGCGGTCTTGCCATTGCTGCGCTCGAGCGGTACGGCGGGGGCGCTCTGGCGATCGCGCAGGATGCGCGCGACGGCCTGCAGCATCTCGTCGTGGTCGAAGGGTTTGGCGATGTAGTCCACCGCGCCCATCTTCATCGAGTCGACGGCCGAGCGCAGGCTGGCGTAGCTGGTCATGATCAGTACTGGCGTGCCCTGGCCCAACTTGATCAGCTCGGTACCCGGTGCGCCGGGCAGGCGCAGGTCGCTGACAATCAGGTCGAAGGTCGCAATGCTGAAACGCTCCTGGGCTTCCTGTACCGAGCCAGCCTCGCTGACCTGGTACTGGTTGCGTTCCAGCAATCGGCGCAATGCCGAGCGGATGATGGTTTCGTCTTCGACGATCAGAATATGCGGCATTGATTCAATTCTCTCGACGGTCTCAGTTCACAGCGGACGTCGCTACGACATGACGCGGCAGGGTCACACGGATCCGGGTGCCACGCTGGCTTTGGGTATCGGCCGGGCTGTCGATGGTGATTTGTCCATAATGCTCTTCCACGATGGAATAGACCAGAGCGAGCCCCAGCCCGGTGCCTTCGCCCGGATCCTTGGTGGTGAAGAAGGGTTCGAACAGGCGGTCCATGATGCTCTTGGGAATGCCGCTGCCTTCGTCTTCGACGATCAGGTCGACGGTGTGCTCGCTGGCTTCGCTCTTGACCCGCACGGCGCTGCCCGCGGGGGAGGCATCGCGGGCATTGGACAGCAGGTTGATCAGCACTTGCGCCAGGCGTTGCGGGTCACCGTCGACCCAGTGATCCGGATCGCACAGGTTGAAGAACTGTACTTCGAAATTGCGCCGGTTCAAGGCCAGCAGACCGATGGCATCCTGCGCCACTTCGGCCAGGCACACCGGCTCGTCGCTGTGCTGGTGGCTGCCGGCGTGGGCAAAGCTCATCAGCGACTGCACGATGCGCGAAATGCGCTTGGTCTGTTCGAGGATCTGGCTGCTCAGCTCGGTGATCTCGCCATCGTCCTCGCGCTCTTCGCGTAGGTTCTGCGCCAGGCAGGCGATGCCGGTGACCGGGTTGCCGATCTCGTGGGCCACCCCGGCGGCCAGCCGGCCAATGCTGGCCAGGCGTTCGGAGTGCACCAGCTTGTCTTCGAGCATCTGGGTTTCGGTGAGATCTTCGACCAGCAGTACCAGGCCGCTGTTGCCCGGCGCCAGCGGCTCGTCGATGGCGGCCTTGTGCAGGTTGAGCCAGCGGGTCTGGCCATCGAGGCCCAGGCGTTGCTTGTGCAGGTGTTCATCGGGTACATGGATGAAGCCCAGCAGCAGGCCGCGCCACGGCTCGCCGATGGTGGCCAGGCGCGAGCCCACCACGCGCTTGGCGGGGATGCCGGTAAGTTCTTCCATGGCCTTGTTCCACATCAGGATCTCCTGATCCTTGGCCAGCGAGCAGACGCCCATGGGCAGCTCCTGCAGGGTCTGGCGGTGGTAGCGGCGCAGGGCGTCGAGTTCGGCGGCAAGGCCGGTGAGGCGCGAGTGATAGTCTTCCAGGCGGCTTTCGATAAAGTGGATGTCTTCGGTGACATAGTTCTCGCTGCCGGATTTGTAGGGCAGGAAGGTCTCGACCATGTCCTGCGCCACACTCGGCCCCATCAGGCCCGACAGGTTGGCCTCGATGCGGTCGCGCAGGCGGCGCAATGCATAGGGGCGGCGCTCGTCGAACGGCAGGTAGAGGTCACGCAGGGCCTGCTCCACTTCTTTCTGCGCAGCCTTGGCCCCCAGCGGCTTGGCCAGTTGGGTGGCGAATTCCTGTGGCGAGGCGGCGTGCAGTTCGCGCCGTTGCGGGCGACGCACGTTGTCCACCGCGCAGGCCTCGGCGGCGGCGACCTCCTCGGCGCTGGCATTGGTGAACAGCGATATCAATGTGAACAGCAGCACGTTGGCCGCCAGCGAGGCGATTGCCGCCATGTGCCAGCTGGTGTCGTCGAGCACGTAGATCATGTTCAGCAGCGGAATGTAGAAGCCCTGCAGGTTGCCCACCAGTGGCAACAGCATGGTCACCATCCACACGAAGATCCCCGCCAGCAGGCCGGCGATGAAACCGCGTCGGTTGGCGGTCGGCCAGTACAGCACCGACAGCACCCCGGGCAGGAACTGCAAGGTGGCGACAAAGGCGACGATGCCCAGGTTGGCCAGGTCCTGCTGGGCGCCCAGCAACAGGTAGAAGCCGAAGCCGGCGGCGATGATTGCCACGATCAGTGCGCGGCGGGTCCACTTCAGCCAGCGGTAGATGTTGCCTTCTGCCGGTGGCTGGTACAGCGGCAGCACCAGGTGGTTGAGGGCCATGCCCGACAGCGCCAGGGTGGTGACGATGATCAGCCCGCTGGAGGCGGATAGCCCGCCGATGTACGCCAGCAGTGCCAGTGCCTCGTTGTTGGCGGCAATGCCCAGGCCCAGCGTGAAGTATTCCGGGCTGGTACTGGCGCCCAGCTTGAGCCCGGCCCACAGGATCAGCGGCACCGCCAGGCTCATCAGCAGCAGGAACAGCGGCAGGCCCCAGCTGGCGCTGACCAGCGAACGCGGGTTGAGGTTTTCGGTGAAGGCCATGTGGTACATGTGCGGCATCACGATGGCCGAGGCGAAGAACACCAGCAGCAGGGTGCGCCACGGGCCTTCCTGCAGTGGTGTGTGCAGGGCGGCGAGGGCGGTCTGGTTCTGCAGCAGCCACACCTCCAGCTCGTGCGGCCCGCCGAACACCCCGTACAGCGCGTAGAGGCCGATACCGCCCAACGCCAGCAGCTTGACCACCGATTCAAAGGCGATGGCGAACACCAGGCCCTCGTGTTTTTCACGGGTGGCGATATGGCGCGAGCCGAAGAAAATGGTGAACAGTGTGATCATCGCGCAGAAGGCCAGCGCCACGCGGCTCTTCACCGGCTCTCCGGTGAGAATGCTGATCGAGTCGGCCACGGCCTGGATCTGCAGTGCCAGCAGCGGCAGCACCCCGATCAGCATGAAGATGGTGGTCAGTGCCCCGGCCCAGGTGCTGCGAAAGCGGAACGCAATCAGGTCGGCCAGCGACGAAAGCTGGTAGGTGCGGGTGATCTTCAGGATCGGGTAGAGCAGCACGGGTGCCAGCAGGAACGCCCCGGACACGCCCAGATAACAGGCCAGGAAGCCGTAGCCGTACTGGTACGCCAGCCCCACCGTGCCATAGAAGGCCCAGGCGCTGGCATACACGCCCAGCGACAAGGTGTAGGTCAGCGGGTGGCGGATGATCGAGCGCGGGATCATGCCGCGCTCGCTGATCCAGGCCACGCCGAACAGCACCAGCAGGTAGGCGGCGCTGATCAGGATCATCTGGGTCAGGCTAAAGCTCATCGGCATCACGTTGGCTCTGCAGGATAAAGGTCACGACGATCAGGATCAGCCACAGCAGGTAGGGGCGATACCAGGCACCGGTCGGTTCGATCCACCAGTCCATGATGGCCGGTGAGAACAGGTAGATCCCCACTACCAGAAGCAGGACCAAGCGATAGATGTACATGCGGGCCTCGTTGGCTGTCGGTGTTGCGTGCCTGGCTTATTATTGGCGCAAATAGGCGTCGATGGTAACGGAAGGCCCGAGTTGTGCAAACGACCTTTGCGTGGATGCCCAAGGAATTGAATTTATTGGGCTTTGTGCACGTTGGTCGGGCCTCTTCGCTGGCAAGCCAGCGCCCACAGGTACAGCGCTGCTCTCCAGACCAGTGCAGCGCCTGTGTCAGAAGTGAGCAACGATCATTGAAGGTCGGCTTCGGGTACGCTCAGGCGTCGGGGCAGGGCGTCGGTGTTCCAATGCCTGGCCGCGTGGGCCAGTACTTCGCTCGGTGTGCCGAGCGCCATGGCGGCCTCGACCGGCTGGCCGAGCGCGCGCAATGCTCGTAGCAGCAACGCGGTGGCCTGGTGGGGTGGCAGCGGTGCAGAGCGGTATGACTTGCCCAGCTTGTGGCCGTCGGGTTGGGTATCAGTGGCACGTGCAGATAGCGGGGCTGCGACAGGCCCAGCAGTTCTTGCAGATACAGCTGTCGTGGCGTGTTGTCGAGCAGGTCGGCACCGCGCACGATATCGGTCACGCCCTGCCAGGCATCGTCCAGCACCACCGCCAGTTGGTAGGCGTACAGGCCGTCGCGGCGGCGAATCACGAAGTCGCCCACGTCGCGGCCCAGGTGCTGTTCGAAGCGGCCTTGCAGGCGATCGCTGAAGTGGTAGCTCAACTCGGGGACGCGCAGGCGAATGGCGGCGTCTTCCTGCGCATGGCCCAGGTTGCGGCACAGCCCCGGGTAGATGCCGTGGTAGCCCTCGAGCTGCTTGCGCGAACAGGTGCAGGCGTAGGCCAGGCCCTGCTGGAACAGGCGCTGTACCACTGCGGCGTAGGCCTCGTGACGCTGGCTCTGGTACACCACTGCGCCGTCCCAGTGCAGGCCGTAGCTTTCCAGGGTGTGCAGGATGGCCGCCTGGGCGCCAGGGGCTTCGCGTGGGGGGTCGATGTCTTCCATGCGCAACAGCCATTGGCCGCCCACGGCGCGCGCATCCAGCCATGAGGCGAGGGCGGCGACCAGCGAGCCGAAGTGCAGGAAACCACTGGGGGTAGGGGCGAAGCGCCCGATGTAGCGAGGCGTGTTCATCACAGGCAGGTAAATCCGACAGCCATAAATGAAGCGGGGCGCCTTGAGCGCCCCGTTCGTGTCAGGTCAGGCCTTGCCGACCTGCTTTTCCTTGATTTCTGCAAGGGTCTTGCAGTCTGTACACATGTCGGCAGTCGGGCGTGCCTCAAGGCGTTTCACGCCGATCTCCACACCGCAGCTCTCACACCACCCGTACTCTTCGTCCTGAATCAGTTGCAGGGTCTTGTCGATCTTCTTGATCAGCTTGCGTTCGCGGTCACGTGCCCGCAGTTCCAGCGCAAACTCTTCTTCCTGGCTGGCACGGTCGGCCGGGTCGGCAAAGTTGGCCGCTTCTTCCTTCATATGAACTACCGTGCGATCCACCTCTTGCATCAGATCCTGTTTCCACGTGTTCAGGATGGAGACAAAGTGGGCCCGCATGTTGTCGCTCATGTACTCCTCACCCTCAACTTCTACGTAGGGGGTGAAGTTGCTCACGGCTTGACCGTTTTGTTGCTTTTCTTGGGTGGACATGAATAGACCGCCTCTCACTCTTCTAATCCATTGCGCAGGCTTCTCCATCTCCGGCGCCCGCCGGCCCTGCGACTGCAAGCCGCCGAACTTACCAGATCGAATCGGGGCGCGCTACTCCCGGTTGTCTTCCCGGTTGACCACGGCTTTACCCACACGTTCGTTCCCGTGCATGGGTAGAATCATCATTTTAGACCCATTTGAGAGAAGGCCATGGCCCAGCCCTACAGTGCGCGCAGTCGCGCCATCGAACCCTTCCATGTCATGGCGCTGCTGGCGCGGGCCAACGAACTGCAGGCCGCCGGGCATGACGTGATCCACCTGGAAAATCGGCGAAACCGGACTTCACCACCGCCGCGCCTATCGTCGAGGCCGGCCAA
>NZ_JAAHBU010000221.1 GCF_010671725.1 Pseudomonas brassicae | reverse complement strand
TGCCAGCGAATGGGGCTCACGGGGCGAAGGGCATCTCGCGCTTGTGGTGGGTCTTGTCGTACGTACGCTTGATGATCTCGAACGCCTCGGCGCTCACCGCCTCGCCCTGCAGGAACGCATCGATCTGCGCATAGCTCACCCCGTGCGATGCCTCGTCCGGCTTGCCCGGCGCCAGGTCTTCCAGGTCTGCGGTCGGTACTTTCTCCACCAGTGACTCCGGTGCACCAAAGCTGCGTGCAATCGCGCGTACCTGGTTTTTCACCAGCCCGCTCAACGGCGCCAGGTCGCACGCGCCATCGCCAAACTTGGTAAAGAACCCCATCACCGCCTCGGCCGCATGGTCGGTCCCGATCACCAGCCCACCGCGTGCGCCGGCAATGGTGTACTGCGCCACCATGCGCATGCGCGCCTTGGTGTTGCCCACCACAAAGTCGACCATCGCCGGCTTGCCGTCCTTGAGCGCCTCGACCTCGGCCGCCAGCGCCTGCACGGCCGGGGCGATGTTCACGGTGTGGCATTCGTCCGGCTGGATGAAGTCGATGCACGCCTGGGCGTCATGCTCGTCATGCTGCACCTGATACGGCAGGCGCACGGCAATGAAACGGTACTGCGCATCACCCGTCTGCTCGCGCAACTGCGCTACCGCACGCTGGGCCAGCAGGGCGCCGGTCAGCGAGTCGACCCCGCCGCTGATGCCCAGCACCAGGGTCTTGAGCCCGGCGTTTTGCAGGCACTGCTGGATAAAGGCCACGCGCCGGGCTTTCTCGGCTTCGAGCGCGGCCGCGTCGGCGAACGGCGGCTGAACCTTGAGCTGTTGCGCAATCTCTCGCTGGACGGCTTGCATGGGTTACTCCTTGGGCACTTTGAATACGTGGCGCAGGTAGGCGACAAAGTTGGCGTCGCGGCATTGGGTCTTGGCCGCCTCGTCGGAAATCTTCGCCACCGGCTGGCCGTTGCAGTCGGTCATTTTAAGCACGATGCTCATCGGCGCCACCCCGGGAATGTCACAGGTGAGGTTGGTGCCGATGCCGAAGCTGACGTTGATGCGCCCGCGCAACGCGCGGAAAATCTCCAGGGTCTTGGTCAGGTTCAGCCCGTCGGAGAACACCAGGGTCTTGGTCATCGGGTCGATCCCCAGCGTGCGGTAGTGCGCGATGGCCTTTTCCGCCCATGCCACCGGGTCACCGGAGTCATGACGCAGGCCATCGAACAGCTTGGCGAAGTACAGGTCGAAATCGCCGAGGAACGCGTCCATGGTGATGCAGTCGGTCAGCGCGATCCCCAGCAGCCCGCGGTACTCGCGCACCCAGCAGTCGAGGGCGGCGATCTGGCTGTCGATCAGCCGCGGCCCCAGTTGCTGGTGCGCCATGATCCATTCGTGGGCCATGGTGCCAAGCGGTTTGATATCCAGTTTGCGTGCCAGGTGCACATTGCTGGTGCCCACGAAGCGAGCCGGGAACTCCGCCGCCAGCACCTTCACCACCTCTTCCTGAACCTTGTAGGAGAAGCGCCGACGGGTACCGAAGTCGGCCACCTGCAGTTCGGCCAGCTCTTCGCTGCTGGCGTTGGCCCGCAGCCAGTCGAACTTGCGGTGCAACTGGTCGCGAGCGTCGCTCAGCCTGACCTGTGGATAACGATGCTGGTTGCGCACCTCGCTGATGATTGCCAGCAGCGGCACTTCGAACAGGATCACGTGCAGCCACGGGCCGTGCAGGCGCAGCACCAGTTCGTCATGCTCGATGGCCAGGTGCAGGTAGCGCAGGTTGAAGCGGAACAGGCCCAGAAACCGCAGGAAGTCCGGTTTCATGAAGCTGATCTGCTCCAGGAAACCCAGTTGCTGGGGGCTGATGCTCAGCTCGCAAAGGTGCTCGATCTGGGCGCGGATCTGCGCCAGATAGGGGCGCAGGTCTCGCCGTTGCGACAGCGAAACTCCCACTCGACGTCGACGTTGGGGTAGTTGTGCAGTACCGCCTGCATCATCGTCAGCTTGTAGAAATCGGTATCGAGCAGGCTCTGCACGATGCGGTCGGCGAATGCGCTTTCGCTCATAAAGGACTCCAGGTCGGGCGTGCCGCCATGCAGGCCGCCAATGGCGCCCATTGTGCCAGTCTTTGGGCCGGCGTTGCCCGCTGGCGCGGGG
>NZ_JAAHBU010000220.1 GCF_010671725.1 Pseudomonas brassicae | reverse complement strand
TTGCAACGCGCCATGGCCTGCAGGATCGGCGTTGTCAGCCTTGGGGGTTCGCCGCAGATCGCGGTGGGGCCAACAGGTGCCAGCCCCTTGGTGACCCAACCTCAGTTCCGGTCAGAACCCAACAACGCCTTCAAGTCGCGGTACAACGCCTCAGGAATCTGCACGCCCTCCTCCAGGCTGCGCGCACGCGCATCAAATCGACGCTGCGACGGCAACCGCGCACCCTGACCCTGGATCCCCGCAAACACGCTCTCGGCACGCGCCAGGTGCGCCTCGGCGCCCACCCCCAGGAACCGCTGCGGGTCCAGCGCAATGATCAACTCACCATGGTACGGCGACGATTTGCTACCCGCGTCATGCGCCAACGATTCGGCACTGGTCAGGTCACCAATCAACGGCCCGGCAATCAATTCCACCATCGCCGCCAACGCCGAACCCTTGTGCCCACCAAACGTCAGCATCGCACCACGGTCCAGCACCACATTCGGGTCTGTGCTCGGCTGACCCTCGGCATCCACACCCCAACCCTCAGGAATGGCCTTGCCCGCCCGCCGATGCAACTCGATATCACCACGCGCAATCGCGCTGGTAGCAAAGTCGAACACGAACGGCGGCTTGCCCACTCGCGGCCAGCCAAAGGCAATCGGGTTGGTGCCGAACACCGGCTGGCTACCGCCCGCCGGCGCCACCCAGGCATGGCTGGGGTTGCACGCCAAGGCCACCAGGCCTGCAGCCGTAAGCTGCTCGATCTCGACCCACAACGCCGAAAAATGCACGCAGTGGTTGATCGCCAACGCAGCAATCCCGTTGCTGCGCGCCTTGGCTTCAAGCAGCGGCAAGCCCGCCTGGAACGCCAGCTGCGAGAACCCACCACGCGCATCCACGCGCACGATCGAAGGGGCCTGGTCGATCACCTGCGGCTCGGCCGCTGCCGCCACTTTGCCGGCCTTGAGCGAGTTCACACAGCCAATCACCCGGTACAGGCCGTGCGAAGCACAGCCATCGCGCTCGCCAGCCACCACCGTGGCGGTGACCGCCGCAGCATGCGCCGGGCTGAAACCGTTATGCAGCAGGATCGACTCAGCCAACTCGGTGGCTTGATTAAGGGTCAGTCGGATCATGATCAACTCCTTGGACAGACCGTCCATCGTGCCCCACACCCCAGGGCCAAGGCTTGATCGATTTGCACCGTGGGAATGACGAACTCGGCACAGTGAACAACGCCGCGGCGACGAACGGAACGACAGCTGTTCAGTTTGTAATCAAACTGACGCAGGCCTTGTGGTACGCAGCCTGTAGCGCGTTATCCACAGAGCTACCCACGTTTTTTGTGGATAGCTTTACCCGCTTTCCCGACCCCGCTGTCGTCAGTTCAGCTCGATTGGCTTGAGGGTGTCCCATACCTCCACCGGCCCCGGGTTGCCCTGGATGCTGGCCCCGCCCAGGCACACCGCAATCTTGTTGACCGCGTTGATCGCCGTGCTGACCGCACCTTCGGCCCAGCCGCCGGTCCAGGACACGTCGTCGCCGGCCAGGATAAAACCATAAGGACGCTGCCCCACCTGCTGCACACCGTCCATGAACTGCGAAAACAGCAGGCGCTGGTACGTGTACTGCCCGGGCAGGTTCATCTTGAACGCCCCCAGGTAATGCGGCTGGTCTTCCCAGTTGTGTTCGATGAAGGTGTTGCTGGCGCTGAACTGCGCGGCAAAATCCACATTCGGGTAGATGGACTGCAGTATCGTCGTGCACACCTGGGCGTGCTGCGGGCCGGGCGCCGGTCGGTCGCCCAGGAATTTCAAGGCGTCATCGTTCCAGGTATAAGACAAGAAGATGCCACTGCCACGGTACTCGGCGCGGCTGGCGGTATAGTCCACCAGGTAAGTGCCACGGGTAAGGCTGTCGGACAAGGTCACGCTCATGCACCGCTCTTGCAGCTCGCCGGGGCGCTCATGCCAGAACGGCCGTTGCGTGGCGGCGAAAATCTTCGCCGATTGCATGTAGTGGGTGTACTTGACCGCTTCCCAGGTCGCCTTGGGCAGCAACGCATCCATGCGCTGGAGCTGCTGCGCCGTGCCCACCGCGCGCAGTTTGTCGAGCACTCGCACGTGCGGCGTATACACCACGTGGCCGATGCTCAGCCAGTTGGGCATGTCGCGCTTCAGGTCATGGATCAGCACCGAGAATGTGCCATCCGGCAGTGGGCTGATATGGCGCACCTCCTGGCTGAAGGGGTCGGCGATCACCTGGCGGGTCATCGACTCCACACTCCTGTGGCCCTGATCGTTGTCGCAGGCATCCCCCAACGCGGTGGGTGAACGCGACCACAGCGCCTTGGGCAACGCATCGGCGCCCTGGTACATCAGTTGATGGCTGGCATCGAGCCCGGTGTACAACACGCGCAGCACTTCGAGAATGCTGTTGGGGTAGTCGGTGTTCCAGCCGCCGGTGCCAAAGCCGATCTGGCCGAACAGGTTGATCTGCGCCTTGCTCCACCCCGACTCCTGCAGCAGTGCGTGGTAGAAGCTGGCGTCATCCCAGCTGCCGCCGTCTTCGCGCTTGACCACGGCGTTCCACAGCCGCTTGATGGCCTGCTGGTCGATACTGCCTTCGGTCATGGCCCGTTCGAGTTCCTTGAAGTGGAACGGCGCGCCGCCCAGAAAGCGCTCGAAGAACTGCTCTTCGAGCTCGACATAGCCCGGTGGGATGGGAAAGTACGGGCTGCCCGCTTCGTAGTACTTCACGCTGCCCTGATAATCGACGACCGTGCTGCCCGCCGCCACGGTGCCCGGGTTGGGAAAATCGGCCATGTGGCCGGTCATGCCGACCTTGGCGAAATAGTGGAACAGCGCCTTGCCGGACAGCGGAAAGCGCATGGCACCCAGCTCGCAGATGACCTCGGCGCCGGGGTCGCCCATCACCTTGGAATACAGCCGCCCGCCGATGCGTTCGGACGCCTCCACGACAATCGGATGCAGGCCCATGCGCAGCACTTCGTAGGCGGCTACCACGCCCCGCGACCCGCCCCCACGATCAGGACCTTCTCCCCCCAGCACGACGTCGGCACGCGGCACAACGGTGTGCCCGCCGCACGTGCAGCACTCAGGTACTGGCCGTAGTGGAAGGGAAAATCCGGTACCAGTGCGGTAACGTCCTTGCTGGCAGACAGGGGGGCCTTGCGGGGGCTGCGCGAGGGGATGGCAGACATGGGGAGCTCCTTGAAAAGTGGGGTATTCCATTGGCGCCACAGCGACTGCCAGCAGTGTGCCTACCCCCCAATCAAAGACCAGAACCCCCCACTGCACCAGCTGGCGCGCAGGGTTTGCGACGAACAACCGACGGCGGGCCTGCAGGCAGGCCCGCTGCGGTTCAAGGTGCTGGCGCGTGTCGCGCTGCGTAGTCCTCGTACTCGCGGGACATCACGTAGAGCTTGATCCGCTCGACCTCCTCAGGCGTCAGCGCGTCCTCGAAGGACGGCATGCCCAACGGCTTGAGTGCGCCCTGCAGGACGATCTGCTGGAAGTGCTCGCGGGTCGCAGCGCTGGACTGGCGCAGGTCGGCCACCAGCCCGCCGCTGATGGTGCCCATGCCGTGGCATACACTACAGAACTGGCCATACAGCTGCTTGCCAGCCAACACCTGGGCCGGCGCCGCAGTCACCGGTACGGGCACCCGCTCGGGTGCGCTGGCCACCACGCTTGCGTCCGGCAAACGGGCCTTGCCGTCAAGGGCGAACACCAGCAGGCGGCTACGATTCTGCATGCCCGGCTGGTTCATCGACTCGCCGCCGGTCAAGGCGGCCACCCCGCCCCAGCCGGCCATGATCGCCACATACTGACGCCCCGCCAGCTCGAAGGTCATGGGCGCGGCGACAATCCCGCTTTGCGCCTCGAACTGCCACAGCGCCTGGCCGCTGTCGGCCGCGTAGGCATGCATCTGGCCGCTGGCGGTACCCTGGAACACCAGGTTGCCGGCCGTGCTCAGGGTGCCACCGTTCCAGTGGGTGGGGTACGGCACTGTCCAGGCAGCCTTCTGCTTGACCGGGTCCCAGGCCAGCAATGCGCCGCTGACCACCGCCGACGGCACGTCGGTGGCGTCGGCAAAGCCGGCAGCGGTGTTGAAGGCCTTGCGCACGACAAAATCCTTGCCTTCGTTGCGGTACACGCCGGGCACTTCCTGATACGGAATGTAGACCAGCCCGGTGCCGGGGTTGAACGACATCGAATGCCAGTTATGCGCACCAAAGGGGCTGGGCCACATCACGATGGGCTGTTTTTCGTAGCGCACCCCCGGCGCCTCGACCGGCCGCCCCGTGGTGAGGTCGACTTTTTCGGCCCAGGTCACCTTGCCGAATTTTTCTGCCGATATCAGCTTGCCGTCAGTGCGATCCAGCACATAGAAGAAGCCGTTCTTGGGCGCCTGCATCAGCACCTTGCGCGGCGTGCCCGCGATGTTCAGCTCGGCCAGGGTGATCTGCTGGGTGGCGGTGAAGTCCCAGCTGTCGCCCGGAGTGACCTGGTAATGCCAGGCGAGCTTGCCGCTGTCGGGCCTGATCGCCAGGATCGAGGACAGGTACAGGTTGTCGCCGCCACCGGGGCTGCGTACCTCGCGGTTCCACGGCGAGCCATTGCCGGTGCCGACGTAGAGCAGGTCCAGTTCGGGGTCATAGGCCATGCTGTCCCACACCGTGCCGCCACCCCCAAGCTTCCAGTATTGATCGCCCTGCCAGGTCTGGCCGCCTCGCGCAGCTCCGGGTGCTCGTAGGGCAAGGCCGGATCGCCCGGCACGGTGTAGAAACGCCAGGCCAGCTTGCCGCTGACGGCATCGTAGGCCGAGACGAAACCGCGCACGCCATACTCGGCGCCGCCATTGCCGATGATGACCTTGCCTTTGACCACCCGCGGTGCGCCGGTGATGCTGTAGGGCTTGGCCGGGTCGGTGGTCTGCTGGCTCCACAGCGCTTTGCCGGTCTTGGCATCGAGGGCGATCAGCGCCGTCGAGGGTGCCGACGTAGACCTTGTCGCCCCACAGCGCCACGCCCCGGTTGACCGCGTCGCAGCACGCGGTGCGGGCCTTGACCCGTTGCACCTCGGGGTCGTAGCGCCACAGCTCCTTGCCGCTGGCGGCATCCACCGCGATCACCCGGCTCCACGACATCGAGGTGTAGAGCACCCCGTCATGGAACAACGGCGTGGACTCAAGGCCACGGGTGTTGTCCAGGTCCATGTACCAGGCCAGGCCCAGTTGCCTGACGTTGCCGGCATTGATCTGCTGCAACGGGCTGAAGCGTTGTTCGGCGTAGGTACGGCCATGGCTGAGCCATTCGCTGCCGGCCTGTTCGGTAGCGCGGATGGCCGCTTCGTCGACCGTCGCGGCCATCGCCGTCAACGGGGTGCTGGCCGCCAGCATCAACACTGCGGCACTCAGCGTGTGTATGAGGGTGTGCTTGATCATGGGTATTCCTCGGTGAGCAACGGGGCGCGGATCAGAACATCTGCATCAGGCGTACGTTGAAGCGGTCGCCTTCCCTGAAACCGTTTTCCACCGAGTGGTCGCGGCCATAGTTGAACAGCAGTTGGGTCTTGGGTGCGACGAACCAGCCGGCGCCCACCAGGAACTTGGCGGTTTTCGGCTCGTCATGCTGGTCGACGCCGTCCAGGCGGGTTTCACCGCCCCAGAGCCTGGAGTAACCCACGCGCAGGTCGAAGCTGGGGGTGAGTTGATAGCGCAGGAACGCCTGGCCCTGGTACAGCGC